>CAUZAE010000063.1:0-15423 GCA_963577685.1 Gemmatimonadales bacterium UBA6960 | reverse complement strand
CGAGTAGATAGAGACAAGGCGAAGTCCCTTCAGACAATAGTGGGACTCCGTCGGTACGCCCGAGAGGGCGCGCGGGCGGGGGGGGACATGAGAGGAAGTCATGGCTAGAGACAAGATCATTCTTGGTTGTACGGAGTGTGAGGAGCGGAATTATCACCAGACCAAGAACAAGCGTCTGCATCCCGAGCGGGTCGAGTATCGCAAGTATTGCCCGCGGTGCCGGCACCATACGGCACACAAAGAGACCAAGTAGAGAAGCGGCCCATGGCGATCGGAGAGAAAATTTCGGCGACGAAGGTATTCGTCGAAGAGTGCTGGGACGAGATGGGGAAGGTGACCTGGCCCGACTACGATCAGCTCAAGAGTGCGACCCTGGTGGTTATTGTTTTTGTTATTCTGATTTCTGCGGTCATATGGATTATGGACAGGGCGTCTCGAGCCGTGATCGGCTTGATCATGGGGGCCTTCGGCGCCTGAGGGCGTGGTATCGATGGGGATCATGACGGACTCGAAGTGGTATGCGGTTCAGACCTATTCCGGGCACGAGAACAAGGTCCAAAGGCTGATCCAGCGTCGAATCGAAGAAGAAAGCGTTGAGGGAGAAGCTGCTGGAATCCGAGAGGTTGTCGTCCCGACTCAGGACGTGGTGGAGATTCGCAATGGCAAGCGGGTCACCGTCACCAAGCGACTGTATCCGGGCTACGTGCTGGTCAGCATGGATCTCAATGAGAGGACCATGCACGTGGTGAACAATATCCAGGGGGTCATCAAGTTCGTAGGCGCCGGAAAATCTCCGCAACCGCTACATGATGACGAGATCAAAAAGATCCTCGGAATCGAGATCGAACGCGACGACGATGGAACCCAGGAAGAGATTCCATTCCACATAGATCAGGTCGTAGAGGTAACCCAAGGGCCCTTCAGTGATTTCTCTGGGACCATCAAGGGGATTGACCCGGAAAAGGGCAAGGTCAAGGTGGAGGTCTCACTCTTCGGAAGGCCTACATCGGTCGAGTTGGACTACACCCAATTGAAGGGATTCTAGAGACGCACGGCAGGGTCTCGGAGATAGAGTTGGAATATGGCAAAGAAAATTACGGGATACATCAAGCTGCATGTCACGGGCGGGCAGGCGAATCCTGCTCCTCCGGTCGGGCCCGCCTTGGGTCAGCGCGGCCTGAACATCATGGAATTCTGTAAGCAGTTCAACGCGAAGACGCAGCAGCAGCAGGGTGTGACGATTCCGGTGGAGATCACGGTCTATGCCGATCGCTCTTTCTCGTTCATAACCAAGACGCCGCCGGCTTCTTTTCTCATCAAGAAGGCTGCGGGTCTCCAAAAGGCCTCGGGTGAGCCGAATCGCGAGAAGGTGGGGACGGTCACCCGCGCGCAGCTCGAGGAGATCGCTGGGATCAAGATGGAGGATCTCAACACCACGGACATGGATGCTGCGGTACGGATGTTGTCTGGGAGTGCCCGGTCGATGGGCATCGAGGTATCCTGAGAGTTAAAGAGAGTCCGATGAACCACCCGATGAGAGCCGCCTCGGGTGGGAGGGCTAAACAAGTCGGTTCAGAGTAATGTCAAAACACGGTAAGCGATTTCGGGATGCCCAGGCCAAGTTGCCTGAGGGCTCCCAATTCAAGCCCGATGAGGCCGTCCAGATGGTAAAGGACGTCGCGTTCGCGAAGTTCGACGAAACCGTCGAGGTCGCCACGTGCCTCAACGTCGATCCACGCAAGGCCGATCAGGTTGTGCGAGGCACCGTAGTCCTGCCTCACGGCACGGGAAAATCTGTTCGAGTCTTGGTGATCGCTCAGGGAGAGAAGGAGACCGAAGCCACGGAGGCCGGTGCCGACTACGTCGGGGTCGAGTACGTCGATAAGATCCAACAGGGTTGGTTGGACTTCGACGTCTGCGTCGCCACTCCGGACCTCATGGGTAAAGTCGGTCCGCTCGGACGGATTCTCGGACCTCGAGGACTCATGCCGACGCCGAAAGGTGGAACGGTAACCTTCGATATCGGCCGGGCTGTCGGCGAGATCAAGGCAGGCAAAATCGAATATCGTGTAGACAAGACTGGTAATGTGCATGTGCCCATCGGTCGTGTCTCGTTTTCGGCGGACCAGCTCAATGACAATTTGAATGCGATCATGGACTCCATCGTGCGAGCCAAGCCGTCCGCGTCCAAGGGCACCTACGTCAAGAGCGTCACGCTCTCGAGTACAATGGGGCCAGGTGTTTCGATCGATCCCAACCTGTTTCGTCGGAGCCCATAGATGAATCGGACGGAAAAGGACAGCTTCATCGGGGATTTCCGGGAGAAGGTGCAAGGCGCTCCGGTCCTATACCTCACGGATTTCTCAGGGTTGGACGTCAAGGCCATGACCCGTCTCCGGCAGGACCTCCGGAACTGCGGGGCCGAATACCTGGTCGTGAAGAACCGACTGGTCAAGCGGGCTATCGAGGGGCTGGATCTTCCTGATATCTCGGAGGCCCTCTCAGGTCCCACCGGGGTCGTTCTGGGCTATGAAGGCATTGTCGAGCCGGCCAAGGCGGTCAGCGACTTCGCGAAGGAACACGATGACAAGCCGGCATTCAAACTCGGCATCGTCGACAACAAATTGGTCTCAGCCGAAGAAATCGGGCGTCTGGCCAAGGTGCCTCCGCGGGCGGAGCTACTCGCGCAGCTAGCCGGCGCGTTCGAGGCGCCCATGGCCGCCTTCGCGAGCGTGCTCGAGGCGAAGATTCAAGAGATGTCGGGTCTGTTCGAGGCCCTTCGGGAGAAAAAAGAGGGAGAGGGACAGGGGGACTAGGAGACGGGTCACCCCGCATAGAAGAAGTTTTGTTGACCAATTCCGGCCTGAGGCTGGATGAACCGAGGAGGAAGCCAGATCGTGGCGACCAACCAAGAAGAGCTTCTCGAGACCATCGGCGGCATGACCGTCCTAGAATTGTCGGAATTCGTCGATGCGTTCAAGGAGAAGTTCAACGTCACCGCCGTCGCTGTAGCACCAGCGGCCGGCGCCGGTGCTGCCGATGGTGGAGCGGATGCCGCCGAAGAGAAGGATGAGTTCGATGTCGTTCTCGAGGGCATTGGGGACAAGAAGATCCAGGTTATCAAGGTTGTCCGTGAGGTGACCAGCCTAGGGCTAAAGGAAGCCAAGGACCTGGTCGACAGCGCCCCGAGTACCGTCAGGGAGGGGCTCTCGAAGGACGAGGCCGAGCAAGTCAAGGCGAAGCTGGAGGAGAAGGGAGCAACGGTAGCCCTGAAGTAGGTCAATCCCGTGACGCCACCTCTCGGTTCGGCCGAGGGACGTCCAATCGGGCTCGCAGGCGGGGGAGCCCAATACTATGGGACCAACAAGTGTGGGCCTCTGGAGCGGTGTATGTGTGCTTCGGAGTCCGCAGGTCTCGTCGTCATCGACCACATGCTCGTTCGGCCTCTTTTGAGGTACGAGCCTGAAATGGGGAAAACCCTTGGATACTAGGAATGATGCCCGTCCGGTCGTGAGCTTTGCCAAGCTCGATTCGATCATGCCGATGCCCAATCTGTTGGATGTCCAAATCCGCTCCTTCGAGAAACTCGTGGAGCAGGACGTTGATCCAAAAGAGCAGTGGGATTTCGCTCTCGATCGAGTGTTCGCGGAGATCTTCCCGATCTCCGACGTCAGCGAGAACTTCACTCTAGAGTACGTTGCGGCTTCGCTGGGGGAGCCGAAATACTCTGTAGAGGAGTGCATCGAACGCGATATGACCTATGCTGCGCCTCTCAAGGCGAAGCTCCGGTTGATCGTGTGGGAGACCCTGGAGGACGCCGAGAAGCGTCCGGGTGACATCATCGAGAAGGAAGTCTATCTCGGTGATCTCCCTCTCCTCACCAAGTTGGGCACGTTCATCATCAATGGTGCCGAACGAGTCGTGGTGAGCCAGTTGCACCGTTCACCGGGTGTCGTGTTCGAGCAGAACATTCACCCGAACGGCTCGAAGCTGCACAGTGCGAGGATCATCCCGTTCAGGGGGTCCTGGGTCGAGTTCACGATCGACATCAACGACATCTGCTACGTCCACATCGATAAGAAGAAGAAGTTTCCCGCGACGGCCCTGCTCAGGGCATTCGGCGCGAGCACGGACGCAGATATCTATCAGCTCTTCTTCACCACCAAGACCGTCGATCCGAGGGTCGAGGACAAGCTGGGCACCAAGGAGATCCTCGGATCCGTCCTCGTCGACGAGGTGGTTGATCGTGACACAGGCGAGGTGCTGATCGAGGCGTCCTCTGAAATCGACGACGAGGTCGTGGAGCTGCTGGAGCGTGCCGGTCTCAAGAAGGTCAAGATCTACATTAGTGAGCACGACACCGGTCGGGGTGAGAGCCCGATCATCAAGAACTCACTGCGTAAGGATCCCACGACCAACGAGGAAGAGGCACTCTCGGCCATCTATTCCCTGTTACGCCCGGGCGACGCGCCCAACATGGAGACGGCGCGTGCCGCACTCGAACGTGTGTTCTTCGATCCCAAGCGCTACGACCTCGGTCGGGTAGGGCGCTACAAGATCAACAAGCGTTTGGGCTCGAAAGTCCCCAGTCATGAAACGGTGCTCACGAAAGACGACTTCATCGAGATCCTTCGGTATCTCATCGAGCTGAGCGAGGGTCGTGGCAGCACGGACGACATCGACCACCTCGGTAACCGTCGAGTCCGTACGGTCGGCGAGTTGATCGCCAACCAGTTCTCCGTGGGACTCTCCCGCATGGCGCGCCTCGTCAAGGAACGGATGTCCATCAACACCGATCCGGAAAAGGTCAATATCGATGACCTCGTGAACGCGCGCACGGTGTCTGCGGTGATCCAAGCCTTCTTCGGCTCGTCGCAGCTGAGCCAGTTCATGGACCAAACGAATCCCTTGGCCGAGTTGACGCACAAGCGACGTCTCTCCGCCCTGGGCCCGGGTGGCCTCACCAGGGAGCGCGCTGGCTTCGAAGTGCGGGACGTCCACTATTCCCATTACGGGCGGATGTGTCCGATCGAGACGCCAGAGGGTCCGAACATCGGTCTGATCACGTCCCTGACGACCTATAGCCGCATTAACGAGCTCGGCTTCGTCGAGACGCCCTATCGTAGAGTGGCCAAGGGGAAGGTGACGAACCACATCGAGTGGTTGTCCGCCAACGAGGAGGAGGAAGCACGGATCGCTCAGGCGAATGCCCCGTTGGACAGTAAAGGGAATTACGTCAGGGATTTGGTGCTCTGTCGTGAGAAGGGAGACTTTCCGCTCCTCGAGCCGAAAAACATCGACTACATGGACGTGGCGCCGGACCAGTTGGTGTCCGTCGCGGCTGCCCTGATCCCGTTCCTCGAGCACGATGATGCCAACCGAGCCCTGATGGGATCGAACATGCAGCGGCAGGCCGTACCATTGCTGTTTCCCGATGCACCGCTGGTCGGGACCGGCCTCGAGTTCAAGGTGGCTCGCGACTCCGGTGCCGTGATCACGTCACGCCGCGGAGGCAAAGTGGTGAGCGTGACCGCCGACGAAATCCTGGTGGATACCGGCTCTATCGTCCCCGGCGAGACGGATCAGCCGTTGGCGAAATTGGCGCAGTATGATCGTTATCGGCTCAAGAAGTTCTGGAGAACCAACCAGGACACGGCGATCAATCAGAGACCGCTCGTGATGACTGGCCAGGAGATTGACCCGGGCAAGATCATCGCCGATGGCCCGTCCACGGATAACGGTGAGCTCGCTCTCGGACGGAACGTGCTGGTCGCGTTCATGCCCTGGTACGGGTACAACTACGAAGACGCCATCGTCATCAGTGAAAAACTGGTGAAGGAGGACGTGTTCACCTCGATACACATCCAGGAGCTGGAACTCCATGTGAGGGATACCAAGCGGGGGATGGAGGAGATCACTCGCGAGATCCCTAATGTGGCCGAGGAAAATCTCGTGGACCTGGATGAGCGTGGGATCGTGCGGACCGGGGCCCACCTGAAGAGCGGTGATATCCTCGTGGGTAAGATCACACCCAAGGGGGAGACCGAGCTTTCTCCGGAAGAGAAGCTTCTTACCGCGATCTTCGGCGAAAAAGCCAAGGACGTCAAAGACTCGTCACTCCGGGTCCCACCCGGAATGGGCGGGACCGTCATCGACGTGAAGATCTTCTCGCGGCGGATCGACGATCCACTTCTGGAGAAGGAGCACGGGGCCCGAATCGGAGAGCTGCGACAGCAGGAGCGCGACGAGATCGTGCGTGTGTCGGCGGCCAGGGACGATGAGCTTTACGAGATTCTCCGCCAAAATACGGTCGCCCTCGCGCTTAAACGGGGCACTGTGGAACCCTTCCTCGAGGAAGGGACCAGGCTGACGCAAGAGGTGCTGGCCGCCCTGGACTTCTCCAAGATGGATCTCGCCACGTTCAAGGTGAAGAACAAGGATGCGAGCGTGAAGTTACGCCGTGTCGTGGACGAAGCCATGCGCCGCATCGAGCGTGTCAAGACGAAGACGGAGGAGCAGATCGACAAGGTGTTCCAGCCCGATGAGCTCCCGCCCGGTGTGGTGCAGCTCGTCAAGGTCTATATCGCCGAGAAGCGGAAAGTCTCCGTCGGCGACAAGATGGCTGGCCGGCACGGGAACAAGGGCATCGTAGCGCGTATCGCTCCCGAGGAGGACATGCCGTTCCTGCCCGACGGGAGACCGGTAGAGATTGTGTTGAACCCGCTCGGGGTTCCCTCCCGCATGAATGTTGGGCAGGTCCTCGAGACCCATCTGGGTTGGGCGGCACGAGTCTTGGGCTTCGAAGCCAAGACCCCGGTCTTTCACGGTGCTTCAGAGGACGAGGTCGGATTGCTCCTCAAGCTCGCCGGGCTGCGTTGGGCCCACGAGTGCCTGGCTATCAAGGCCGAGCTGCCGGCGCTCGATGATGACTCAACTAGAGGGCTTCTCGGGTTGGCACACGTGCTGCCCCCGAAGGACGTACATCACTCCGGAAACGGAAATGGACGTGACCCTCGGAAAGTCGGCATCGGCCGCACCGTAGACGCCTATCTCGGTCTCAAGCTCTCGAAGGCACAGGGGGAGTTCTTCGGTGCTTTGAAGAAGTACCTGGTCGCAGCCGGGAAGGAGCTTGCCGAACGACGCGGGGTGGACTTCGCGGAAGCTTTCCCGCAGATAGCTTTCCTATCCCGGAAAAGGAAGCTCAATGAGGGCTTGGATGCGGCGGCTTTCGAAATCATGGATGCTGCGAAGATCCTGCCCAACGGAAAGGTGATGCTGCGGGACGGGCGGAGTGGACGTCAGTTCGACTTCCCCGTGACCGTGGGGATCATCTACATGCTCAAGTTGAGCCACTTGGTCGACGACAAGATCCATTCCAGGAGCATCGGACCCTACTCCCTCGTGACGCAGCAGCCTCTGGCGGGCAAGGCCCAGTTCGGAGGCCAGCGATTTGGGGAGATGGAGGTCTGGGCTCTCGAAGCGTATGGGGCCGCCCACACGCTTCAGGAGATTCTGACGGTGAAGTCCGACGACGTTACGGGGCGTTCGAAGGTCTACGAGGCGATCGTGAAGGGTGACAATCTTCCGATGCCGGGAATACCTGAATCGTTCAACGTCTTGGTGAAAGAGCTGCAGGCTCTCGGACTATCCGTCACGCTCGGACGGGAGGAGTAATTAGCATGTGGAGCTCTAGCCGGAATGCCGCCCAAACCCTCGGGGTGTTTGAAGTATGATCGATTTTCCCAGGTCCAAAGACCAGCGTGCGGCCGACTTTGACTTCATCCAGATCAGGATCGCGTCTCCAGAGGAGATTCGGTCTTGGTCGTTCGGTGAGGTGACCAAGCCCGAAACCATCAATTACCGCTCCTTCAAGCCGGAACGGGACGGACTCTTCTGCGAGCGCATTTTCGGTCCGGTCAAGGATTGGGAGTGTCACTGTGGAAAGTTCAAGAGGATCCGCTTCCGCGGACACGTATGCGACCGCTGTGGCGTCGAGGTCACCTTGTCCAAGGTGCGCCGAGAGCGCATGGGCCACATCGAATTGGCCGTTCCCATCTGTCACATCTGGTTCTTCAAGACGCTCCCCAGTCAGTTGGGTTACCTGGTTGGGATGACGCTCCGGGACCTCGAGAAGGTGGTTTACTACGCCTCGTACGTGGTGACGGTGCCGGGTAAGCAGGACGTGGAGTTCCTCGACCTGCTCGATGAAGACGAGTACTACGACCTCCGTGTGAAGGCGCGCGACAAGGGCGACGAGAGATTCAAGGCGGAAATCGGTGCGGAGGGCGTGCGTACGCTACTCAAGTTGCTCGACAGCCCCGAGCGGAGGATCAACGATCGTAACTCCGACGGAAAAGGACTCAACCGTCTGGCACAGTGGTTACGAATCGAGATCGCGACGGAAACGTCTCAGCACCGCAAGAAAAAGAAACTCAAGAGGTTGAAGGTCGTCGATGCGCTCCGTCACTCGGGTGACAGGTCGGGTGAGCGGAACCGTCCAGAGTGGATGATCATGGACGTGATTCCGGTCATTCCGCCCGACCTGCGGCCGCTCGTGCCCCTCGATGGGGGACGTTTCGCGACCTCTGACCTCAATGACTTGTACCGGAGGGTGATCAACCGGAACAACCGCCTCAGGAAACTGATCGACATGCGTGCTCCGGAGGTCATTCTTCGGAACGAGAAACGCATGCTCCAGGAGGCCGTGGACGCGTTGTTCGACAACGGGCGTCGGTCGAAGGCCATTCGCGGTCGGGGTAAGCGTCCGCTCAAGTCTCTCTCCGACATGCTCAAGGGAAAGCAGGGTCGCTTCCGTCAGAACCTGCTCGGCAAGCGTGTCGACTATTCGGGGCGTTCGGTCATCGTGGTCGGTCCGGAGCTCAAGCTGCACCAGTGCGGTCTTCCCAAGGCTATGGCCGTCGAGTTGTTCAAGCCGTTCATCATCCACGAGCTGGAGAAGCGTGGGGAGGCCGAGACGGTCAAGAGGGCCAAGAAGATCGTCGAGCGCGACGATCCGAAGGTCTATGAGGTGCTCGAAGACATCATCAAGGACCACCCGGTTCTTCTGAACCGGGCGCCGACCCTGCACCGGCTCGGCATTCAGGCGTTCGAGCCCGTGCTCGTAGAGGGGAAGGCGATTCGTATCCACCCCCTCGTGTGCGCGGCGTTCAACGCGGACTTCGATGGCGACCAGATGGCGGTCCACGTACCGTTGTCGTTCGAGGCACAGTTGGAGGCGAGGGTGCTCATGCTCTCGAGCAACAACATTCTACTTCCCTCCAACGGTCGACCCGTGGTTGCGCCGTCTCAAGATATGGTCATCGGTTGTTATTACCTGACCAAGCCGTCGCTGGAAATCTCCGATCTCGAGGAAGTAGCCTACAACAGCAGGGCGCTGAAGAACGCCCGCGAGAAGGCCGGAGAGGATCTGGACAAGCTGTTCAAAGATGCTCCGCATCTCTCCACGTTCGGCGAAATCGAGATGGCACTCGAGTTGAGGCGACTGGAGTTCGGGAGCCCGTGTTGGTATTGGGTACCCAATCACTCCGATGGCGACGAGGAACATGAAGGCAAATGGGTCCGAAGCACTGCGGGGCGCGTGCTCTTCAACTCCATCATTCCGGAGGAGCTGGGGTTCTTCAATAAGACGTTCGGTAAGAAAGAACTCGGAGACCTGATCTTCGAGTGCTTCACGACAGTCGGCCTGAACCGCACCACGGAGTTCCTCGATTCCCTGAAGGACTTCGGCTTCCGCTATGCCACGATGGGTGGCGTCAGCGTGGGCATCGCCGATCTCGAGGTGCCTGAGGCAAAATTGAAGATTATCGAGGAGGCCGGTGAGCAAGTGACACGGTTCCAGAAGGCCTATGCGAGTGGCTACATCTCCAACGGCGAGCGCTACAACAAGGTCATCGATACGTGGACGCACGCGAACAACGATGTTGCCGATGCGATGGTGGATCGCTTGGAGCGCTCCCAGGAGGGCTTCAACCCCGTCTATATGATGATGACTTCGGGGGCCCGAGGTAATCGCGATCAGATGCGGCAGTTGGCGGGTATGCGCGGCCTCATGGCGAAGCCTCAGAAGAAATTGACGGGGGGCATCGGCGAGATCATCGAGAGCCCGATCAAGTCGAACTTCCGCGAGGGATTGACGGTGGTGGAGTACTTCATCTCCACTCACGGAGCCCGGAAGGGGCTGGCTGACACGGCGCTCAAGACCGCGGACGCGGGATACCTCACACGTCGCCTCGTCGATGTCGCCCAGGACGTGACCACCAGCGAGAAGGATTGCGGGACTATTCTCGGCCTGGACATGGTGGCGTTGAAGGAGGGCGAAGACATCATCGAGCCCTTGCCAGACAGAATCGTCGGCAACACGGCGCTCGAGGACGTCTACGATCTGATCGATGGAGAGCTTCTGATCCGCGCGGATGAACTCATCGAAGACGAAGCGGCCGAGGCCGTCGAGGCCGCCGGTATCCAGGTCGTAAAAATTCGATCTGTGCTGACGTGTGAAGCGAAACGGGGACTGTGTCAAAAATGTTACGGCCGTAACCTGGCGACCATGCAGTTGGTGGACATCGGTGAGGCCGTGGGAATCCTGGCGGCCCAGTCGATCGGTGAACCGGGGACTCAGCTCACGCTCCGGACGTTCCACATCGGAGGAACCGCAGCGCGGATCGCGGCTCAGACCCAACGGCGCTCGAAGATCAACGGCGTAGCGTCTTTCGATCGGGTCACGACGGTTAAGACACCGAACGACACGAACATCGTCACGTCCCGTGAGGGCCAGATCATTCTCAGGACGCCCGAAGGGCAGGTGCGCAGCCGGTTGAGCGTTCCCTACGGCGCCACATTGATGATCGACGAGGGGCAGGTCATCGAATCAGGGGATCAGCTGTTCAGTTGGGATCCCTACACGGAGCCGATCGTCGCCGACTCGGGTGGTGTGATAAAGTTCATCGATATCATCGACGAGCAGACCATGCGGGAAGAGCTCGACGAGTCGACCGGACGTCGCCAGATGACGATCATCGAGGATCGGGACAAGAAGCTTCACCCGACCATTCAGATTCGCCAGAAAACGAAGAAAGCGAAGAAGCTCCGCGAGTTCATCATACCGGTGGGGGCTGCACTCTCGATCCGAGATGGCGACGAGATCGCGCCTGGTGATACGATCGCTAAGATCAGCAGAGACGTGTACAAGACTCGGGATATCACGGGGGGTCTGCCTCGGGTTGCCGAGCTCTTTGAGGCCCGCCGGCCCAAGGACCCCGCAGTGATCACGGAGATCGACGGAGAGATCCGCTTCGGGGACATCAAGCGCGGCAAGCGTGAGGTCATCGTTACCCCAGAGGCAGGTGCGGAGGAAGAGCGAGGCTACGCCGTTCCGGTGGGTAAGCACATGCGCGTCCATGAGGGGGACCGGGTGCGGGCGGGTGATCGACTTTCGGAGGGCCCGATCAATCCTCACGACATCTTGAAGATTCGGGGCCCCCGGGCCGTCCAGGAATACCTCCTGAATGAGATCCAAGAGGTGTATCGACTTCAGGGCGTGAAGATCAACGACAAACATATCGGCGTCATCGTCCGTCAGATGCTTCAGAAGGTTCGGATCATCGATCCCGGCGAGACGATGCTTCTCGAGGGTGAGAATGTAGACCGCGTCGAGTTCAGGAAGGTCAACCGCACGGCGATCCAGGCCGAGGAGAAACCGGCCCGCTCAGAGCCGCTCCTGTTGGGGATCACCAAGGCGAGCCTGACCACCGAATCGTTCATCTCGGCGGCATCCTTCCAGGAGACGACGCGAGTTCTGACAGACGCGGCGGTTCGTGGGGCGAGGGACGATCTCAAGGGTCTCAAGGAAAACATCATCATCGGTCACTTGATTCCGGCAGGAACGGGTGTGCACCGATACGACGATGTGGAGTTCATGGTAGAGCAGTCGTTCTACGAAGAAGAGATTCTGCCGCTGACGGATCCTGAGGAATCGCTTGCGGGGTTGGAGGGAGCTACGGCGGACTGATCGAGCGAAAGAGCCGTCACCTTCCCTGCGCGCCGACGCTGCGCTCTACGGCTTCGCTGCAGACCGTCGCTGCGGGAAGATGACGGCTCTTTCGCTCGACGGTTGGGGCGCAAGGTGGTGGGCGCCTGCGCTTCGGTCGGCGGGTGTGGAGCCGCTGTTGGTCAAGGGCTGGGCGGTCGCTCGACTGTACCCCGAACGCGGGATACGTCCCTACGGCGACATCGACCTGTGTGTTCGGCCGGAACAGCACGGCGTCGCGGTGGCTGCACTTGCCACTCTGGCGGCCGAGGCCGTCGTAGTCGATTTGCACGAGGGCCTGCCCCAGCTCCACCGTCCTTCGCTGGAGGATGTCTTCGAGCGTTCCCAGCTGGTGCAGCTGGGCGAATACGACGTGCGCATCTTGGGAAGCGAAGATCATCTCCGCTACATGTGGATACACATGTAGCGCCATGGCTTGTACCGCGCCCGCTGGTTGTGCGACGTCGCCGTCGTCCTGGAATCTCTACCGGAGGATTTCGATTGGGAGTATTTGCTCTGGGGAGACCAGCGCCACGCGGATTGGGTGACGTCCACGCTGGGTCTGGCACACGAGCTTCTCGGCGCCCGCCTGGACGGCATTCCAACGGGGGAGAAGGCCAGCCCCCTACCCCGATGGCTCGTTCCATCGGTGCTCCGCCAGTGGTCGATCGAGGAGCATTATATGGATAGTGTTCCGTCGATGGCGTACTGCTTCCGGCACCCCGCCCAGCTGCCAAGAGCAGTTCGTCTCCGTTGGCCGAACCCGATTCAGGCTACGGTGGGTGTCGGGGGGCCGTTCAACGAGCTGCCCAGGCTGCCGTTTCAGCTGTGGGAGTGTGTCTCACGAGCGGCGTATTTCATTACCCAGATACCGACGCTCGTCCGACAGAGATCTTTGCCCGCGGTCGGGGGATCGGGTACCGGTTCCGGCACTCCCAGGCGGGATGCAAAAGGGGACTAGGAACCGGGGCGATGCCACCCCCCGGAAGGCCCAGGCTGAGCCCCGCTTTTAGGGGGCAGAACCCCGTTGACACTTCCCCCATATTTCTCTTAAATTTCCCGTCTGTGCAACGGAGGCCTCGACGTTGTTGTCGTCTCCGGGAACCCGCGCTGCTAAGGCGCGTTTTTTTGACGACGAGAGTTGGGCTCACATGCCTACAATCAATCAGCTCGTTCGCAAGGGACGTCGCGAACTACAGAAGAAGAACAAGTCCCCTGCGTTGCAGAAGAGCCCACAGAAGCGGGGTGTTTGCACTCGCGTGTACACGACGACCCCGAAGAAGCCCAATTCTGCGTTGCGGAAGGTGGCGAGGGTTCGTCTGACTAACGGGTATGAGGTCACGTCCTATATCCCGGGCGAGGGACACAACCTCCAGGAGCACTCCATCGTGCTCATCCGGGGTGGCCGGGTCAAAGACTTGCCCGGCGTGCGGTACCATATCGTCCGAGGAACGCTAGACGCATCAGGTGTCGGGGACCGAAGGCAAGGTCGGTCCAAGTACGGCGCCAAACGGCCCCAATAGTGGATCGAGCATGAGCAGACGATCGAGAGCAGTACGCCGGGAGCTGATTCCGGACCCGAGATACGACTCGACCGAAGTGACCAAGTTCATCAACAACCTCATGGTTGATGGGAAGAAGTCACAGGCCGAGCAGATATTTTACGGGGCCTTGGAGATATGCGAGGAGCGTTCGGGCCAGCCAGGCATGAACGCTTTTACTCAAGCATTGACCAACGCCAAGCCGGCGCTTGAAGTGAAGAGCCGGCGTGTGGGAGGTGCCACGTACCAAGTGCCTATCGAGGTTCGGCCGGAGCGCCGAGCTGCGCTAGCGAGCCGTTGGCTCATCAGCTTCGCTCGTCGTCGGAGTGAGAAGACGATGGCGGAACGCCTCGCGTATGAGTTCCTGGCTGCTAGCCGGGGAGAGGGAGCGACCATCAAGATAAAGGACGACACGCATCGGATGGCGGAGGCGAACAAAGCGTTCGCCCACTATCGCTGGTAGAAAAATCCGCTTGAGCTTCGGGAGCCGCTAGCGGCGTTCCCAGAGACTCAATGATTGTCTCGCGCGTGAGCGTCGAGGCACGAAGCGCGGATGCTGCCGGCGGCACCGACAACGGCGGCAGGAGAAACAAGCGCTTCCAGCTTCGAAACGTTCGCGCGCTTTTTTATGAAGGGTCGCCAGGGTTCAGAGAGTTCGACGAATTATGGAAGAGACGGAATCACAATAAATGCCTAGACGTACCCCGCTCAAGGACCTCCGGAATATCGGCATCATGGCGCACATCGATGCCGGTAAGACGACGACGACCGAGCGCGTCCTGTACTATACAGGTCGCCTCCATCGGGTCGGTGAGGTGCATGAGGGTGCCGCCACTATGGATTGGATGGAGCAGGAACAGGAGCGAGGGATCACGATCACATCAGCCGCTACGACCTGCCACTGGGAGAAAGCCGGCACCGAGTACCGAATTAACATTATCGATACCCCCGGCCACGTGGATTTCACGGCGGAGGTAGAGCGATCGCTTCGAGTTCTGGACGGGGCGGTCGCTGTTTTTTGTGCCGTAGGGGGTGTGGAGCCACAGTCCGAGACGGTTTGGAGGCAGGCCGACCGGTACGGCGTTCCGCGAATTGCCCTGGTCAATAAGATGGACCGAACCGGGGCCGATTTCGAAAATGTCGTCTCGATGATGAGGGACAGACTCGGAGCCAACGCCTTCGCCGTGCAGTATCCTCTCGGCGAGGGTGAGCTCTTTACGGGGATCGTGGACATCGTACGGCAGAAGACTCTTCACTACAAAGACGAGCTCGGTGCCCCGGTGGAGGAAGGTGAGGTTCCCGACTCGCTGGCGGAGAAGGTCGCGACGCTGAGGCACGAGATCATCGAGGCGGCCGTCGAACACGACGAAGAACTCCTGGGAAAATATCTCAGCGGCGACGAGCTCACGACGGACGAAGTCATCCGTGCCATTCGATCGGCGACGATCGCCGGGAAGATTTTTCCGGTTTTTTGTGGCTCGGCCTTCAAGAACAAGGGCATTCGAGCCATGCTCGACGGGGTGATCGACTACTTGCCATCGCCCTTGGAGATCCCTCCGATCCAGGGGCATTTGCCTCAACACAGTGAGACGTACGAGGTGAGAGAAGCCTCCGACGATGCGCCCTTCAGTGCCCTGGCGTTCAAAATCATGACGGATCCGTTCGTCGGGAAGCTGACCTACGTACGTGTGTATTCGGGATCGCTTCCGTCGGGGAGCTACGTGCTGAACGCGACCAAGGATCGTAGGGAGCGTGTCGGGCGGTTGCTGCAGATGCACGCGAACAAGCGGGAGGAGCGCGACGAAGTCTTCGCCGGCGACATTGCGGCCGTGATCG
>CAUZAE010000062.1:0-15492 GCA_963577685.1 Gemmatimonadales bacterium UBA6960 | reverse complement strand
CAGCGGCCTTATCATGCGGCGGACTCCGAACCACTCTATACGCACGACCCGAGTCTAGCAGCCGAGGAGGGGCGCGTCGCGCTCCTCTTGGATGCGGCCTCCACCCTACCCACCCGCTCGATTATTGCCCTGGAAGACAGTCTGATCGAACAAGTCGCCGGGCCCGGTGGCTTCGTCCCCCTCAATGAGGACCGCGAATTCCAGCTCGGCCCTGTGACCGGATCCATGCCCGGCGGTACCGTGGTTTTCCCCTGGCAACAGTTTGCGCTGTCCTTGATCCAGAACAGCATCGGCGACCGCCCGATCTACTTCGCGTCGAGCGGAAGCGCGGCACAGTCGCTCGGGTTGGTACCGTACCTCGTGCGGCAAGGCGTGGCATTCCGTCTCAACCCGGGGCCACCGGATTTGACGGAAGGAAACATGTTGATCCAGGAGCCTCAACTGATCCCAGTGACCGGTCCATGGTTGGATGTCGAGCGCACGACCACCCTCGTCGAGCGTGTGTTCATACACAGGAGCGGTATCCCTGACGCGTGGCCGCACTGGCCGGACCGGTCGACGATCGGGATTCCGAACTACTACGCCTGGGTGTACGCGGCCCTGGCGCAGGTCGCCCTTCAAGAGGGCGATGACGAGCTCCGATCCAAGTACGAGGAACGGCTGACGGCTTGGCAAGGCTTGGGCGGACGCTGAGCCAATCCCGATCCAGACCCCCGAGGGATGGCTAAATCATCCTCCAACCCCGTATTCTGAGGCGATCACTGTTCAGGCAACTATTTTTCGATTCCAGGAGACTCCCGTGGCTGACTCCGCTCCACAGAATTTCGAGAATCATGCCAAGTTCGTACCGATGTTCCACATGGTCGCCTTTCCGATGATCATGACCTACGTCGTCTACTCTCTCTACACGGTGATTACAGCCTTCTCGGTGGCTTCCGTCATATCCTCACTTTTCGGCGTGGGTGTGATCATCGCCACGCTATTCGCACGCCTCTTCCCGCTGGCGGCCCAGGACCGAATTATCCGCCTCGAGGAGCGCATGCGCCTTCACGATCTTCTGCCCCAGGAACAGCAGGGGGCTATTGGGCAGCTCACGACAGAGCAGCTCATCGGCTTGCGGTTCGCCTCCGATGATGAGGTCGCGGGCTTGATCCAGACGGTGGTATCCGAGGGCATCAAAGATCGCAAGGAGATCAAGATGCGGGTGAAGAACTGGCGCCCGGACCATCAGAGAGTCTAGGAACGGATATCAGTGGATTCGTAGCTTCCCTACGCCGCTCTTCCGCGCCCGAGCCAGCGCATTGCCGCTCTGCTCAACGTCCAACTCCACGATCCAGTCGAAGGACTCTGGAATGGCGTCCAAGATGTCGCCACGACAGAAGAGAAGAATCTTCGGAACCGTAGGTAGAAACGACCGCAGGAGCCCAACGGCGCGGACCTTAGCCTCCGGTTCCAAGCGATCAAAGGTGTCATCGAGGAGAACCTCTCCGAATCGCACTTCGCATCCGTGTGCCAAATCGATGAGAGCGAGTCGGAGGGCGAACATATAGGCGGCTACCTCTTCGTCGGATTGGAGCCTCCGGGCTCCCTCGTCTCGGACGACGGTAGGCTCACCATCCCCCGTCAGTCCGACACCCAATGCCACGCCGCTGGTCAGATGGTTGAGATACCGACCCGTCGTGGCGGTGAGCGCCCCTCTGGCATCAGCCAACAGTTCTTCACGAAGCACCTCTAGGGCACGACGTCGCCTCTGGCTGCGACCTTCCGGAGATGCCGCCGATTCAGCCGCGTCGACGACGGATAAGAGATTCGTTTGGGTGGCGGCCAGCATGTCTTCGACTTCGGCCAACTCAGGCAGTCTCGTTCGAAGCCGCTCCGCCTCCTCCGTGCACTCCTCGCTCGCGGCATGGAGACGGACCGACTCTCCCTCCAACTCCCGGAGCCGCGGTGGCTTCTCATCCAACTGCTCCTTGCGGCGTTTCCACCAGCTCCCGTCCTGTACGACCGACTCCCACTCTTCACGAAGTACGGCCAACACAGATTCGAACCTGTCATCCAGCACTCGCTCACACGTGGGACAGGCCGTCTCGAGTCCTCCCGACTCCAGCTCTTGGAGACGTAGCTTGAGCTCACGAGCGCGATCTCGGTATGCGAGAAGGTGGGTTTCGGCGTCCTGCCGCGCGCGCAGCCACTCCATGTTGGCTTCCTCCATGTCGCCGAGCACCTCGGCCGCGTCCGCGCGTAGCCCACGAAGCTCAGCGTCCTTCATGTGGACCGCCTCGGGTAGTGGCCGCAATTCTTGGACCCGCGCCCGGAGCTTGGCGATCCCGGAGTCGGTCGACGTCGGTGCGACGACCCCGTGAGAAAGCTTGGGGAGCAGCGTGTTCACCTCGCGCTCCACTCCGTCGAGCCCTGACCATTGCGCCAATACACGTACGGCTCGACGCCAAGCGAGCGTCGGTGTGGCCACCCCAAAGCCGGCAATCAGGATGGTCATGCGATCGTCACCCCGTGCTAGCTTCCGAGCGAGCCCCTCCAGCACTTCGCTGCGGAGGGGGCCGTCACCACCGACGAGAGCGGCGAGGCCGCGGCCGATCTCGAAGTCCAGATGGACTCCACCGGGCGACGGAGTCGTATGATCCAAGCCACTCAAGGCATGCCCTTCAGCATAGGACCCTCCGATAGACAGTCCTTCACGAGCCCAACCAACTCCTCAAGACTTTCGTCCTCCTCCCCGAGGCGCTTGGCGAGTCTCGAAGCCAACCGACCCGAGACGCCATTCTCAGGCGACGCACAGCTCACTCTCGGGCCATCGAACTCCACCTCCAGGTGTAAGGCTCTTCGACGAAACTCGGGCAGGAGTCCTTTTAGTAAATCGAGCTGATCCGGGGGAAGTTCCTGAATGCGGACACGCACAATTTTCTCTTCGATACCACCCGGCACCTCCTCGAGTACCTCACGAACGCGCTCCCTCAGCCGGTCCGGCCGTCCCGGTTCGTAAGAAATGGGAGCTAGCGAAACTACAGGACGACCGTGAATGGCATGAAAGCTTATGCGTCCTGAATCGAGCTCGCATGTCAGGAAGCCTTTCTCGTCCGCCGCTTCCTCCCAGGGCGTGGGACCGACCCGTTCGAGCGAGCCTGCGTAGTGGACACCCGGTGCCACTTCCCGGCGAAGGTGCTCATGGCCGAGCGCCACATAGTCCCATTCGGCCGGATCAAGCGAGAGGAGTGAGCCCTGTGCTCCATCGACCGACCCATATCCGACGAGCACGTTCCAGCGGGCGTCAGGATTGGGCGACACAGCGGGCCGAGGACCTTGAACCGTCGACCGATGTGGCACCAAGACGACGTTCAATCCCAATTGCGAATAATATACGCTACGGGTCGTGCCCGTCACGGCCTCGACACCGGCCAGCGTATCGAACGCAGCAAGCGGGCCGGGATCGGCGGGACCCGCCGGCGTGTCGCGGGCCCCTGCAGCCATGAGCACCGGCATCTCCGGTAGAGCCTCCCGCAAGGACCGAAGTCCGTGCGCGAGGACAACTTGAGCGGAATGCGGCGGCTCCGGACGATCGAACACATCACCCGCGACCAGTAGAGCGGACGGCTCGATATCGATCACCCTCGCGATGGCTTGATGGAAGACTCTCGCCACGTCCACTTCTCTCACGTTTCGGCCCTGTTCCTGATGGGCGAACGCCCGATACCCGAGATGAAGATCCGAGAGGTGCGCGAGCCTCATTCGGCCCCCGACTCTCGACCGACCACCGCCGGCGAGGCTTCGTCTCGGAGCAGCCATCCCTGCACCAGAGCCGCCCCCGAGAGGGCCATGAGCATGAAGAACATCAGTGAGGGTACACCAACCCGACCCAAGCCGCTCAATCCGGTCACCAAGACCCCTGCGCAGGCTCCGAGGGTGGCAAAAGCACCGACGCGCCCACCGACGCCCCCACCACCTCTCCCACTCTCATCAGCGGAGATCGCCGCCAGCAGTTGGCCACCCATGTATAGGGGCAGTCCCGCGAGCAGTGCGAGACCGAGAGCCTGCGTCCCGGCCCGAGCGCCGAATCCCGCCTTGAACAGCCAAGCGAGAACGAAGATGGACGCGGCGAGGAAGGCCACGAGTACGGACAGCCAACGTCTTCGCAGCGAGACCAGTGCCTCGCCTCGAGTCGTCGGCACGGTTATCCCCAAACCTAACCCCAGCGCACCGAGCTCGAAGGCCACGATCAAGATCAGGGACTTGAGCATCCCCTCTCCCGAGTACAGCAACAACGCCACGGCCACCGTGGCCGTCGTAGCCGATGCCGCACCGGTGACGAACGACGGTACCCAATGCAGCCGGTCCTTCATCCAGATGATCCCTTTGATTTACGCTGCGCGCTAGGATAGCTTTTCCACATGAAGACAGCCCTCCGGACACTCCCGTTGGTCGGGATTGTAATGGTCGCCGTAAGCTGCGACAACGTGGAGTGGGGAGGGGCACATTTGAGCCTGAGGTCTACCTCCGACGACCTGGCCGAGGTTGAAGCGGGTGTACCACTTTCCGACCCGATCCCGGCTGGGGACACCGTGGCCGCCGAGCCTCTAGGCCCAGTGCTCTATATGGGCCGCCGATCCGGATCACAGGCCTCTTTGATACCGGTGGCGGAGATCCGTACGGATGGATTGTATTCGCTCGAGGTGACCTCCGTAGAGGAGAGCAGAGCGTTCGCCGCCGACAACGTGTCGGCTGGATCGGAGTTCACGCTGTTCGCGGACGGACGCAGGGTCGGCAGACTGAGTGCCGTGGATTTCGGCGTGGATGAACGTTATTGCCGGCCACGGCCTCAGATAACAGGCCCCATCGAACTGATCCCCGACGCCTCGGCTGTACGGACTTTCCTCGCGCTCCCGAGCCAGCTCGGATCCACGTTCCTGCATGGGAGCTACGCTCCCGTCCCCCAGACCCGGGACTTGAGGGTGGTGTCACTGACCATGATGCAGTCGATCATTCCCTCGGTGGGCGCGCCGTGGCCCATATCGGTGCTGGGAATTCGCAGGGATATCCAGGTGTTCCGAGCCAACCTCGACGAGGCACCCACCGTGGTGGCAACTTTCGTCAACGCCGATGCCCTCGACGTGGGACCGGCCCCCAGAGGGGCGTATTCGGTGTTTCTCGTGGCCTCCGATCCGGACGGTGCCGGTTACCGAACGAGCTACACCGACTACCGGCTCGCGAGCAGAGACGGGAAGGGCACTGCGCGATATTTCGATCACCTCGACTTGGACCGGGACGGCTCTCCGGAGATCGTCCTCGAAGTCATGGGCAGAAACTCGATGTGGCTCTCGGCCCTCAGTCGCCGAGACGGAGCCATGCAGGAGGCCTACCGGGACCCATGTGGGCTTCCCGCTCCCGCGGGTGTGACTGGGGCGCCCTGAGGCGAGTGTTGGACCACCGGGGAATCAAGGCTGCGAAGCACTGCCTTTTCGCGACGTTGATCTCCGCCTGCGGCCCCGGCGGGCCCGACGGTGGAGGCGTCTCGGTTCCGCTGGACGGATCCGGTGGCGCCCCGAACGGCCAGCCCGTCGTGGTCACGGACGACGCACAGCGACGTCACGAGTTCGTGTCTCCTCCCGGGAGAATCGTCTCTCTCGTTCCCTCCGCGACCGAAACCCTGTTGGCGTTCGGTCTGGGTGATCACCTGGTGGGGCGGACGGAATACGACCGGACGCCGGAGCTGAGTAGCCTTTCCTCGGTGGGGGGCGGGCTCCAGCCCAACTTGGAGATACTTCTCGCTCTCGAACCCGACTTGGTCATTCGCTTCGCCGGCGAGTCTGATCGAGCCACCGCCGAGCGTCTCACCGATCTGGGGGTCCCCCACTTCGCCATTCAGCCCGACGGCATCGCCGACGTGCAATCGATTATTCGGCGCCTGGGAGCGATCACGGGAGCGGAGGCCGCCGCTAACTCACTCCTCGCGGAGATCAGGTCCGCACTGGCGGACGTGCAAGAGCGAGTCGAGGGCCTACCGCTGCGTAGAGTCGCCTACCTCCTCGGCGGTGAGCCGCCTTGGGTGGCCGGCCCCGGCACGTATATACACGAACTCATGATCCTCGGAGGCGGTACGAATGTCTTCGACGATTTGGGTCAGCTGTACGTACCCGTGAGTCTCGAGGAGTTGATCGACCGCAAGCCGGACCTCCTTCTCATCGCGGAGAGCGGATCCGCCCCGCCGAAGCTCTCTTCTATTCCGAGCGTGAGGCTGCCCGGGTCGATCGAGGTTCCGGGACCCGGTCTCGGGGATGCCGCCCGGGAGGTCGCTCGCCTCATCCACCCCGAGGCGTTCCCGTGAGTCCCAGGGCGTGGTCTGCCACTCTCATCCTGGCGGTGATCGGCGCCTTCTCTCTGAGCGTTTGGCTCGGCTCGGTCGATCTTACCATCCGAGAGACCCTCGCAGCCTTCACTGGGCGGGGTGATACCAGCATACGCCAAATCGTGGTGGAGCTCCGTGCTCCACGAGCGGTGTTGGCCATCCTCGTGGGCGGCGGACTCGCGTTGGCGGGAGCCGTCTTCCAGGCACTTCTTCGCAATCCACTCGCGGAGCCCTACATACTGGGAATCTCAGGCGGCGCGGCCACGGGCGCAGTTCTCGCCTTGGCTCTCGGTCTCGCGGTATCTCACTCTTGGGCGTTGCCGATCGCGGCCTTCGTTGGCGCGCTGCTGGCGATCACTCTGGTCCTCAGAGTTGCGGCCGCCGCCGACGATCGGGTCGACGTCCGCGTCCTACTCCTGGCGGGCGTGGTGGTGGGAGCCTTCTTCACTGCCTGTCTCTCATTCGTTCTCTCCATCTCAGACGCTCGCACGGTACGTAGCGCCATCCTCTGGATGATGGGAAGCCTGGCGGGGGCCGACTGGGTGACGGTGATGACGGTGGCACTCTATACGCTCCCCGCCACCTTGGTCCTGATAGGGCTGGCGCGGCCCTTGAACCTCATGGCCATCGGGGAAGAGACGGCCGGCTACTTGGGCACGAACGTCGAACGCGTCAAGAAAGTCGCCTACGTTGTGGCTTCTCTGCTGACCGCGGCCGGTGTAGCGGCGACCGGAATCATCGGCTTCGTGGGGCTCATCGTGCCGCACGGAGTCCGCCTCGTCGTCGGCGCCGACTATCGAATGTTGCTTCCCCTCTCGTTTCTCGCCGGTGCGGTTTTCCTCACCCTGGCCGATGTGGTCGCCCGCACGATGCTGTCCCCCATCGAGGTGCCGATCGGCGTCATAACGGCGTTGGTGGGGGTGCCCTTGTTCCTGCTGCTTCTGCGTCGCAGCATGGGGAGCACTTCTTGGTGGTGAGCGACACTTCTCCCGCGCTCGCAGCCATCGACCTCACGGTGCGCTATCGCGGCTCGTCGGTTCCTGCGCTCAATCAGGTGAATATGGGGGTCCCGCGGGGTATGTTTTACGCGGTTCTCGGTCCAAACGGCTCCGGGAAGTCGACCCTACTGCGCGCACTGCTGGGCGTCGTGGCTCCGGTTAGCGGGCACGCCTGCGTAGCAGGACGGCGTGTCATGGACTGGGAGCGGCGCGCACTCGCCCGAGAAGTCGGGGTGGTGCCACAATCCGAGTCGGTCGCGTTCCCTCTGACGGTGAGGGACCTGGTAGCGATGGGACGGTATCCCCACCTGCGAGGCCTCCAGGCCGAGACGCCCGACGACCGGCAGGCGATCGCCACCGCCATGGAGCGCTGCGACGTCGTCGCCTTCGCCAACCGGCTTACCTCAACACTGTCCGGTGGGGAAATCCAGCGGGCGCGGATGGCTCGCGCGCTCGCCCAGGAGCCCAACTCACTGGTGCTGGATGAACCCACCGCCAACCTCGATATTCGCCATGAGATGGAGATCCTGGAGCTTCTCAGGACCTCAGTCGACAACGGGATGACCGTATTCTTCATCACCCATCACCTCGACCTGGCAGCCCGTTTCGCGGACCGTATTCTACTGCTGTCCGAGGGGGAAGTGGTGGCGGAGGGGGAGCCGAGCGAGGTTCTCGATGAGGAGACACTGAATCACGTGTACCAATGGCCTGTATCGGTCGCGGAGAATCCTGTGACGGGTACGCTACACGTGACGCCGCTACCAACCCCTACGGACCCGACTCCTCGAAAATCAACCGGTAGCTCTCGTAGCGACCCGAGTCGATAATCCCCTCCTCCAGGGCGCTCCGCACGGCACAATCCGGCTCATGGATATGGCTACAGCCCCGGAAGCGGCAGTTTTCCACCAGGGGCCGGAACTCGGGAAAACAACCGTCTAGTTCCCCCCGTCCTACACCCCAGACACCGACGTCGCTGAACCCCGGCGTGTCGGCCACGAGTCCGCCGCACCCGAGCTGAATAAGGCTCGCGTTTACGGTCGTGTGACGCCCCGTACCCCGCTTCCGGCTGAGCTCGCCGGTCCTGAGCTCATGCTCAGGCTCGAACGCGTTGACGAGGCTGGACTTCCCGACACCTGAGGGACCGGCGAGGACGGCGATCCCCTCACAGATCTGCTCGCCAAACCGGTCGAGTCCCTCTCCAGCCAGGGCGCTGACCCGTATGACCTCATACCCAATGGGCTCGTACACCCCCTCGAGCTCCTCGGCTAGAGCCGGGGCGCCCTCGAGATCCATCTTGTTCACGACCAGAACCGAAGCGACCCCACCCGACTCGCCAACGACCAGGAGCCTGTCGATCAGGTCTCGCCGCGTTTTCGGCCGAGCAGCAGCCACGACCACGAGCATGCGATCGGCGTTCGCGACGAGCACCTTCACCGAGCGACCCCCGAAACGGGTGCGCGTGATAGAGGTCTGACGCGGGAAGATTTCCTCGATCGTATGGGCACCGTCACCGTCACCGGCCACCCTCACGCGGTCGCCGATGACGACCTGATCCCCGGTTCGTTTCTCGAGCTTCAGACGCCCACGGAGCGACGCCTCCACTACTTCTCCCGACTCGAGTGCCACGGTGTACACGCCACCGCGGACTCGGTGGACAAGTCCCTTCAACGCTCCGATAGCCGTGGCAAGTAGACAAAAAAATCCCCTGCCCCCCACCGAGACCACAAGGTCTCAGAGGGGGCAGGGGCCCCTCCAAAAAAGGTCACGCAGCGAACGACTCTAGCGCGTTCCCCTTGGCACCCTCACGCAGCCGTCGAAGCGCACGGTCACGCAGCTGGCGAATCCGCTCACGCGTAACGCCGAGCAGATTGCCGATCTCTTCCAGCGTGTGTTCGCGCTCGCCCTCGAGCCCAAAGTAGAGTCGAAGCACCTTGGCATCGCGAGCCTCGAGGGTGGTCAGCGCCACTCCCACCGTCTCGGTCAGTAGGCGGGCTTCGACTTCCTGCTCAGGCTCCGCGGCCTCTTCAGTGATGAACCGCTCTACTAGCTGAGAGTCCTCACTGTCACCGATCGGCGCGTCGAGCCGGATCTCCGCGGCATTCAGCGTCTGAAGGGATTCGATCAACTCAGGAGTCAACTGGGTGCTACGGCTCAACTCTTCGGCCGTAGGCTCCCGGTTCAACTCCTGCTTCAACCGCTCCTTCTCCCGAAAGATGCGCGCCAAATCAGAGGCCCGATTGAGCGGAACCCGCACCGCTCGGCCATGATTCGCGAGGGACGCCAAGATCGCCTGCCGAATCCACCATACGGCGTAACTGATGAATTTGACTCCCTGCTCTGGATCGAACTTCCGGGCCGCCGTAACCAAACCGACGTTTCCCTCTTGAATAAGATCCGTTAGAGCGACACCCCGATTCTGATACTTCTTCGCGACACTGATGACAAATCGTAGATTTGCCCGAGCCAGTTCCTGGATAGCAGCCTGGTCTCCTTTCTGCGCGAGAGCACCCAACTCCTTTTCCTTGTCGGGCGTTATCAACTCGTGCCGGCTGACATCTCTAAGATACTGATCTAGAGCCGTCTTCTCTTCGATGGTCGCATCAAAGCCTGCCAGGAGATTACCTCGGCCCTTACGCTTGCGGCGCGGGGCGGTCGTCTTGCGCGAGGCGGCCTTCGTCTTACGGGGCGTTGTCGTCTTACGGGTCGTTGTGACCGTACCCATGAAAATCTATTCTCCTACTTACTCTGTACCCAAAATTAAGACCGGTCGCCACTCTGTGGAGCACCACCGGACACACAGCCGTGTAAGTTGCTGACATGACACGTTCCTGTCAAGGGGATTCAAGAAACGCCCAATCGCCAGCCCTGGCCACCGGGTTTCCCCCGATCCATCGAACCACTTCGTCACTCATGCTAACCCCCTGACTCCGTCCGGTTCCCCTCGTCCGGTCCCCTCTTGACACGCTCTTTTTCAGCAAGCGCAACGCAGATTACCCGACCCTTTCCACAGGCGAGCCCTTTGACCCTAAGCTTCCGTCCGCACCCTTCGTCGGCGGGGAGAATCCGTGACACTCATCTACAGGGCAGCCGGCGTTTCCGACACGGGACTCAGCCGAGGTCACAACTAGAGGACACACTGCTCCTCGATCCAGACAACGGCATGGTCGTCGTGGCCGATGGCATCGGCGGTCGTCCAGGCGGCGAGATCGCATCTTCCATGGCGGTGCAAGCCATCCAAGAGTGTCTCACGAATGAAGAGTGGGGCTCGGCGTGGGGCGACCGAATGGCGCGAGCGGTCTTTCTAGCGAACCAACAGATATGGAGTGCGGCCTCGGAAGACCCCACGCGTGCCGGCATGGGGACCACAGTCACCGCACTGGTCCTCGTCGCGGAGCCCGAGCGGTGGATCATCGGCAATGTCGGCGACAGTCGTGGTTACCTCCTCCGTGACGGGAAATTGCGACGCGTCACTCGAGACCACACGGTCGTGCAGGACCTGGTAGGGTCGGGGGCCCTTGCCCCTGACGCCACCGGTGACCACCCCCTCGGCCACCTCATCAATCGAGCCGTTGGAACGGAGGGTAGTGTCGAGGCCGATACCTTCGAGGGGGACGCCATGTCCGGCGACATTTTCCTCCTCTGTACAGACGGCCTCGTGGGGTTGATCATGGATGACGAGCTAGAGGGTCTCCTTAAGGGACTGACCTCAGACGGGCTCGAGGACAAGGCGTTGAAGCTCATCGAAGTGGCGCACACAGGGGGAGCTCCGGATAACGTGACCGTCGGCTTCCTGGCCCTCGAGGAGTCGACGTAGCACTATCCTGAAGGCGAATGACATCGACCTCGGCCCGACGGCTGTTCGGGATCGCGGTCCTACGACATTCCACGACGAAGGACGCCCTCATGCGACGCACACTGTGCTTGCTCTCCACGGCGATCGCCCTGTCGACGCCCGGTCCTGGCCAAGCCCAAGATGGGAAGCAGTTCGTCAGCGATTTTATCGACGCGAACCAGGTGAGTTACGCCGAGACCGCCCTCGAGATCTGGAATCTCGCGGAGATAGGCTTCCAGGAGTTCGTGAGCTCGGGTCTGCTCCAGGACCATCTCACGGAAGCGGGTTTTGACATCGAGACCGGTGTGGCGGGAATGCCCACGGCATTCATCGCCAGCTTCGGGTCGGGCCAGCCCGTCATTGGCATCCTAGCCGAGTTCGATGCACTCCCCGGAATCAATCAAGCCGCGGTGCCCGATCGCGAGCTCATCGAAGGCAAGGCAGCGGGGCACGCTTGCGGTCATCATCTGTTCGGCATGGGGTCGGCGGCGGCGGCCATAGCCGTCAAGGCATGGATGAGGGAGGTGGATCTCGGGGGCACGATTCGCGTGTACGGCACCCCGGCCGAGGAAGGCGGCAGTGGCAAAGTCTACATGGCTCGGGATGGGCTCTTCGACGATGCGGATGTCGTAATCACGTGGCATGCAGGAGACCGCAACGACGCCAGTCCGGACACGAACCTAGCGATCAAGTCGGCCAAATTCCGATTCCACGGTGTGTCCGCACACGCAGGGACCGCCCCCGATCGCGGCAGGTCTGCACTCGATGGCGTGGAGGCCATGAACATGATGGCCAACATGATGCGGGAGCACGTGCCCCAGGAGACGCGCATCCATTACGTCATCACGTCGGGAGGCTCCGCGCCCAACGTCGTCCCAGACTTTGCCGAGGTCTATTACTACGTACGCAATCCGAGCCCCGACATCGTGGCCGAAGTGTTTGATCGGCTGGTCGCCACGGCCGCGGGCGCGGCCCTGGGGACGGGGACGACCATGGAGCACGAAGTTGTCGGCGGCTCCTTCAATCGACTTCCAAACGTGGCCCTGTCGAGGGTCATGGATGCGAATCTCCGTAGCGTCGGTGGCATCCACTACACGCCCTTCGAGCAGGCCTTCGCCAGTGGAATCCAGGAAACGTTGGGCAGCGCGGCCCGTCCCCTCGGCACTGTGGAGGAGATCGAGCCGTTCGAGATGCACCAGTCCTTCGCTTCGTCGGACAACGGTGACGTGAGTTGGGTCACGCCGATGGCTCACTTGAGAACCGCCACTTGGGTGCCAGGCACGCCGGCCCACTCGTGGCAAGCGGTGGCTGCCGGTGGAATGAGCATCGGAACCAAGGGGATGATCGTTGCCGCGAAGACGCTCGCCCGCACGGCGCTGGACATCCTGAGTGATCCCTCCATCGTTACCGAGGCCAGGGCGGAATTCGGGGAGAGGCGCGGTGAGGACTTCAGGTACGTGCCCCTCATCGGGGACCGGGATCCACCGCTGGATTACCGGGCGGGTAGCGGACCGGGAGGAGAGTAAGAACGGTTGTCCGAGCGGTGAGTAACGTAGGGCTCCGATTGACAACAGTGGGTGAGCGGCCTCTTATGGACGTACTCACCCCCGAACGACGAGCGGGAGGAACGCATGTCAAAGACTGATGGGCTCAATCGAAGGGCGTTCTTGAAGAACGCCGGGATGACGGCACTCCTAGGCAGCACGGTCGGCACGAAGAGCGTGTTGGCAGCCGAGGTAGCCGGCACCGAATCCGCACCGATGAAGGCAGAGTACGACTTCGACACGGTCTACTCCCGCTTCGGCACTGATTCCGTAAAGTGGGACCGGGCGAGAGCCAACTTCGGGGACGACATCCAGGTCGGCATGGGGATCGCCGATATGGATTTCCGGGCAGCACCTTGCATCACCCAGGCCCTCGAGGAGCGCTGCAAACACGAGAACTGGGGGTACCTGGCCAGGCCGGACGACTACGTCGAGGGCATCGTTGCGTGGAACAAGCGACGCTACGATCTCGACATCGATCCCGAGTCGGTCGTGCTGGCTACGGGCGTTCATCCCGGCCTCATCGCGACCCTCAAGACATTCGCGCCCCCGGGCACGCGTGTCCTTCTGACGACGCCGACCTACAACGGCTTCTACGGTGACGTTCGAGCCAGCAATACTGTGGCTGAAGACAGCCCCATGATCGAGGTCAATGGCAAGTACTCGATAGACTTCGACGACTTCGAGCGAAGGGCACGACGCTGCAACGCTTTCCTGTTGTGCAATCCCCAAAACCCGACGGGGAATCATTGGTCGCCCGAAGACCTGACACGCATGGGTGAGATCTGCCTCGAACACAACGTCGTCGTCCTGGCCGACGAAATTCACTGCGATTTCGTCATGAAAGGGCAGACCTACACGCCGTTCGCGAGCCTCCCCAATCGGGAGATGGTCAATAACAGCCTCACCTTCAAAGCGGCGAGCAAGACGTTCAGCCTCGCAGCGATGAAGACGGCCTGGTTCTTCTCGACCAACGAGGATTACCTCACTCGAGTACAAATGAACCACCGAGCCGACCTGAGCACGCTTGGCTTGGTGGCAAATCACGCCGCCCTGACCGAAGGCGAGGACTGGCTCGATCAACTCCTCGTATACATCGACGGCAACCACGACTTCGCACAGTCCTACATCCGGGAAAAAATGCCACAGGTGAAGTACACGAAGGCCCAAGGCACCTATCTGGGGTGGTTGGACGTCAGTGAGGTCGTGGACATGATCGGAGCGAAGCGGACGGCAGCCGAGGAGAGCAGGACTGCGACGAATACGGTCTCGCCGGAGACGATCGTTCAACGTTGGTTCGCCGAGAACGCGAAAGTTGCCCTCAACCCAGGATCGTCATACGGCACCGGGGGTGCAGGGCACATGCGCATGAACCTGGCAACTCCGCGGAAGCTCATCGAGCTCGCCGTCGACAACATGTCGGCTGCGCTGGAGCGTATCTAAGAGCAGCGCTAACTGACCTTAGCGTAGAAGATCTCGACGGGGGAGCCGGAAGCACGGCTCCCCCGTCGCGTTTTCAGGCTCGCGCTTCAGGTGGGCCGCGTGATTCGCTCCAAGACGCTGTCGCGATCGAGGGTGCGCCGTTCGAAGGTGAACACGCGCAGCACCCGTGTGGACGTGTAGAGCTCCTCGGCCACGCGGGGAAGATCTATGAGCCCGGGTAGCCCCCCTGACCCGAGTCGCTCAACCTGACCGCCCCGGCGCTTGATCAACAGATTCAGTTGGAACATCGTCTTCTTTGCGGGGAAATCGATGACCACTTCACCCGGCTCGAGCTCCAACTCCTGCGCCAGGCTGTCCTCGACACCCCTCTTCATCGGTGTCTCGGAATGCACCCAATCCTCCACGACACGATTCCCCAGGTCAGCGGCGGTCACCTCCAGAGCGCGCTTTGGAAGCCTCCGGGCCCTTAGGGCTGGAAGCCACCGGGAAGCGATGCGTTGCCCGGCGGCGGTGTCGGACTCCCGCGCCCGCCGGTCTATCTCATAGAGGAGCTCCTCGTCCGTGGGCCCGACGAGCTCCTCTGAACTGATGATCGCCGCCTGCACCGCGTCGTCCACGATGCGCTTGTACAGCGACGCAGCCGCTCGAACTCCGTGGTGCCAATAGACGTTGCGGAACATCTGATACTTCGCGAACAGAAGCGACTCGAGCGCGGTGACAGCCTTTTCATAGGCGCCCACCTCCGGCCGTCCCGTCTCGGGGTCTTCGAGCACCACCAGCCCCTGAAGCAGCCTGTCGACATCCACTTCGCCGTAGGGCACGCCACAGAAGCGCGCGTCTCGGCGCAGATACTCCATCTTGTCCAGGTCGAGACTGCCCGCTACGAGGCCTCGCAGCGGATGATCGCTGTGACCCTGGATCAGAGCGTGGATTTCCTGCGGAGCATCCTGCCCGAGCGGAGCCAGAGCCTCTGTCAACTCGGGGGAAGAGAAGAATCTCGCACTGACCGCCTCGTGATCCCCCGGCAGCAGACCCGAGCCCATCTCCTCGAGAGCGTGAGAGAACGCATAGTGCCCGATGTCGTGAAGCAACGCGGCATAGGGCACCAATTCGGAGCCCCGCCAGATCTCCTCCGCTACGCCACCCCGCTCTCTCAGGAGCCGCAGCGCAGTCACCGTTAAGTGATACACGCCGATCGCATGATCGAAACGGGTGTGGGTCGCACCGGGGTAGACCAGGTGCGCGAAGCCCAGTTGGCGAATGTATCGCTGTCGCTGGAACGCGGCCGTATCGATGATCCGCACCGCCGTTTCGTCG
>CAUZAE010000061.1:0-15495 GCA_963577685.1 Gemmatimonadales bacterium UBA6960 | reverse complement strand
CCACGAGGTAGAAGCGCCGAGCCTCGGGGATCACGATGGCGAGTGAGGCCACGAACCGAGGCTCCGACCGGGCCCGTTCGCACCGTTCGCTGTAACAGCCTGCCTGTGGGAGGCCACCGTCTTGGGCGACGCCCAACACGACCATGTAGGGACCCGCCTCCTGGAAGGGGGTAGGCGGCACGACGAGCCCCGCGAGGGCGGAGCCCAAGAAACCACGGCGGGAAATCCGGATCATATGGGTCCTCCTGGCGCGTCCACTCTGTCGGCGGTTCTCGTAGGTGTGTCGGGAGAGTCACCTTAACCCACGATGTGGGCATCGCAAGTGCGGGGGCCCCGGACCGGACGCATGGTGCCATAAAAAAACCCGGCCGGCGTAAGCCGACCGGGTCCCGGTGCGGTGCGGACCGGGGGCTGACCGGCTAGGCCATCGCTGTAACCCTGCGGGCCAGATTGCTTTTCATGCGTGCCGTGGTCTTGGGATGCATCAATTTCGACGTGGCCGCGCGATCGAGAAGTATCTGCACGCGTCGGTAAGCGACCTGGGCGGACTCGGCGTTCTCGGCCTGATGTACTCTCTTTATCGCAGTTTTGAGGCGCGAGCGTACAGCACGATTCCGGTCGTTGGCAATCCTGCTCAAACGCATGCGCTTCTTCGCGCTCTTGATGTTGGGCATACTGTCCTCGGCTCCTGTGAGATCTGGGGAAATTATACCTCAATGGGCAGGGGTCATCAAGAACCACCGAGACCCGGCTTCCGTGGCCCCTTGGCCCAGAAATGGGCGGGGGTAGACCCCACTCATCCCCACGGGTACCTTCCGGCCATGAACTTCTTGAGCCTCCTCCCCGTCCTCATTTTCTCCATCGTAGTGCACGAAGTGGCGCATGCGTGGGTGGCTCGCCGAGAGGGGGACGATACGGCGGATAAGCTCGGGCGCATCACGCTGAATCCGTTCTCCCATATGGATCTGATGGGGTCGTTCCTCGTTCCTGTGACCCTGTACTTCATGACGGACGGATTGATTTTTGGATGGGCCAAGCCGGTGCCCATCGATCCTCGGAAGTTCAGAAACTACAAAGCCGCAGACATCCGCGTATCTCTGGCGGGCATCGTGTCCAATGTTCTCCTCGCCGTCGGGTTCACGATCCTGGCGTTGGTCTTCGTAAAGCTCCAGGCCGCGCTCCCGTTTGGGGAAACCACCTTCGCCTTCTTGATTCGGACAGCACGCTTTGGGGTGTTCATCAATCTCATTCTAGCCGTCTTCAATCTCGTCCCGATCCCGCCGTTGGATGGTTCCCACGTTGTCTATCACCTTTTGCCCCCGGCATGGGGTGCGAAGTACCGTCAGGTGGGCCGCTTCGGGCTGCTCATTGTCATGGGGCTGGTCTTCTTTTATCGGCCCTTCTTCAACATCATCCTGTCGCCGGTTCTAGCCCTCATGGGGTTGGCTGACGCCTTCATCGACCTGTGGATGTGATCAAGAAGGAGAGTCGACTTTCCGAGGAAGACTTCCTCGCCATCGAGCTTGAGCGTTTTCAGGGCCCCCTGGATCTGCTCCTCCATCTGATTCGCCAGCAGGATATCGATGTCTTCGAGATCCCCATCGCTCGCATAACTCGTCAATTTCTCACGGCCATCGAGGGGATTGAGGCTAAGGATCTGGACAACGCTGGTGAGTTCTTGGAGATGGCGGCAGGCCTCATCCACATCAAGGCCCAAATGTTGCTTCCCAGGCATGGAGAGGCCGAGGACGAGGATCCAAGGGCCGAGCTGGTCCGGCGCCTCTTGGAGTACGAACAGATCCGCGAGATCAGCCAACGCCTTGCTTTGGCGGAGGCGGAGCGTGCACGAAGATTCTCAAAGGGTTTCTTGGAACCACGTTCCTATCCGCCGATGGAGGAGACCCCGTTGGAGACGATGTGGGATGAAGTGTTCGAGGCGGCCCTTGCGGTGACTCCACCAGAGCCAGGCATCCGCATCCATCACGTGACCACCAGGCCGGTCGCTATGGAGGACAAGATGAACCTTATCCTCGGCACACTCGAGCGTGTGCGACGGATCGAGTTCAATCGATTGGTGCGTCCCTTCAAGAACCGGATGCACGGTGTGATGACTTTTCTCGCCGGGCTCGAGCTCACGCGCCGACGGCGAGTCAAGCTGCGCCAGGTTGAGTTGTTCTCAGAGCTGTGGGTCTACCGGGGAGCGGAGGGTATGGACACCTCGGCAGAGCTCGACGACGTGACCGAGGAGGCACCATGAACCCGGCACAGGTCGTGGAGGCCGTCCTCTTCGCTAGTGACGCCCCGCTGGAGGCCGAGGAGATCGCCCGGGCCGACGAGTCTCTAAATGAGGATCTCGTTGAGGAGGCGATTCAAGAGCTGAACGCCGTGTATTCCGAGTCTGAGAGAGCGTTCGAGATCCGGGAACTCGGTGAGGGATATCAACTCCTTACGCGGGCAGACTTCGCGCCCTATCTGGAGCGATTCGACACGGTGCCCAGGCCCTCTCGCCTTTCGGGACCGGCCCTCGAAACGTTGGCGATCATAGCGTATCGGCAGCCTATCGGAAGGATCGAGATGGAATACATTCGCGGAGTGAGCTCCGCCGGTGTGATCCGCACACTGCAGGACCGCGGGCTCGTGGATGTCGTGGCCCGAGGAGAGGGCCTTGGCAGGCCGCTCTTGTATGGCACCACTCAGCGCTTCTTGGAGCATTTCGGATTCCGTTCCCTCGAAGACCTGCCGCGCCCGGAGGAGTTGCCCGTTATCCTGAGCGAAAGGGCCCCTCTCGAAGAGGAGGCACCTCCGGAGGAGACCTCAGAACTCGCACCCGAGGATGAACCGGCAGAGTCAGAACCGGGAGTCGAGGAAGTCTTGGCTGAGCCCGAGAGTGAGACGCCGGATTCGGGCCCCAACGGTGGGGGCAACGGTGGGGGTCACGTTGCAGGGGAACCTGAAGAGATCCAGGCCCCGGAGGATACGGACAGAGATTGAAGTCCGGAGGGGCAATGCGGATCCAAAAATTCCTGTCGAGAGCCGGATCAGCGTCTCGGCGGAACGCCGAAACCATGATTGTGGATGGACGCGTCCGAATCAACGGGAAGACCGTTACTGAATTGGGCGTCACCGTGGACCCCGAGCGGGATCGCGTTGAGTTGGACGGCGTGCTTGTTCAGATGCCAACTCAACGCTGGATACGCTTTCACAAGCCTCTGGGTGTTCTCACGACCGCACAGGACACTCATGGCCGTCAAACCATCTACGATCTACTTCCGCCAGACCACCGAAACCTCCGTTATGTGGGTCGTCTCGATCGGGACACAAAGGGTCTTCTTCTACTGACGAATGACGGAGATTTGGCGAATCGCATTCAGCACCCCCGGTACCAAGTAGAGAGGGAATACGAGGTGCGCGTAAAAACTGTGCCTCCGAGTGAGGTGATAACCCTGCTGCGTACCGGGATCGTGCTGGACGATGGCCTAGCTAGACCGAAGAACGTGGAAGTGCGCCCGCCGCTGAGGGGTTCCGGACGCCTCCGTGTCGTGATGACCGAGGGTCGCAAACGCGAGGTGAGGCGGCTCTTCGATGCGGTAGGTCACCCGGTGGTGGCTCTGAAGAGGATAAGGTTCGGTCCGATTCGGCTCGAGGGGCTTCCCGTCGGGGAGTGGTCCGAATTGACCGAGGATGAAGTTAGGGCACTCCGGTTTTCCGTTTCGGATCCGTGAGCGTTGGGTGGGATGGAGGTCACCCGGTGGATCGTGTGGGGGTGCGTGATTACGTTGATGCGTTCGGGCCCATAGCTCAGTTGGTTAGAGCAGCGGACTCATAATCCGACGGTCGCAGGTTCAAGTCCTGCTGGGCCCACTTGGAAACAGCCGTGTAATGCTACCGCTTCCGCCCCTCCACCTCCGCGATGAAGGCCAGCGTGTGTTCGATCACCTCATCTGTGACCGACATGTGTCCGCGATCCTCGTAGTGGACGAAGCGGTGTAGGACGTTGGCGGCTTCCAACGCGGCTGCCATGTCCACAGCTTGATCGATGGGTACCGACCGGTCGTCGTCGGAATGAACGACAAGGATCGGCTTCGTGCCGGGACCGATGTGATGGATCGGAGATGCTAGGCGCCGAGCCTCCCAAACGTCCCCTCCGACGGGCGTCCAAAGGTTGCCCCAGGAGAGGGTGTTCAGGTCATACGGGCCGGCGGCGCTAATCACGGCTCGCACGTCGCTCCGGGCATCCTCCCAGCCCCCCACTCTTTCGTAGGGCCCCTCGCCCAGCGTGGCGGCTAGCGCCACGAGGTGACCGCCTGACGAGTTCCCGATCAGGTAGATGCGGTCTGGGTCGATCCCATACTCGTCGGCGTGGGCGTGTACCCATCGGATGGCCGTCTGGACGTCCTGGTACGCCGCAGGAGCCGGCGATGCCCCCACCAGGCGATAGTCGATCGTCATCGCGAAGAACCCCAATCCGGCCCATTGAGCTACTTTGAGCCCCGCGTTGTTGACGCGCGTGCCGGCCCGCCAGCGGCCGCCGTGCACATACATGATGACTGGCAATTCCATACCGTCCACCGGATACGCTATATCCGCGAGGACGGCCGAGCCGAGGGTACGGCTGAAGATCACGTCCTCCTCAAGGATGACCGGCGCCTGCGCGCTGCCGGCACCGGGGATGACGAGGGCGAGTAAAGCGATTGCACCGGTAAGCCTGGAAGTTGCAGCGCTAAGCCTGGACATGGACGTCTCCTTCCGGGTTGATGAAAAGCGCGGTGAAGGTCGCCCCACGCTCGCGTGCGGGCAACTGCGTTCCGGCTAGTCCCCGCACTGGTGAGCGGGTTGATCCTTCCTCATGACCCCGACGTGCGCGGACCTCACCGATCTCCCTCGTTTTGCACTGAAGGCCTGATGGATCTTGTGAAATCGCGCGAATTCTGAAAAATTGCCTCGGCACACTTGTTCAGGTGTGGATCGGCCGTTTTTGTCTGGCGGATCGATGCGCTCGACGGTGAGGCGGGTTCGGGCAATACGCCACCGGTCCTCACGTTCGACATGGGCGGTCCGGAGGGAAGGGGTCCGGCCGGTATCGTGGCGGGTCCCCTTAGCGCCTCACTGGACGCTCCACTCTCGATCACCGTCTGGACCCGCGATGATGGTGCGACCTCCGGGAGTGTTCGTAGGACTGGAGAGGACGCAGTGCCCGTCACGCTCACATGGTTCAAGCATCAAGGCCCTGGAGCCGTGAGATTCAGCGACACTGAGCTCAAGGTGCCCGCGGCTGGGCCGACTTACCGGTCCACCCGCTCGTCCGTCTGGCCCAAAAGTGCGCTCTAAATTTGCCAGTCCCGCCCCGGTTGCGCACTTTGGCGAGTTCTCAACGATGTAATGCCTCTTCTCTAACAGTGGGAGGATCGTGTCGTCTAAGTGCATTGTGCGTCATACTTCTTTAGCCTATACGGGCGGAGGGGCCGTGGTCGTGTGTATTGATGCCCTGATTCTTCGCAACCAAGAGATGGTGATGCTCAATGCCTAGGTCCGGCGCCGGGGGACCCACGTCGGCGATTGTGCGCATGTTGCGGCGCATCGATCGCAAAGTACGGTTGAATGGGTTCCTGGAGCGGCTCTCGGTGGCGCTATGCCTCGTCCTGGGCTCGTTGTTGGTGATTCGAGTATCGAATCTTCTCGTGCCGATCGCGACGCCCCCGGTGCTCACGATCTGGGTTGCGGGCGCTGTTTTCTTCATCGGGTTCCTCTTCTGGTCTCGTCTTCACCTCAGGCGGCTGGGACACGCGGCGGGTGTCGCGGATTCGCACGGCGGCCTCCACGACGAGATGAAGACCGCCCATTGGTTCATGAGTCAGAGGGAGGGCTCGCCGTGGGTCGATCTCCAGCTCGATCGCGCAGAGAAAACGGCAGGTCGGTTGGACGCGAGCGAGCTCGTGCCTGTGACGATCCCACGACGGTTATGGGTGGTCCTCGTTCTTGCTGCAACGGTCCAGGGGTTGGCCTTGCTCCCCGTGGATGGGCCGCTGCTGAACTTTGCCACAGCTGCGGATTCCAGTTCGCTCGGTAACTCGCAAGAAGAGCGGTTCGAAGATATCCAGGATATTCTGCAAGCCGACGACGCGGATCTGTTGACCGATGAGGCCCGCGAGAGTCTCGAAGCCGCTCTCGAAGCGCTCCAGGCCGAGGACATGTCACTCGAGGAGCTTCTACGAGACCTTCGTGAGGCTCAGGCGGAGCTCGAGGAAGGAAACCTTGAGGTGAGTGCGATGCGTGATGCACTCGACGAGATGTCGGAGGCGCTAGAAGGATCTGAGGTGTTGGCACCCCTGGCAGAGGCCTTGCGGAATGGGGACCTCGAGGAAGCTGCCGATGTGATGCGTGAGCTCTCGGACCTCCTGTCAGAGATGGATCCGGGGGAGGCCTCGGAGATGTTGGAGGAACTTCGGTCGGCCGCTGGTGACGATCAAGCGGCCATGGAGGATCTCCGTGAAGCACTCGAGCAGGCCCTTGAGGCGTTGGCCAACAACGAGATGTCAGATGCCCAACAGGCCCTACAGGAGGCCGCTGACGCGATGGACGAGATGGCCGAACGACAGAGTGCACAAGAGGGGCGGAATGAGGCCTCACAGCAGATGCAGGCGCTCCAACAGAACATGCAACAGCAGCAGATGGCCCAGACCATGATGCAAATGCAAACCGCGGAGAGCGCGGACGAATCCGGCTCGGCCGAGGCTGCGATGAGCGTGTCGAGCGACGAAGTCAAGAGATCCGCGGGTGGGGAGTCCGGGGACCAGACGGGTCCTCCCGGAAATTCAACGAGCGATCCAACCGGCGACGGTCAGGCGGACCTCGGAGAGTCCACGACGCTTGAAGTACAGTTGGCTCTAGAGCTTCTGGATAAGGAGGAGCCAGAGTTGGAGGAAGAGATCGATCCGGAGGACATCTTCCAGGAGGCCAGCCGGCAGCAGACCTCCACGGTGCAGTACCAGAACGTACGCGGCCTCTCGACCTATGCCGAGGGATCGGCGCTTGAGGTCGAGCACGTGCCTTGGCGTTTTCGAAGTCTCGTAAAGCAGTATTTCCTGGCCATACGGCCCAAAGAGAGACAATGACCATCACATTAGACAGCCAGACGTTAGACAGCCGAATAGATCTGTTCACCGAGCAGTTTCAGCAGGTCAAGGACGAGATCGCGACCGTCATCGTCGGGAACGCAGAAATCATCGACGGGACCTTGATCAGTCTCTTAGCCAAGGGTCACGTCCTACTCGAGGGTATCCCGGGGATCGGGAAGACCAAGATCGTCGCGACCGTGGCGGACGTACTCCACCTCGCGTTCTCGCGAATCCAGTTCACCCCGGACCTCATGCCAGGAGACATCGTGGGTAGCGACGTCGTGCATGAGAGCGACACAGGGGAAAAGCACCTTGGCTTTCAGAAGGGGCCGATCTTTACCAACATCCTTCTCGCGGACGAGATCAATCGCGCCACTCCGAAGACCCAGTCTGCACTGCTGGAGGCGATGCAGGAGAGGAGCGTGACAGTGGGCACGACGACCCACACTCTGGAGCCTCCGTTTTTTGTGCTGGCCACCCAAAATCCGCTGGAAATGGAGGGCACATATCCGCTCCCGGAGGCTCAGCTCGATCGATTCTTCTACAAGCTCAGGATTAAATACCCCACGGCCGATCACATGCACAAGATCATGGATCGGACCACACGGCGCGAGGAGCCTGAAGCCAAGACGGTCCTGGATCGAGATCAGATCCTCTCCATGAGAGATACGGCGCGGTCCATACCCATCGCTCGGTCCGTTCAGGATTACGCCATTCGCCTCACTCTGGCTACACATCCCGATACGTCTGAGGCCCATCCGATGACGAAGCGCTACGTTCGTTTCGGGGCGAGTCCCCGGGGTACTCAGACGTTGGTGATCGGCGGGAAGATCAACGCCTTACTCAGCGGCCGTGTGCACGTTGCGTGCGAGGACATTCGGGAGCACATGCTGCCGGCCCTGCGACATCGGGTGCTTCTGAATTTCGAGGGCGAAGCGGATCGAATCGACCCAGACGTCATCTTGACCGAGATCATGAACGACGTCCCGGAGCCAACGGAGTAGTGACCGAACAGGGCACCCTCTTTGACGACGACTTTCTCAAGAAGCTCGAGTATCTGAAGGTCGTTTCGGGTCAAATGATCCCGGGCCACATGCACGGTGAGCATCGCGCAAAGAAGAAGACGGATTCGGGGATCGAGTTCGCCGATTATCGCCAGTACGTCTCGGGCGAGGATACCAAGAACGTCGATTGGCGTACCTATCTGCGCCACGACAAGCTGATTCTGAGGATCTTCGAAGAGGATGCCGACCTACCGATCTACATCTTCTTCGATGCCAGCAAATCCATGGACTACGGGACTCCGTTGAAGTTCGATTACGCTCGTAAGATTGCAGCGGCGTTGTGCTACATCGGCCTGCTCAATCAGGACCGGGTCAACCTGGTCGGATACGCCGACGGCATTGCGCAAGAACTCTCGGCGCGTAGGGGAAAGAACCAGGTGTGGAATTCATTTCGGTTCCTCGAATCCGTAGAGCCCCGGGGTACGACCTCGATGGAGAAGGCGATCAAGAATTTTTTCTCGGCCCGTAGACGGCGCGGCCTCGTTGTGGTCGTCTCCGACTTCTTCGACGAGTCCGGGTTCGAGAAGGCTTTCGATATGCTTCGCTACTTTAGGCAGGACCTATTCGCCGTCCACATCCACAGTACGGACGAAGCCCATCCTGAGCTTCCGGACGAGGTTCTGTTGGAGGACTCCGAACTCGGTACGACGGAGCGAATCAAAGTGACTCCGGCTCTCCTGGATGCGTACGCAGAGAAATTTGAGGAACACTGTGACCAAGTAGGGAACTACTGTCGCAAGAATGGTTGGGGTTACGTGCGTGCGACCACCGATGTGCCGTTCGAGGATCTGATTCTCCGGGTGTTTCGCCAGGGACGGTTCCTCGGATGACCTTCCTGGGCATGAGCGCGGTTCTCGCGGGATCCCTTTTGGCCGCCACGGGTGCTGTCGTCGGGTTCTTGTACTGGCTGAAGCCCCCCGCGCGACGATTGGTAGTACCGTCCAGGTTGCTCTGGAATCGACTTCTGAGAGAGAAGAGAAAGAGCTCGATCCTGGATCGACTGCGGTGGTTAATTTCGTTGATGATCGCGCTCTTCATCGGACTGTCGGTGGCGACGGCGATTGGACGACCCGAGGCTTCCACGACCGGCCTGGACACGAGGGCGATCACGATCGTCATCGACAACTCGGCTACCATGTCGACCAGGATGTCAGATGGGTTCACGCGCTGGGACCATGCCGTGGAGCATGCGCGTCGGCTTCTTCAGGGCAGAAGCGCGGACGGTGAGTTCCTCATCGTCGACACGTCGGGTCAGGCTCCACCCACGGCTCCGGGACAACGCCCGGAGGCCTTCGACGTGCTCGCAGGTCTCACCGTGTCGCTCGGCGGTGACCCTCGCTTTCCAACCGTTCCCAACTCTGACGCGGATCTCTTCTTCATCTCGGACGGCGTCCTGGTGAATGATGTGCCCGACGAGGCCATCGTCATCCCAGTGTTCCAGCCTGCTGACAACGTCGGGATCACCGCGTTCGCGATCGACCTCGTACCGTCGGGTCCACTCACATATCAGGCGTTCCTGGAAGTCACGAATGCCTCGTCGACGGCGAAGGAGGTCTCGGTCCGCCTCTCCGGTACAGGTGGCCCCGGTCGACGATACGACGTGACGCTACGAGCTGGAGAATCGCAGGTGCGATCGATCGATCTCTCGAGCTTCGATCGGGGGGCCGTCCGTGCCACGGTGATCTCGAACGGCGATGCGTTCGTGGCGGATGATCATGCGTACGGATTTCTTCCCGTTCAGAGGGCGACGAGGGTTGCCCTGATTACACGAGGAAGCGTCTATCTGGAGAGCGCCCTCGCAGCCGAAGGCAGGCTTGCCCTGGACGTATTGACGCCGGATCAGTACGCCGCTGGGGTCGTCGCCGACGTGTATATCTTTGACCGTTTCGCTCCCTCTACGGCTCCCCCGGGTCCGTCCCTGCTGTTCATGCCACCGGACGCCCCGTGGCTGGCTCGCACGACCGAAATCTTGAGTACGCCGGAGGTCGCGGGGTGGGACGTCGAGCATCCGCTACTTCAATTCGTTTCCCTTGTGGATCTTCGGATCGATCGGGCGGCACGCATCGCTCTTCCCAGTCGGTCGAACGAAGCCTCTGGAGGCCTGGAGAACCGCCCGCCCGGCAGCGTGGACGTCGTTGTGGGGACCAGAGAGCTTCCTCTAATGGTGGCGTCGGAGGCGTCGGAGAGGGCAGTCCGAGTGTCCTTCGCACTGGACGACTCCAACTTTCCGTTACAGCCGGGCTTCCCGATCTTTCTAACGAATGCCCTTGGATGGTTGATGGGGGAGCGCGTCGCTTTGTCCAGTTTTCCAGGCCGCATCGAAGTGCCTGTTCTGATGGCCGAGGTAGTGGATCTTCAGGGCAACGAGATGGCAACCTGGCCACTCCCGGACCGTACGGTGTTCGCGGCTCCGGAGCCTGGTCTGTACACCGTGGCTGGCTCCAGTCGTCGCCTTCGCGTGGCCGTAAACCTTACAAGCCGGAGACACTCCTCGGTAAACGCCTCGACTTTCGGCTTCGACGCCGAATCCTCTCCCATCGAGGTCCCGTTCCCGGGGAGCGAAGACGGGGGAGCTCCTGAGCTATGGGTGCTTCTCCTTGTCATCGCTACCGTGCTTGTCCTGGGCGAGTGGTTCACCTATCACCGAAGGCTCACGGTATGAGTATGGAGGTGGGGCACTACTGGCCGCTGGCATTCGTGCTGGGGACACCGCTGGTTTGGCGGATGACCCGCCGGACGGCTGTCGGATTGACGCCGAGACACCTGGCCCTCTCTACGGCTGTGCGCGCGTCGGTCGTTCTGCTGCTCGGCCTGGCGCTGATGCAGCCAGTCTGGCATAGGGCCGGGAAGTGGATGTCGGTAGTCTACGCCCTCGACATCTCGAGTAGCGTCGACCCCGCCTTCGTCGACAACGCGATCGATTGGATCGCCGCGACGAATGCGCGTGGAAGACCTGCACATTCCGCCTTCATCGCCTTCGCAGGCTCGGCTGCGAGTGTGGCAAGCTCCGAGGCGATCCGTACGGTGGAGGTGTCGGTGGACGGGCGGGATCGGTCGATCGATCAGAATGCCACCAATCTCGAGATCGCAGTCGCTCAGTCGCTCCGAAGCTTTGATCCGCGCTACCTCAAGCGTCTCGTACTGATTACGGACGGCAATGAGAATGCCGGAGACCTGAGGAAGGTTCTCGGCAGAGCACAGGAGGCCGGCGTCCGTATCTTCACGCTGCCGGCCACGGTCCGTGGCGAGGGCGACAGCTGGATCGAAACCATTGTCTTGCCGGGAGCGATCCGTGAACAGGAGCCCATCGTCGCGACTGTGCAGGTGTTCAGCCGGATCGCGACCGAGGCCGTCGTCGCGCTGTCGGGGAGTGAGGGGCTTATCGAGACCAAGGAAGTTGAGCTACAGCCGGGGCTAAACCTGGTTGATTTCGAGGTTCGCTTGAGCGAGGAGGACTCCCATACCCTGTCGGCCCAACTCCGGAACGAGCTAGATCCGGTGGGTCGAAACGACGTCCATACCCGGTCGGTCTCCGTGGGCACCCAACCTCGCATTCTCTATGTGGAGGGTCACCCGGAGAGCGCCCACTATCTGCGTGACGCGTTGGTCGGAGAGGGAATGGAGGTGGTTGTGGCCCCGCCTGAGGCGTTGCCGATGAGCTCCGACGGCCTCCAGGAGTACGACCTAGTGCTCCTGAGTGACGTGTCCAAGGACAGCCTCCTCGGCCCTCAGATGACGGCGATTCTCGACTATGTCAGGGACGACGGAGGCGGGTTTATCTTCGTTGGTGGGGAATCCAGTTACGGCAAGGAGGGCTATTCCGACTCGGCTGTGGAGGAGGCCCTCCCGATTTGGTTCGAGGTCGACGAAAAACGGAAGGAACTGGCCCTGGTCATCGTGATGGATAAGTCCTACAGCATGGTGGGGTTGAAGCTCGAGCTTTCCAAAGAAGCCGCGAAAGCGGCGCTGGATCTACTAGAGCCGACACACAAGTTTGGCCTGATCACGTTTGACGACACCCCCTACATCACGGTGCCGCTACAACTCGCCGTCGAAAAACCGCGGATCAACGAATACATCAGCCGCGTCATTGCCGGTTCTCAGACCAATATCTTTCCGGCGTTGGAGCAAGCCTTCGAGGCCCTCTCTGGTACTGACGAAGAAGTCCGGCACATCATTCTCCTCTCGGACGGCAAGACGTACTCCGACGACTACGAGACCCTGGTCTCGAGTATGGCCGATGCCGACATCACGGTCTCGTCGGTCGCGGTGGGAGAGGAAGCCGATCGAGACTTGCTGAGCAACATCGCCAGTTGGGGCAACGGGCGTAGTTACTTCATCCGCGATGTTCGGCGCGTCCCTCAGATTTTTGTCGAGGAGACGCAGATCGCCTCTCAGGCCACCCTTGTGGAAGAGCCCGTCGTGACCTCGGTGAGGCGGTCGGTCGAGGCGTTCACGGGTATCGACTTGGGTTCTGCACCTGCACTCAAGGGATACGTCAGAACACGCGCCAAGGAGACGGCGGAGGTGTTGCTCGAGTCCGACTCAGAGTCCCCGATTCTCGCCCACTGGCGCTACGGGTTGGGGAAGACGGCAATTTTCACCTCCGGCGTGAAGAATCGCTGGGCTGTGGACTGGCTGACATGGGACGGTTACGGAAAGTTCTGGTCGCAGTTGATCCGTGAGACGATGAGACGGGATGGGGGTGGGGAGTTGGACTTCGTCGTGGACCGGGTCGGAGACGAGGCGGTGGTCACGATCAGGGCCATTTCGGAGGAGGGTCTCTATAGGAGTGATCTTCGCCCGAGCCTGGAAGTCGTCGGGTCGGACGGCGTCGGGTTACCGTTGAGACTGGATCAAGTAGGACCGGCCACCTTTGAGGCCAGGTATCGCATCGAGACGTCGAGCGACCAGCCATATGTGTTCCGACTTACCGCCAATGGTCTGGGAGAACGGTCGGAGGCCATCTACTATCCGTATAGTGATGAATATCGACTGTATCCGCCCAACGCGGAGCTGTTGAGCACGATCAGCGAGCAGACGGGTGGCCTTTTGCTCCCTGAGGTCGAGGACATCTTCGACGACCATGGAGAGTCCGCTTCAGTACCGACGCCACTTTGGCCATGGCTAGCAGGGTTGGCGCTGTTCACGTACTTGCTGGATATCGCCATTAGAAGGGTTCCATGGGTTTGGGCGTACTTTGCGTAACCGGTTGGGTGCTCGATCTGCTCGACAAGGCTACGGGTCATCACGAAGTCACCTTGATCGTCGTCGACCAAGAGCGCGCGGATGGTTCTTTTCGCCAACAGTCCCCTTCTTTAACCAATCGGATGACGCTCGTACTTATGGCTAATGATACACTGGAGTCTTAATCATCGTCTGGGTTGGGGGTTTTGCGAGAGTTCTTTCGCGATGAGCGTTGTTGGTTCGCGCGTCTGCGACGTTCCAGTGTCCGTCTCGGGACACTCGTGGGGATCCTTCTTTTTTGGCGACGCTGGCGCGCCCTCAGTTTGGTCCGAAGCGAAAGAAGAGCCACCCGTTTGTTGGCAGGTTGACTGCGACGACGTCGACTCGACGCTACGACCCCGGTAGGAAGATGGGTTAGGCGTACGCCACTCTCCGTCACGTTCTGATGCTGGCCGCCCTTGCCGCCGGCACGAAACACATCGACTCGGCACTGGGAGAGCAGTTCTCTGTCCGAGGTGGGGACCGGAACCCCGGGATCGGTAAGGTGTTCAGTCACCGGAGACCCTTGGATGGTACGAAGTTTGCTATGATCTTTGATAATAATCGATCGATTGCTTTAAGGAGATATCGACTTGAGACGGTGTCCTCAACCTACTTGCTACCGTAGATGATTTTCGAACGGAGTGACACCCCGGGGGCACGGTTCCTTCTCATGGGCGCTAGCTTGGTGATCGTTGTCGCCGGGCTCCGTGAAGGTGCGACCATATTGCTTCCCTTCGCTCTCGCTCTCTTCTTGGCCGTGATGAGCATGCCGCTGATGTTTTGGTTGCAGCTCCGTCGCGTGCCCTCGAGCCTGGCGATCATACTCACGATGCTCGTCATGGGAGCGGTATTCGGCGCCCTCATAATGCTCGGCACTCAGGCCGTCGCCGATCTTCAAGACCAGCTGCCCGGATACCAGGCAAGGTCGGTTTCACTCTATACATCTTGGGTAGCTGGCTTGAGCATGCAGGTTGGGATTCCGCTGGAGGAATATCTTACCTTCGAACTGATCGACGCGGGCTGGGCCGTCGATTTCTTCGGCAGAACCGCCGCAAGAGTCGCGGGCTTCTTGACCAACACTTTTCTCGTCTTGCTCATCATGGCGTTCATTCTTGCCGAGGCCATGGTTTTTCCGTTCAAGTTTCGTGCGATCGTGGGACCGTCCCATGGTGAGCGGCGCCAGGTAACCAAACCGGTGACTCCAGATCGACGACGTGTGACGAAGATCGTCCGGGAGGTGCAGGATTACCTCGGAATCAAGACGGTTGTGAGCTTGGCCACCGGGCTTTTGATCGGAGTCCTGACGTGGCTTCTCGGTTTGGATTTTCCGATTTTGCTCGGGCTCATTGGGTTCGTCATGAACTACATCCCGACGGTCGGATCGATCGTGGCAGCGGTCCCCGCATTGCTCCTTAGCGTCGTTCAGTTCGGCTCAGTTGGAAATTTTACCCTGGTGGCGGTGGGTTACGGAGTCATCAACACCGTTTTCGGCAATATCATCGAGCCCAATCTCCTGGGCCGACGTCTGGGACTATCGACCCTGGTTGTCGTACTCTCACTGCTGTTTTGGGCCTGGGTTTGGGGCCCCGTCGGTGCCCTCCTCGCCGTTCCCCTCACGATGATCGTAAAAATCATGTTGGAGAACACCGAAGATCTTCGGTGGGTGGCCATCTTGCTCGACAAGTCTCCGCCCCAAGATGTACGCCCCGTCGGGATCCCCACAGTCCTGAATCCTGAGGATTTTGAGGAATCCGGAGAGGGGCCCGGCGAGGGAGAAGCCGCCTGACATGCCAATCGTTTCCTTTGAAATGCTCCCAGCCGAATCCCGCCTTTGGGTGTTCGGAGTCGAGCGAGCCCTCGGTCATGAAGAGCAGGAGAGCTTCTTACAGGCCGTCGACGGATTTCTGGAGAGTTGGGTCGCTCACGGATCGCCCCTGCGATGTGGACGTGACTGGAGGCGGAGTCGCTTTTTACTGATCGCGGTCGACGACGCTTCTATACCGCCCTCCGGGTGTTCGATCGACGCGATGGTCCGCATCCTCAAGGATCAGGAAAAGGAATTGGCTGTCGAGATTCTAGATAACTCG
>CAUZAE010000060.1:0-15755 GCA_963577685.1 Gemmatimonadales bacterium UBA6960 | reverse complement strand
GATCAACTCTATTCCGGTCCGCTTCTACATGGACAATGGTCAACCACACACGACAGCCACCTACCAGAACCTCGTCTCTACCCTCCAAGAACGAACGGACATCACCTACCTAACTGCTGAACCACGTACGATAACGCTCGGCAGTGCTGAGATAGAGGTGCTACTCCTACCTTCGGCGGACTCAACCAATCTCAACAACCGTTCGGTCGGGTTGGTTCTGCGCTACGGATCCTTTTTGGCCTTCCTGAGCGGGGACTCAGAGGTGCAGGAGCTAAGCTTCTGGGTACAACACGGACTCGTCCCCGACGTAACGGTCCTCAAGGCACCGCATCATGGCAGCCACAACGGCTTCACGTGGGAGTTTCTTCAGACCGCTCAGCCTGAGGTCGTCGTGATCTCAGTTGGAACGAACAGCTATGGCCACCCGCGACCTGAAGCCCTGCAAGCGTATAGCTCAGTGGCCGAAGTTGTCCTGCGTACCGACCACGACGGGCAGGTGACCATCGTGGGGCACAAGGATGGTCGATACGAGGTGCTACTCGGACAGGAAACCATTCTGATGGGTCAAGTACTCGGTAGCAGAGGTGAGCGTACTGAGGGGGCCGTCACGAGCTATGTCTATGAGTGAAAGCGAGAGAAGCTGGGTCGTTGATCGGATCGAGGGCGAGGTCGCTGTGTTAGTCGCGGACGATGATCAGGAGAGGCTCGACATGCCCCTGGATATCCTGCCCTGTGGCGTGCGAGAGGGAACAGTATTGAAGGTCCCTGAGAGCAAAGGTCACCCGTTGTGGGGTTCAGCCATGTTGGACGAGGAGTTGAGGCTGAAAAGACTCAGGCGAGCCGAAACCATACTGGACGAATTGAAGGACCGAGATCCTGGTGGAGACATCGTTCTCTGATCAGGTAGCCCCCATGCCCGGGCACCCTCCTACCTGACGGCAGCTCCCCGGATGGTGGTGCCGATCTCGCCGAAGACCTCGTTCTGAATTCCGTATTCGTGCCAATCCTGGTAGTCGAAATGCCACCATTCGCCGGGATTGACGGTGAATCCTTGGGACTCCATCGCCTGCCGCAGGAGGTCGCGGTGCCAGCGCTGTCGTGCTGTGCCGCCTGGATGGTCGGAATAGGAGCGGTGAGAAAATTCGTCGTACGAGCCGGGCATTTCGATAGGCTCTCCGCTCAGGAGATCATAGAGCGAGAGATCGACGGCCGCCCCTCGGTTGTGCCTCGATCCGCTCTCTGGATTCGCGACGAACTCACGCTGATGAGGTGGGGTCGCGTCCCAAAACATCTTGGTCACATACCAGGGACGGTATCCGTCGTGGATCAGTAGTCCGTACCCATAGGACGCGAGCGCCCTATGGGCCCGAGCCACGGCCTCAGCACCCGGGCGTTGAAGGAAGGCGCGCGCATCCTCATAGAAGACCGCGTTCATGAAGTTGTTCGTGGTCGCGTAGCGAATATCGAGCCGGATCGTTGGCTCCAAGGACGCGAGGTCCACCAACTCGGACTCTCGGAAAGAGCCTTGCTCCACAAGTGGTGACGCCGCGAGCGCCTCGACTCGCAGCTCCTCGACATCCCGCATGGGCTCGATCCGAAAGGTCTCACCCGCTATCGTGCCGATCTCCCGCCTCGCGAAGTACAACCCACCCATATGGAATCCGGTCGCGCGGCTATCTCTCCCCGCAGTGAACAGCAGGTGCTCTGCCGCGCGGTCACCCGAGCGACGGCCTAAAAACTCATGCGGTGACGACTCCTCTAGCGGATTGGATGACTCTCCCTGCCGAAGGTAGAGGCGCGCATCGTCTTCCAAGACCATCCACACGTCGTCGTCGGGCCCATACTCACCGATCAACTCCACCCAACGGGTAGGCGGTGCGTCCGGGGCAGGGAATTGGGACGTGACAGCCCCTGGCACTGCCTCAGCAGGTTGGCCCGGCAGGTTGGCCGGTACCTCCGCTGACCGATTTCGGGCGTTGTCCGGCGAGCAGGCGGAAACGGATATGGTGACAGCAAACACCAATGTCAGCCGAAAAACGCTTGGGCTACCTCGAGTGGCAGGTTTCACCTTCATATCCTGGACATGGAACTCGGTTGCTGTAGACTTCACGGCCCGACCAGTAAAAAGAGCCCACATGACCACACACCACCACCCCATCGATGGCGAGGTCCGGAGCGGGTCGTCGCTTCGTCCCTCCCGGACGGCGATCGCGATCATCGGGCTTCTGCTGGTCGTGGCCGTGATCTTCGTGGCATCGAGCCTTCGGCGGCCCACACCGCTGACTTTCTATCCGGTGTCCGCCGTGAATCCCCAGGAGGTTGGCGAGCGGCTCGTTGGACCATCGGTCCTCACTGTGGACGGGAGGGGCAACGGGCCGGTGCTTTTCGACTTCTCCAGCGGCTCGGTAGTCGAGTCTCCGGACCCTCTCGGATGGGATTTGGCATTCCAGAGGTTCACGATTCTCGCGAACGGGGGGGCAGGCTTTGCGGGGCAGGGCGGGATTCTTGATCTCGGCATCGTCTCGCTCGACTCTCTGACGAGCGTTCCGTCGAATGGTTACGCCCCGAACACGCCTGGCCGTGAAGTGAGTAATGTGGCGACAGCTGAGTGGTACGAGTACAGTTGGACCAGCCATGTCCTGAGCCCGAAGCCCAATATTTTTGCGGTTCGGACCGCCGACGGACGGTACGCCGTTTTCCAGATTATGAGCTACTATTGTCCGACCGCTCAAGCCGGCTGCACGACCATTCGGTATCAGTACCAAGGGGCCGGGGGCACCGTGTTCGATTCGGGCGGATAGTGTGCCGCTTCGGGTGCCAGGTCCCAACCCGATCTCTCCACCATCCGTACCATTCCCACACTAGCCTCGGATCGGCCACAAAAGACTGAGGCGTCGCCAATTCTTCCGGCCTGTGCTTGCCCGGCAGCGCGTCGAGGCCACGGAATGTCGGAACCCCAGACTCCGCGCTCACTCCAGCCCCGGCGAGGACCAGGATCCTGCGGACGGAGTGATCAGCTGCGCAGCACGGCCCAGGCCAGAGCAGCCCAGCCCGCGATAAGGGCGACTCCTCCGATCGGTGTGACGGCGCCGAGCCAACGCTGCCCCGTGAGCACCAGCGTGTACAGGCTTCCCGAAAAAACGACGATCCCGACGATCAACAACCACCCCGCGAGCGTTGTTGCCTCCGAGGGCCATCTCGAGGCGGCCCATGCCACGGCGAAAAGTCCGAGCGCGTGATACATGTGATACCGTACGCCGGTCTCGAATATTTCCAGATCCGCAGGGCTCACCCGGCCTCGTAGCCCGTGACCGCCAAATGCCCCCACGATTACGCCGATCATCGCCGCAACCGCACCGGCGATCGCAAAAAATCGCTCCATGATTCTCTCCTTACTTACTCTCCAGATGCCACTCTTCCGCTCAACCGTGCGTCCACCACACGTCACGGGCCGCCCGATTCCCGGACCCAACCATACGGGTGGCCAGCTCCGCCTGCCAGGCCAGTCACAAGCAGTAAGTCAGGTAGCGCGTCTACAGCGATCTCTGTAACCTCCCGACATGCATGTCACCAGCCTCGAGAGATCCGATCCCACCCCCATCTCCCAGGGCTCGACCCGCCGCATCGTCATCACTGTGGGTATCGCGCACTTCATCAACGACGCGTATTCGTCTTTCCTCAGTCCGCTCCTCCCCAGGCTCATGGACAACCTGGGGATGTCCATCGCGGTGGCCGCGAGTCTGGCGATGACTTGGTCTCTCGCCGCTTCGCTTGTTCAGCCCGCCGCCGGGTACCTGGCCGATCGATACGGGCGGAAGATTTTCGTGATCGGTGGACCCTTAGTTTCCGCCGTCTTTCTCTCGCTCATCGGTCTGGCCCGATCCGTCGAGGTATTGGCGCTCATCCTGATCGTGGGGGGGGTGGGCAGCGCGGCGTTTCATCCACCGGGGGCGGCAATGTCGGGAGGATCCGCGGAGGGGAAGGGGAGTGGTGCACGGATGTCCGCTTTTGCGTTCGGTGGGTTGTTTGGATTTGCGGTGGGACCTTTGGCCGTCGTCGGTCTTGTGGCTGTGGTGGGCTTGAGCGGCATGTGGGTCGCCATGATCCCGGCGATTGCGGTGTGCGCGCTGCTCTTTTTCGTGCTTCCGGGGGACAGGCCCCATCGCAACGCCGAGCCTCCGCCACCTTTGGAGGTGCTGCGGGCCCTTCGCGGCCCACTGGGTATCGTCTTCGTGATCAGCGCGCTGAGTGGATTCATTCAACGTCTGTTCACGACCCTGTCACCGATCATCTCCTTCCAGGATGGAGTTTCCGAAGCGACGGGCGCTGTGGCCCTGAGCGTTTATATGGCCGGCCAGGCGGTCGGTACCATTGTGGGGGGCCTGCTCACGGACCGCATGGACCGTTCGTACCTCCTGGCGGGCTTGACGGCCCTGGCACTTCCGGCTCATTTGTTCGCGTTCTGGCTGCCGGCGGGGTCGCCGTTGATGCTTGTGTTCGCCGCCGTCGCAGGATGTCTCAACCTGGCGCTCATGCCGCCAGTCATCGTGCTGGCGCAGGAGATCATGCCTGAGAGCAAGGGTGTGGGCTCAGCGGTCGTCATGGGTTTGGCGTGGGCCGCGGGTTCGATAGCTGTGATCGGTTTCGGTTTTCTGGGTGATGCCATTGGGCCCCGGCCCGCGGCAATCATCTCGCTTCCGGTCCTCATAATTGGAGTAGTCTTGGCCTTTCACCCCAGCCTCCGGCTTCATCGCAAGCCAGAGTATTCGTAGGGAAGCGACGACGTGCCTCTCCAAGTGATCCCGGGGCGGGACCGCGAGCTCAATGCCTTGATCAAAGCGGCGACGGCCACGACGTACCGCAAAGGATGTGTGATCTACCAGCAAGGCGCACCCTCGATTCTCGTGCTGTTGATTAAGGAGGGGCACGTGTGCTTGACCCTTCCCAAGACAGGCACCGAGCGTGCCCGCGTCGTCGGAGTCATTGGACCCGGAGAATTACTGGGCATCGAAGCTATCACGCTCGCCGTCCCTCGACGCTACACGGCCATTGCGGGCTCGGCCTGCACGGTCACCCCGTTGAACGGTGCCGCTGTCTTCGAGGCACTTCGTGCCTCGCCCACGACCCTCTCCCAATTCCTACGCAGCAACGACCATGACCTCGCGGAGGCCCGTCTCATCTCAGTGTCTTCCGGCTTTTCTTCCAAGGCCCGAATCGCGGATGTCCTCCTCGATCTCGCGTACCGCTTCGGGGCGGATGATGGATGCCACATCAAACTCGACCATTGGTTTACGCATAAGGAGCTCGCTGACCTCGCGGGCGCCCACCGCTCTACGGTGACGACGGCCATCAACGACTGGATCGATGCCGGCGTGCTCAAACCGCAGCTGCGGGGCCTCATCGTCCAAAAACCCGGGACGCTGAGAAAAGCGGGTACCGAGGCCTCCAAAAAGCGGAGGAGGAAGCTGGCGCCCCGTTGACCGGCATTTACCGTAAGTATAAGTTTTTCAGTTCTTTAGCCTATATTTTCACGGAGTTGAACCGGCCAGATGTCCAAACGTAAGGATCCCTCGACCCGGCGTGCACCCCAGACGCCCCACGATCAAGACGATTCCTTCGTCGCGGGCGTCATTGATTTTTCTGAGTGGGGAAGGACACACCGGCAAGCCCTCACGCTCGGCGTCGTCGCATTCGGGCTCCTGGTGGTCGGGGGCCTCTACTACGTGAACTTCCAGCGGTCACTGAGGATTCAGGCCGTGAACCGTCTGGAGTCGATTCATTCTTCGATCTCCCAGTCCGCGACCGAGGACGCCAAGGCTCAGCTGAGCACGTTCTTGGAGGTGTTCGAGGGTACGGATCAGGCCCGAGAAGCAGTGATCATCCTCGGGCGGCTGCACCTGGAATCAGGAGATGCCCCGGTGGCGATCAGCGTTCTCGAACGCGCCGACCTCGGCTTCAGGGATCCGATCGGGATCCAAGCCAACTCTCTTTTGGCCCGTGCCTACGAGCTTCAAGGGCGATGGCCCGAGGCCGAGGACACCCACCTCGAGGTCGCCGATCGGGCTGAGTTCGATTTTCAGATCAGGGCGGCGCTCAACAGCGCAGCTCGAGCTAGGAAGAGACAGCAAGATCTTGCCGGTGCCGCAGAACTCTACGAGAGAATCCTCGATAGCTTTGAAGACGACGATCCGGATAAGGGCCTGTACGAACTCCGGCTATCTGAGGCGCGCAATATGTTTCCTGACGAGCAACTCTAAGATCCGAAGGTCCTCGCCCACAATCCCAAACTTCGTATAATATATATTATGTTAAGTTGATGGTTTGGGATTGGGTTCCACGGATAATCTGACCCCCCCCCTCCAGGGCCTTCCTACGGAGTACGATCCCGCGCGGGAGGATCCAGGGCGAGCACCTCGACCTGGGCCGTGCCAGAATCGGCCATCCCCAACTTCGTCGCCGCCGTGAACGACAGATCGATGATCCGATCATCGACAAACGGCCCCCGGTCGTTCACCCGCACGACCACAGACCTTCCGTTCCCCTGATGCGTGACGCGAACATAGGTCGGAAGCGGCAGACTCTTGTGGGCGGCCGTCATGAGGTACATGTCGTAGACATCGCCTGAGGACGTCTGTCGTCCATGGAAATAACCCCCATACCACGATGCGAGTCCTACCTCTCGGTATCCGCGGCTGGTGTCCAAGACGCGGTAGGTGACCCCGTCGATGACGTACGTCTCGGGATTGCCCGAACGGCTCTTGAACTCTGGCTGGGGGATGGCGTCCGGGATCTCATCGAACTCGAGTCCACCCGGGGAGGTTAAGCCGGGCCTCGCCGACCCGGCCCCGAGCAGCGTACACGACCCAACGGCGCCCACAAGGAAGGCCGCAATAACGATGTATAAATATCTCGCCGACTTTAAGTTAGCAGTCATAGTATCATGGGGATGTGCGTCTCCTACATTCCGTACCACACCGCTCTTCGAAAGATGGCAGAGCCTAACATGGGCAGATCAAGGTTTCCTAGCCAGAAATGCGATCCGACGCCTCAACATCGGGACCCATCCCTGAAACAGGCGTTCGATCAAGCGCAGGCCACCGATATGAGATTCCGCGTAATACGCCCTCTCCACTGCGAATCCCGCACTTGTCACCATCGTCTCTAAGCGCTCCATCGACTTGTAATCCACGTGGCTCACGTCCCGCCTAATCAAGATGTTCCACGCCTTGAGCATCTCCAACAAATGCCCACGATGCGGCGTCCACAGACTGAGCCGTCCTCCCTTCTTCAAGACCCTGAACGCCTCACCCACGACGGCCTGGGAGTCCTCCGGATACAGGTGCTCGACGAGGTCCGCGCCGATCACCAAGTCGAAACTCTCCGCCTCCAGGCCAGTCTCTCGGGCATCCGCACAGAGGAAGGAAACGCCACCTAAGGACGCGCCGTCGATCGCTGAGCGGGCCAGCCGACTTTCGCACAGGTCGATGCTCTTCTGACTGAAGTCCACACCTACCATCTCAGCGACCCGGGGGCCGAGGGTCCAACAAAACGTGCCCCACCCACACCCGAGATCCAACACGCGCTCTTCCGGGCCGGGCTCGTAGATTTGAAGCACTTTGTCGATTCGATATTTCTGGAAAGAACTATCGAGATCCTGGAGGTGTTCGGTCCCTCCCTCGAAGTAATCGCTTCGATCGTAGAACTCCCGACCAATTCTTTCCTCGTTCATTGTGCCATCACCGCCTGGAGCGCGGCCTCGATCCTGACCGTTGCCTCCGGCCGTGCTCCCTCCCGGCTCGATCGATCATCGTGTCTTCCGAATTGAATGGGCTCCCCATACCGGATTGTGACCGGATCCCGTCCCATGAGCGCTCCCCCTCTGGAAAGACCCTCTTCCTTTCCACGAAATGCGTTCCGAAAAATCGAGAACCTCGCCCCGCCACAGAATGACATCATGACCCTCAGGCTTGCCGAACGCGATCCCGTTTCCCGGAACAAGCTCGCCTCGCCTAGATGCGCGCTGAGGCCCGGCAGGTCCCGGTCCGCGCAATCTCTCCACATCGGTGAGAAGATTGCTCACCGTGCCCGCGGTTCAGGTGGACCGTCCGACGGGCGAACGATGATGACCGCCCCCCTGCCCTGCTCGAACTGGGTTCCAGTGGAAGAGCATTTCGCTCTTCCCTTGTCACCGTCCAGGGGGTCGTGGCCACACCGCGGGCAGCGGTAGAGCATGTGGTGGATGGGCATACGACGACTCGACCGGCCGAAACCCTTTCGTAATGGATTTGAGAGACCCTCTTCGACGGGCCTCTATAGACGTCCAAATAGATCGAGAAATCTCAGCTTCCACACCTTCCATATCGCCTCGCGGACGATTTTTTTAGACATCTTGGACTGACCCGACTCCCGCTCCTCGAAGACGATGGGGATCTCGGCAAGCGTAAATCCTTTACGCCAGGCCCGGAGCTTGAGCTCGATCTGGAACGTGTACCCGTTGGACTCCACTCTCGCAAAGTCCAGGGCCTCCATGACCTCTCGCCGCCAGCAGTTGAAGCCACCGGTGGCATCCCGCACGGGAAGGCGTGTCACGACCCGGGCATACCAACTGCCGAAATAACTGATAAGGAGGCGGCTCATAGGCCAATTGATCACCGTGACACGTCCATCGACGTAACGAGATCCGAGAACGATGTCAAAGTCCCGGGCCTTGTCGATGAAGAGAGGCAGGGCGCTTGGGCGATGGGAAAAATCCGCGTCCATCTCGAAGAAGAGCGCGTAGTCACGCTCCAAGCCCCAAAGAAAACCCTCTATGTAGGCCTTGCCGAGCCCCTGTTTCCCCGATCGGTGAATCACATGCACGCGATCCGATTCGTGGCTCAGGGCGTCCGCGAGATCACCGGTACCGTCGGGCGAATGATCGTCCACCACGAGCACGTTGAGGCGTGGGTCCTGTCCCAGGATGTCAGGAACGAGGCGGGTTAGGTTGTCCGCCTCGTTGTACGTGGGAACGATCACGAGAAAGCGTGCATCCTGATCGTTCACGGGGTTGCGTCATCCGTTTCTGGCGGCGTCTCACCCGTCTCTTGGGATCGGCGCAAAACCACCACCAGGAGTGCCGCCGGGATCAACTCTGCGGCGGTCGTCCAGAGACGAGCGAGAACAGCCAACACGACCGCGGCTTCCCTCGCCATGATTGCTTGAAGCAAGACCACCAAGACGCCCTCCCGAATCCCGGCTCCCGCTGGCGCGAAAACCGCGATGTATCCAGCCACATACGCAGCCGCGAAGGCCGGACCCACCTGCAGGAACGCCCGCCACTCCCCGAAGCTCAAGTAAAGTAGCCAAAAAGCCGCCGCGTAGATCCCCCAGTTCACGACGTAGAGGGCCAACCAACGGAGACCCGCGTTTCCACTCCCCAGGCCGCTATCCGGAGGATCCGTACGCGTGAGCCGGAACCAAAACGTTACGACACGGCGGAAGACCGGTGGTATGACGACCACAGCGACGATGCTCACCGCGACTCCGATACCAGCGGCCAGCCCGACCCACCCCATTTCCCGCCAGATCGCGTTGGGTCCGAACAGCGTCACGACTCCCACGAGAGCCGCGGCCAGGATGGCGATCCCCTGACCGAGAATCGCTGCGCCTGTGGCCACGCTCGCCTGGACGCCTTCGCGCTTGGCCAGATAGGCGAGTCCGGAGATCTGCCAGACCTTTCCGGGCACATAGCGTCCCAGGTTCGCCACCATGAACACCCGCACGGAGGTCCAAAGCGGAAGACTGGGCCCCCCCAAGTCCCCCACCAGCCGGCCCCACATCGAGGCCGACCACAGATAGCCCAAAACGAGAACGACACATGACGACAGGAAAAAACCCGGCCGCGGACGCCACTCGGCGGTATTCAGCTCCCTGAGCCGGGCGAGATCCACCCCGACCCGGTCAAAAATGAACCAGGTAATGACCACGGTGAGGCCGACCTGCAGTAATCGAAGACCGAATCTCTTCACTCGGCCCGGCGCTCCGCGCTACGGCGGCCCTGCATCCAATCCATACCGATCAGCCCAACCACCCCCGCCAAGCTGAGCAGCGTGAGCCGAAGACTCCATTTGAGTTGGTCGGACTCGTAGTAGAACTCCACCGTGTGTTCGCCTGCCGCTATGGGCACGGCCCGCAGCGAGTGGTTCGCCCGCAGTAGAGGGACCTCTTCATTGCCGATTCGTGCTCTCCATGCCGGGAACCAGTTGTCGGCCAAGACCAGCACGGCCGGCCCGTCGGCACTCACGTGGAGAGTCATGTCATTGTTGTTCCGTTCCAGCCACTCGACACTCCCCACCACTTCCCCACCCGTGAGGTCGATTGGAGGCGGATTCGACAGCACCACCTGCCGAGCAGGATCGAAATCACCGGACAGCATGTAAGGTACGGCCTGGTCGTCGGGCAGGATCACGGCCTCGCCCACGAGGCGAGCCCGCGGAAGATCCGGAAACTCGTACACCGACTCGTAAGGCCGCCCCTGGATCGTCGTCTGACTCAACCTACGAAGGTTGTCCGTGATGTCCGCCGGCAAGCCCGCGTCCGCTGGAGCGCCCAGCTGATCCGGCCAGAGGATATACCGTACGTTGAGCACTTTGAGCACGTTGGCGCTGGCGATCAGGTTCACGGGAAGGCTGCTTCCCTCCATCCCGATGAGCTCCCTATAGCGTCCCAGATCATTCGGGTGATGCCCCGCTGACAGTTCGAGTCCGAACATTCCGGGACGAACGTCCTGCCCGTTCAGCCCCCTGAGCGAAAACACGCGGAACGGGTCCTCCTCGCGCTGCCGCTCCAGCAGAAAGTCGATGTTGGGGTCGGGCGCGCGAAACGCGGCAAAATTTTGGGTCTGGATGAACGGGATGTCGACGCGGATCAGGTCCAGAGAGATGAGGATTCCCAAAGCGACCACCGCCCCTAGCGACGTGAGTCGAGCCGTTCGGAGTCCCCAGGCAACGCCAGCCGTCAGGGCCGCGAGGACCACGGCAATCATGAATCCACGCTCGATGAACGGCTCGGCGTTGGTGAGGAACTGGGCGGCCTGGTCCGGCATGTCCCGATAGACGACCAAGCTCCACAAACCGCTGAGGCCGCCCGAAACCATGAGCACGAATCCTGCCAAGAGCACGCCCGAAGCCACCCAAAGGAAACGTCCCGTCCGAGTCCAATCTGCCTCACTCCCTGTTCCCTCGAGTTCCAGGAGGCGCTCGACACCGAAAGCCATCAAGGTCACCGCCGAGAAACCGAAGAGAAAAATGGCGAGCGAAGGCGCTCGAAAGAGACCGATCCCCGGTACGATCTCGTAGAAGAGGCGCCATACCGGTGTGTGGCTGCCTAGGGCGAAAAGGAGGGCCACGGCGCCGAGACTAGACAGAAAGAACCTCAGTGACCGCCGCGCTCCTCCAAAGAAGGAAACCCCTGCAAGAAGCAGAACCACGAGGCCGACGTATTCGTGGTTTCCCTTGAGAGGATTGCGTCCCCAGTACGTTCCTCGAGCCCAGTCAGCGTTGGCGGAGCTGACGCCCACGAACTCAGGGACGGCGAGCGCCACGACCTCCTCAGGGTGGAGGGACCAGGAACTCGCGTACGCCCGGGATGCTTCGGCACTCGCGTCCGTGGTGGTGGCTGTCCGGCGCGAGTGGTCCACCACGTATGAAGCGGCCGGTAGGAATTGGACGGCCGCCACCCCGGCACCCAAAAGAGCGGCGACGACGAAGACCCCAAAGCGGGTGACGGCAAGGTGGGAGGTGCCCGCCCCGTCCACTGCATCTTCGTCCTCTTCGCCCGCGCGCCAGATCAGCACCGTTCGAAAGAGCACGTAGGCGCCCACACCACCGAACAGGAAGTAGGCCATCTGGAAGTGCGTCGTGAGCATGACCGCACCGACCACCAACGACACGAAGGCGATCGATTTCATGCCACCGCGGACGAGGAATGATTCAGTGACCCAAAAGAGGAGTGGTGTCAGCGCGATCACGAAGATCTTTCCGTCCTGTCCTCCCTGGACGAGCGTGACCATGAACGGTGCCAATCCATAAGCGAGCCCAGCCAGGAGAGCCGACGGTTTCGACAATCCGAGACGCCGGATCCAACCGTACATGAAGATCCCGGCGAAGAAGACGTGGAGCACCAACTTCCACCCCAACGCGCGATACGGATCCAGCAGAAAGAGCAGAAGCGCGCTCGGCGGGTAGAGTGAATCCCCACCGGCGAGCGACTCAACAAAGGGTGTTCCGCCCAAAATGATCGGATTCCAGAGCGGAAATCCTTCACCCGACATCGCGTTTGCGTAGAACTCCCGCGCCATGTATCCGAGCGCCAAGGTATCGGAGCCGAAAAGCATGTCACGTGAGAACACGAATTCACGGAAAAGAATGAGCGTGACGACTCCGTAGAGGACCACCGGCACCCAGGTCGGCATCTGAATGCCGTGGCGGGAGGTGGAGGCGGTCGTCGCCTCGATGTGTTTCGGCTTGTGAGCGGCTTTTTTTCTCTTAGCCACTAGATACTGCCCTCCGCTGAAGGGTCTCGTACCTGCTTACGTCTCCCACTAAGGAGACCCTCATACACCTCCAGATGCCGATCCACGAGGCGAGCGTTGCTCCATCGCTCCACCACCCTGGTTCGGGCCGCCGCACCCACCGCTCCGAGGTCCTCGCGTTCGAGAAGGGAGGTCACCGTGGCAGCGAGTGCCGTGGGGTTCCCTGCCTCGAAGAGCCCCCCCACTTCGCTGTCGACGATCTCGGGTAGCCCGCCCACGTTTGAGGCCGCAACCGGCAACTCGCACGCCATCGCCTCGAGAGCCGCGACGGACGTGGCTTCGATCAGAGATGGAAACACGGCCAACTCCGCGGAACTCAATAGGCCCGGCATTTCCTCATGCCTGCGCTTGCCCAGAAACTCGACACGCCTCCCCAGCTCGAGGCTGGCCGCCAAAGTTTCGAGGTTGTCACGCTCGGGCCCGTCCCCGACGATCACGGCTTCGACATTCACGCGCTCAACAATCAGCGGCATGGCCCGAAGAAAAAATTCGACACCATTCTTCTCGAAGAGGCGCCTCGGAACGATGATCCGGCGACGCCTCGCAGCAGGAAGCGATGGCTCACGGCGGTAAAAAATGTCCGTCTCCACACCATTGGTCAGCGCTTCTACCCAAACCCCGGGTGCCAGCCTCTCCGCGACGTCGGCAATCTCTGCACTCGCAGCGAGGTTGTGGTCGGACCACTTGAGAAGGCGGTGAAAGATCGGCCTCCAGAACGGACTGGCCGCCCTCTCAAGGAAGTGCGAGGTGTGCCACGTCGAGACCAAAGGGATCTGATTGGCTTTCTTGGCTACGACTGCGGGCAGCACCGATTGGAAGGCCTGCGCATGCACCACGTCAGCCCGCCGGGCAGTCTGGGTCAGCCTCGGTGTCGACCATGCCCCGTGCGCGGTCCATCCGAGCGCGTTTCGCTTCGGCAGCCAGGTTCTCCAGACCTCAATACCCTCCATGACTTCGTGAGCCGGTAGCTCCGGTTTAGAACGGGAGGTAACGACCGACACGCGACAACCTCTCTTCACGAGGCCCCGGCAGAGGTAGTAGACATGGCTCTCCAACCCGCCCACTTCTGGAGGGAAGTAGACGCAATGCATGGCCACGTTCATCGCCCAGCGCAGCCCGCGTTCATGGCCCGGCCCAGTCCACGGTCGCGCGTGAGGCCCCTGTGAGCACCGACGAGACGATGTCCACGATTCGCTCCCCCGCCCTACCGTCACCATAGGGATTGGGGAACGCTCCGGGCGGTGCTTCGTCGTGAGCTCTAGAAAGGATTCGGCTGCCCTCCTCTACGATTCTTTCCGAATCGGTTCCGACCAGGATCGCGACGCCGGCCTCGACACCCTCGGGCCGTTCGGTGACCTCCCTCAGCACGAGCACAGGCGTCCCGAACGTCGGTGCCTCCTCCTGGATGCCACCAGAGTCCGTCAAAACCAAATGGGCACCTTTCAGCGCCAAGACCAGGTCCCTGTAGCCCAAAGGCTCCACCAGATCGATGCGAGGATGGTTGCTGAGCAACTCCTGCGCAGGCTCGACCACGTTCGGATTCGGATGGACCGGATAGAGCAGCCGGACGTCGTCATGATCGTCGACCAGTTTCCGGGCGGCACGGAATATGTCCCCGAGCGGCGATCCGAAGGATTCCCTCCGATGAGCAGTCAACAGTACCAGCCGGCTGCCCTCGTCCTCCAGGATCGACCTCAAGGGCGGTGCTTCCGCCTTGCCCTCCATGGACGCCACACGCATCAGGGAATCCACGACCGTGTTCCCCGTGACGTAGACGTGTGAGGGTTCGAATCCCTCAGCTAAAAGTTTTTCACGAGCCGCGTGGGTCGGAGTGAAGTGCAGATCGGTGAGGACGTCTGTGAGACGCCTGAAAATCTCCTCAGGAAACGGCGCCCACTTGTCACCGGAACGGAGCCCGGCCTCGACGTGGCCCACCCGGGTCTTCTCAAAAAACGCCACGAGGGAAGAAAAAAACGCCGTCGCAGTGTCTCCTTGAGCGAGAAGCAGATCCGGCCGATACTCTCCGACCACGCCACCAAGCCCTTGGAGACACCCCTGAGCCACGTCGTAGAGGCTCTGTCCCTCCTGCATGATCCCCAGATCGTAGTCGGGGCGAAAATCGAGGGCATCGAGAATCTGGTCTACGAGATCTCCGTGCTGGCCCGTGAGCACCAGGCGACTATCCAACCCCGGCTCCTGACTCAGGGCCGCGACCACGGGGGCCATTTTGATGGCCTCAGGCCGGGTTCCTACCACCACCAGGATACGCGGCGGAGAGTTTTTGGAAGTCGTCAACGATCCCCACGCTTGAGGGAGTCCACCTCTTCTCGCAATTGAGCGATCATCTCCGCCACCAACCCGAAGCCGAACAGCAGGAATCCCACGGTCTCGAGAAGGATCACAAGGTAAAGAAGCGGCCTGAATCCGAGGCCCTCGACGAAGCGAAGATAGAATGCCACGGCACCGACGATCATGCCCAGAACGATCAGCGTCATTCCACTGAACCCAAAGAGGATCAGCGGCTTTCGAGAAAACAGGAGCAGGAACCACACCGACATCAGGTCGACGACACCGACGCCGATGCGGAACAGCCCCCTGTACTTCGACTTCCCCGCCCGACGGGGATGAAGCTCGACGTCGATCTCACTCACCGAATAGCCGCGGGCATAGGCGAGCACCACGAAGAAACGATGCCAGTCGTGTCTCAGGGACATCTCGTCGAGAATGTCTCGCCGAAACGCCTTCATCGAGTTCAGGTCCGACACGGGAACCCGGAAAATACGTCGGCTCAGCGCATTGTAAAACGAAGAGACCACACGCTTGTCGTAAAACCCGAATTTTCGCCCGGTTACAATATCCCATCCCTCGTGGAGCTTTTCGAGAAACCGTGGAATCTCGTCGGGCAGGTGTTGAAGATCCGCGTCGAACAGGACGAGATAGGTCCGCTCCGTGGAGCGGGCCGCGGTGATCATCGCCTCCGTTTTGCCGAGATTCGTCGGGTGGCGCACGACCCTCAGAAGAGGCCAGCCACGGGCCTCTTTCTCCGCCAGATCGGCGGTTCCATCCGTGGACCCATCATCCACGAACAGGATTTCGCCGCTCAGTTCGAAGCGCTCGAACGTGTCGCGGAGTTCGGAGATCAATGCCGGAACGACCGGAGCCTCGTTGAAGGCCGGGATGACCA
>CAUZAE010000059.1:0-15802 GCA_963577685.1 Gemmatimonadales bacterium UBA6960 | reverse complement strand
ACAACAAAAGGGTCCCGTACGGCTTTCCGCACGAGACCCTTCCGAGCGGTTTAGCACCTTGTTAACCCGGTTGCAATCGCAACAACTCGCCGGGGTACAATGTCATTCTGCACGCTATAAATATAGCAGAATTCGGCCCCTTTTTCAATGCGAAAACAGCACCGATTAGGGCAACTCAGGACGAGTGAACCACTGCTGGATAGCTAGGTGTGGCTGGATGCCACGGAGGGACTAGGGGGTCTAGTTCCCGTCCCGGAGGGGTTGCCCCACGATGGCGATCTTGGTTCCATCCGGACTCACGGCAATGCGAGAAAAGGTCAGCCCCATTTGATCCAGGTTGGCGACCCTACGCCAAGTTCTATCTAGCTCGGGGTCCCACTGAAACAGCTGACCCCCGGACGCCATCAGGAGTACTCCATCTGGCGTCCAGGCGTGATCGTCTCCGCCGTCCAACGCCCGAATGATGCGATTGACCTCCCGGGTCCCGATGTTTACCTCGTTGATCCAGGCCTCGTCATCCGAGACCCGCTGCACGAAGCTCCACGCGTTTCGATTGGGGATCCTGTGAATCGAGCGACCAATGTTCTCGGCAACCACTTGGACTTGGCCCGAACTTACGTCCGCTACCCGAAGCGTGGGTGGGTCACCGAGCACGAACAGCAATATCATCTCCTCACTTCCCCACGCATGATATCCGACCGGCGCCACGTCTCGCAGCACCAACTCGGCGTTCATCCCCTCTAGGGTCATCCGCCAGAGTCGCTGAACCGAATCCGCCTCCACGCGAATGGCGGTGATGGCACGGTCGTTCGGGATAGACGCGGCCGAGTATTCACTCTCATCCGTGCGTGTGACTCGGGTGACACGACGGGAGGCCAGGTAGTAGCGATGGATGTCGGTCTGTCCGTCGTTTCCGTCGTCGTAGGCAGCCGTGTACAGGAGGGACTCGCTGTCCGGCGTGAAAGCGGGCTGGTTGTCGTAGACGTACGGCCGGTTGGTGACGTTCTCGAGATTACTCAGATAGTGCAGACCGTCGAAGCTGGAGAGGTCGGCTAGGTAGATGTCGGGCTGCGCAGGTCCCGTGGGCACCAGAACCGTGTCCGCCTCACTCTCTTCGGCGACAGGAGGGGGGTCCTGGGCTTCAACCGGTGCCGTGGTCATGTGCATGACGAGGACCGGGATCACCGCAAGGAAAGCAGTTGTAAGGGATCTTGGAGAAGACACCGTGCCTACCTTCGCTGTCGAGGGAATCCGTGGTTTGTGGGAACATCCGACTAAATCTCGTTAATGGTAAGGGTGCCGGTAGCGCAAGTCCCTTCGGGGGCGGAGGTAGGAATGATGGGGAATGAGTCGAGGGTGGCGTGCCTATGGCGGAGCCCCAATTGGAGGCGCGGCTCTTTGACGTTATTCGCGATTCTGGCGATCGCGATCGCACCAAACGGTTGCACATCGGATCCCACAGGCTCCCAGGAACAACCACCCGAGTCGCTGTTCGGGACGTGGGTTTGGACCACGGCCATCGGTGGAATTGCAGGGGCCACCTTGACTCCGGAATCGACGGGCTTCACGAGGACAATACGTTTCACTCCACCAAACCGGGTCGAGCTTTTTCGAAACGGGGAGTCGGAGCGGGACACCACCTTCGAGGTCATCCCCCTGGTCGGGAACGGCGTGACCAGCTCCTCCTTCGAGCTGCGCTTCGGTCAGCCTCTCATGGACTTCGCCACGCAACGGATCGACTTCACGGAGGAGGGCCGTCTGGTCCTGACCGATCCCTGCTGCGACGGGTTCTCGTACGAGTGGCGGCGCATCATTTGAGCGGGATTGCGCCTACGAAGCGGGATTGGAGGTGGTCGATCGAGGGGGTTTCTGCCCCTTTACGCTCCGTCTCGGTAGACGATCGCGTGGACGGTTCGTGGCCCGTGAACCCCTAGCGTTAGTGTCAGCTCGATATCGGCGGACTTGCTCGGTCCGGTAACCAAACTGAGTTGACTCGCAGTTCGGAGGGCTTCGTCGAGTCGACCCTCTTCTCGAAGCGTGGCCATCCAGGCCTCGATCGTGGCGTGGAGGCGACTCATCGCGACCAGAACGATGTGATGGAGTGGCAAGAGGCTCGCCGAGCGACTTCGGCCTGGCCCTGACCCCAAGACCACCGTGCCGGTACTAGCCATGGCTGCATCGGCCCCCGTTATCCCCACCGCAATGTGGGAAGCCTGTTCCCGGCACTCGACTTTGTTGAGGTCCGGCGGAACCACAACGTCTATGTGCGCCTGTCGCAGGGTATCCCCCAGCCCTGCGATGCCGAGCTTGTCCGGGGCCCAGGCGAGAATGCGATCGAACGAAAGCCCGTCTTCTTTCCGGGCGTTGCGCAGCGTTTCGAAATGTCGGATCACCGCGCCGGGAACGGCTTCGGAGTCGTCCAAGATCTCGTGACTCCCGCCGACCTTGTCCAGCATAGCCCCAAAGAGGATCGACAGGTCGGTGTCCCCGCTGACATCCGTGACCGGGCTCGGTCCCATGGTGCGGGCTACCTGGAGTTCGGGGACCTTGAAGCGGGCGTCTGGATCGGCCAGCGCCGCTTTGAGGCGGTCCAGAATCTCTGTGCGCCCTTGGAGCCATGCGCCTTCGGCGCCGTTGTGCACCGTGCTCATTTGTCCCTCCAAAGCTCGCGAAACGTCTTCGCGGCCGGTCGGGGGAATACGCGGGAGCGGGTCCACGCGGAGAGTGGAGGAGGAAGCCAGGAAAGGTATCCCGACGCGGCCCCCAATAGACGACCGAATCGTTGCGCCACACGGGTGGCCCAGCGATAGCGCCGAGGTCCGAGCATGGGGAGCGTGAGGCCCTTCACGGTGGCGCTCTCTGCCATCGAGGTCTGCCCTTCAGCGACGATCTCGCTCCTCAGCTCGAGGAGGAGACGCGGAAGGTCGATTCTCACCGGGCATGCATCTCGGCATGATCCGCACAGGGAGCTAGCGAACGGTAAATCCTTAGTGGCACCCATGTCGTCGGCCATCAGCGGGGTGAGGATGGAGCCGATGGGGCCTGAATACGGCGTCGCGCCGTACGCATGTCCCCCGATCTCCCGATAGACGGGGCAAACGTCGAGGCATGCCCCACACCGGATGCACAACAAGGCGTCCGCGTACCCACTCTCCAACACTCGCGTGCGGCCATTGTCGAGGAGGATTACATGCATCTCCTCAGGTCCGTCCGGATGACCTGCACGTCGGGGCCCGCTGCTCATGGAGAAGTAGACCGACACGTCCTGCCCGGTGGCGTTCCTCGAGGCGGCTTGCCAGAGCAGGAGGGCGTCTTCGGGTGTCGCGACCACCTTCTCGATGCCCGCGATCACGACGTGGACAGGTGGAAGGCTGGTCACCATTCGACCGTTCCCCTCATTGGTGATCAGGCAGACGGTCCCGGTTTCTGCGATGGCGAAGTTACAGCCGCTGATCCCCATATCAGCTGTGAGAAAACGTTGGCGCAGCACCTGCCTCGCGGTATCGCACATCACCGCTGCATCGAGCGAGGGCTCCATCCCGAGCCTCTCCTGGAAGAGCTCCGAGATGTCCTCGGCCCGCTTGTGGATGACGGGAGCGACGAGGTGACTCGGGGGTTCATCGGCAAGCTGGATGATGTACTCACCGAGGTCGGTCTCCACCACGTCGATTCCCGCGGCCTCCAACGCTTTGTTCAGGTGGATCTCCTCAGTGACCATGGACTTCGACTTTACGGCGCTCTGGACGCCGCGTGCCCGCGCGATCTCCACCACGATCCGATTGGCTTCGCCCGCGTCCCTGGCCCAGTGCACCACGCTACCGTTTTCAGTAAGCGTGCGCTCGACCTCCTCGAGAAGGTTCGGCAACTGCCGAATCGCCCCCTCTCTGGCCGCGCGTGCGTCGACACGCATGCGCTCGTTGTCGATCGCTCCGACGGCACGCTCCCTTCGCTCCGCGAGTTGGCCCATAGCTCGGTTCACCGCGGACCGGACGTCGGTGTCCTCGAGCGCCTGTCGAATCCTCGTCCGGTAGGGCGCCTCGACGTCGACTTTCACGAGGGTGAGTCGTCCGACTTTGCCAAGAGCTCCGCGACGTGTACGGCGCGGCAACGGTGTCCGTCACGGGTCAAAATTCCGTTCATGTGCGTCATACAACCGACATCGGCCACGGCCACGACGTCCGCACCTGATGCTTCGAGGTGGCGGGCCTTTCGGCGACCCATCTCTGTGCTGATGTCGGCGTTCCAGAGAGCGAACATCCCACCGAAGCCACAGCACTCGTCCGCCCCCTCGAGGTCGATCACTTCCTCGTCTCGCAGACCCTCCAGCAGGAGACGGGGCTGACGGTCCACACCGAGGTCCCGCAGAAGATGACAGCAGGCGTGGTACGTGATCCGTTGATCCGAACGGCCGTCGGTGGAGTCGACACCGAGCACGTCGACGAGGTACTCGGTCAGCTCGTACGTACACTCCGCTAGGCGGTGTGCCCGCTCCCGTACCTTCGGGCGCGCTTCCGCCAAGAGGATTTCGTAGGAATGCCTCACCATCGCCACGCAGCTACCCGACGGAGCAACGATGGCATCCACCTCTCCGCTCTCGACCAACGGCCCGAAGACATCGAGGAATCCCACCGCGATCTTGCGGGCGTCGGGACGCCGCCCGGAGTTGAATGCCGGCTGCCCGCAACAGGTTTGTCCTTCGGGAAAGACCACGTCCGCGCCGTGTTCCCCCAGAAGGCTCACGGCTGCCATACCGACGTCGGGGTACATGACATCGACTATGCAGGTGACGAACAGGGCGACTCTGGGCTTTCGGCCGGCCGGCTGGTGCGTGGGGTCGAGCATGGGATACAACATGACTCCGGGAAGACGGAGACGCGAGGTGGCCGACCGTGCGGGTTCGCCGGCTGCCTTGGTCATCCCCGGCATTCCCCTATATTGGCTCTGCGTAATACATGTCTCACTGCGTCACCTCAGAGCGTCGGGGTGACGCGCACCGACTCGAACCGTGAAGCCATGAACCCGGCAGGTACCGTCGCGGCCGCACAGGCGAGAGTTGTCACGGTGAGCGCCGAGGTCGTGGGCGCGGATCCGATGGACTTCCTACGGCGTGCGCGTGGCCGTGCTCGAGGTTTTTGGGCGAGGGCCGATCACTGGATGGCCCATGCGGGTTCTTTGGCGATGCTGGCGGCGAATGGCACCGCGCCAGAGGGGAGGTTCGGCGAGGTTCAGTCGCGTGCGCGGGACCTGTTTGACTTCTTGAATGGTGACTCCGGCCACCTACCCGCGCCGCGGTTTTACGGTGGCTTCTCCTTCCGATCCGATCACTCCCCGGAAGGGCTGTGGTCCGGCTTCCCTCCTGCGCTCTTTCATCTTCCGGAGGTGGAGCTGGCGAAAACGTCGGGGCAGCCTCCCCGCTTGATCGCTCGAGCTCTGGTCGATCCTGAAGACGGGGATGTGGACGGTGCATTGGCTCGGCTGCTCGCTCGGACTCTCCGTCTCGGCAGTATACTTCCTGACGCGCTCCATCCCCGGAATGCTCCCCCCACCACCGTCCCCGTCACTCGTCATGAATCCGAAAGGAGTGAGTGGCAGGCTGCGGTCGAGCACGCCCTGACGGCAATTGAGGGAGGGGCTATCTCCAAGGTCGTTCTGGCCCGCACGCTGGATGTGGTCGCGGAGCGCCGGCTCGATCCCATCGAGGTCGTGGAGCACCTCTGGGAAGCCAATCGCGGAAGCCATGTCTTCCTCTTCGAGCCGGAAGAGGGGCGGGCCCTCGTCGGAGCAGCGCCTGAGACGATCACGACCGTGTCCCGAGGGAGTTTCCACGCCACCGCCGTAGCCGGTACCGTCGCGCGGGGAGAGACACCTGAGGAGCAGCGTGGGTTTGCCGACCGTCTTCTCGCCAGCGAAAAGGATGCGACGGAGCATCGAATCGCCCTCCAAGACATGGTGGCCCGGTTGGATTCCGTTGCGTACGACGTCACCGCTCAGGCTGAGCCGCACGTTTTGACGTTGGCCCGCATTCAGCACCTCGAGACGGATATCCGAGCGCGCCTGACGGAAGGGACGTCAGCCCTCTCGGTACTCGAGGCTCTTCACCCGACACCGGCGGTATGTGGGCTTCCTCGGGACGCGGCTCTCGAGTTCCTCGAGCGGGAAGAGCCTTTTGAACGCGGCTGGTATGCCGGACCGGTGGGGTGGTTTGACGTCGAAGGGAATGGGGTCCTAGCACCAGCCCTCCGCTGCGCGGTGGTCCAGGACCGACGATGGCGACTCTTCGCAGGCGCCGGGATCGTCGCTGGCTCCGATCCGAGCCTCGAGTGGGAGGAGACGACCATGAAGTTCGAGCCGGTGCTGAGGGCCCTCGCAGAGAGCGGAGCGCGTTGAGGGCGCCGTGAGCGACCCGGCAGTAACGACTGTTTGGGCGAGAGCCTTCGTCGACGAATTGGCCCGTTGTGGTGTCGAGCACGTCTCTCTGGCGCCCGGCTCCAGATCGACCCCGTTGGTTATGGCGTGTGCCCGCGACGCGCGACTCCGCACTTGGGTGCAGCTGGACGAACGCTGTGCAGGCTTTTTCGCGTTGGGGATCGGCCGGTCCAGTGGCCGCCCGTCCGCCGTGATCACAACCTCCGGCACGGCTGCGGCCAACATTCTTCCGGCCGTAGTCGAGGCCTCGCACGCGGGTGTCCCCATGGTCGTGCTGACCGCCGATCGTCCACCCGAACTGAGGGGGACCGACGCGAACCAAACCATCGATCAGCGCGCGATCTATGGCTCCTTCGTGCGCCAGAGCTTCGATGCGCAGATGCCTTCGGCCGACGCGCTCAGGAGGATCAGGGCCCTGGCCTGTCGGGCGGTGGCGAGCACGCTCGCTCCCCAACCCGGACCGGTCCACGTGAATATTCCGTTTGGGAAGCCGTTGGAGCCGACCGAGCTCTCCGCCGAGGCCGAGGCGCGACTCCGGAAGGCGGATCCGCTGGGGCTAGAGGGACGTAGCGACGGCCTACCGCTGGTGGCGGAGGAGGTGGAGCGGGTTCGCACGACGCCGAGAGACTTGAAGGAGGTCGTGGCCCTGATCGACGGAGCCACACGCGGGGTGATCGTGGCAGGTCCGGCCTCCGAGCCGGACGCATCGGGCCCCGCCATCGGCGTTCTCGCACGGGCAACGGGCTTTCCGGTTCTCGCCGACCCGCTGTCCGGTGCGCGCTTTGCGGATCACTGTGGACGTCATTTGGTGACGACCTTCGACCTGCTCTTGCGAGAACCCCTCGTTCGAGAGGCGTTGCGGCCCGACGTCGTGCTCCGGATCGGCGGGGCCCCTACGTCGGCCTCTTTACTGACCTACTTGCGTGAGTGTCGAGGAATCCCACAGGTCCAGATCCGCTCAGGACCTTGGTGGAGAGATCATCTCGAAGTGGCGTCTCATGATGTTCGCGGTGATGTGAGGGACTTTCTCGAAGATGTGGTTTCCGCGCTGGCTGAACGAACATCGCCGCCGGAATGGTGTGCTCGATGGACTGACCTCGATGGGGTAGCGAGCGCGGTGCCCACTGCCGACTCCGAAGAGGTGTTCGAGGGAGAGGTGCTTGCCGCCGTCGTCGACTCCCTCCCTTCCGGGGGCACGTTGTTCGTCTCCAACTCCATGCCGGTACGGGATCTGGATGCCTTCGGAGGGGGCGGGACCAAGGCTCTGAGCGTGTTCGGAAATCGTGGTGTGAGTGGGATCGACGGGATCGTATCGACCGTGGCGGGAATCGCCGTCGCACGCGGGAGGGAGGGCTCCGATGGCGCGGGCCAGGGGCGGTCCCCAGTGGTCGCCGTGCTCGGGGATATCGCCTTCCATCACGATATGAATGGGCTCCTGGCCATCTCGAAGTATCGACTGAATATTCTTCTGGTAGTGATCAACAATGACGGCGGAGGGATCTTCCATATGTTGCCCATCGAGGAGCACGAGCCCGAGTTCACGCGCTATTTTGCGGTGCCGCACGGGCTCGATTTCCGGCATGCGGCGGAGATGTACGGTATTCGGTATCGGCACCTCGATGAGGCGTCGAGCGTGGGTGAGGCCCTCGACGACCTGCTCGCGGAGAGTGGCCCCCGGATGCTGGAGATTAGGAGTGACCGCGCCCACAACATGCGTCGGCGTGAGGAGGTAGCGGAGGCCGTACGCGAGGCGGTCGTGGCGCGGCTGTGAAGGCGGGGATTGGCCCAGAGAATTTTTTGACTCGAGGCGCTTGAAATGAGTGAGCCACAGTGGGAGGTCGTGAAGGAGTACCAGGACATCACCTATAAGAAGGCCGACGGAGTGGCCCGGATCGCGATCAACCGGCCCGAGGTCCGTAACGCGTTCCGTCCCGGAACACTTGCCGAGCTTCAGGAAGCCTTCAAGAACGCGGGTGAGGACACCCGCATCGGTGTCGTGCTCTTTACGGGAGAAGGACCTGCCGAAGATGGTGTTTATGCGTTCTGTGCGGGAGGAGATCAGAAGATTCGAGGGAGCGCTGGATATGTAGGGGAGGATGGCATACCGCGACTCAACGTTCTGGAGCTTCAGCGCTACATGCGGAGCATGCCCAAGCCCGTTATTTGCCTCGTGGCTGGATACGCGATTGGTGGGGGGCACGTGCTGCACATCGTCTGCGATCTCACCTTGGCGGCGGACAACGCGGTCTTCGGACAGACGGGCCCCAAAGTCGGTAGCTTCGACGGTGGCTTCGGCTCATCTTTTCTGGCCCGAATGGTCGGGCAAAAGAAGGCCCGAGAGATCTGGTACCTGTGCCGTCATTACAGCGCTCAGGAGGCACTCGACATGGGTATGGTCAACGCCGTGGTGGCCTTGGACGAGCTCGAGGAGGAGGGTTGGAAGTGGGCTCAGGAGATCTTGGAGAAGAGCCCTCTTGCGATTCGCCTGCTGAAGTCGGCGTTCAATGCCGAGTTGGATGGCCAGGCCGGAATCCAGGAATTGGCGGGCAACGCAACGCTCCTCTACTACATGACCGAGGAGGCGAAGGAAGCGAAGGACGCGTACCTGGAAAAGCGTAAGCCCGATTTCCGCCGATTCCCCTGGTTGCCGTGGTAGGCGAGGTAGGAGACCCGGAAGAACCGGTTCCAGAGGGCTCTGTCGGGGCCGTCTGGCTCCTCGCGATACGACCCAAGACACTTTCGGCCGCGGCGGCTCCCGTGTGGGTCGCGGCCGGCCTGGCGGCGATGAACGATGCCTTCGCGCTCCTCCCGGTCGTCGCGGCGTTTGCGGGGGCCATCTTCATTCAGATCGGCACCAATCTCGGCAACGACTATTACGACCATGTGCGTGGCGCCGATACGAACCAGCGGGTCGGGCCGGTTCGGGTGACGCAAGCCGGTCTGATTCTGCCGAACCGTGTGTGGTGGGGAATGGTGATCGCACTGGCTGTGGCCTCGTTGGTCGGAATCTATCTGGTAACGGTCGGAGGGTGGCCGATCGTCTGGATAGGACTGGCGTCTCTGGTTTCAGCTGTCGCCTACACGGGAGGGCCCTACCCACTGGCTTATCACGGTCTAGGCGAGGTCTTCGTGTTCGTGTTTTTCGGCCTGGTAGCGGTCGGTGGTACTTACTGGGTCCAGACTCTCTCGCTGCCGGGCGACGTATTCCTCGCCGGCTCGGGCATCGGTGTCATGAGCACGGCGATCCTGGTGGCGAACAACCTCCGCGACCTCGACAGCGATGGCTCGACCGGTAAGCGGACACTAGCGGTGCGTTGGGGGCGCATGGCAAGCAGGGTGGAATACGCCTTTCTAGTTGCTGTGGGGCTCTCCACGCCGGTCCTGGGGGTCGCACTGTTCGGCTGGCCCTCTGCCTCTCTCGCCGCTTTGCTGGCGGGCTTCTTCGCTTTGGGCCCCATGAGGTTGATCATGACCCGCGACGAGGCTGAAGATCTTGTCCCTACGCTGCCTGGCACAGCACGAATGGTGGGGCTGTACGGGCTTCTGCTGGCCTTGGGATTGGCATTCGGATGAGTGACCCGCTTCGGGAGGCTGCCCGGCGCCAGCCCGACGCACCAGCCCTCGATGACGGTGGGAGGGTTTGGACTTACGCTGAACTGGACGCTGCGGTGGGTCGCATGGCCGGTCGCTTGGGTTCTCTGGGAGCTGCGCCGGGGGCGACGGTGGCCCTGGTGGCGCACCCGAGCGCCCTCTCGGTGCAGGCGTTCCATGCGATACCCAGAACCGGTGCTGTGCTGGCACCCTTGAATCCCCGGCTGGGTCCCGCAGCCATGGAGAGAGCAGTCGACGAGGTCGCTCCCGATGTGATCTTGAGCACCGAAGAGGACATCCCGGCCCTGGAGTTGGATCCCGCCTGGGTCACTCCGGTCGACGACTTGCCGAAGGCGACGGCACCGAATGAAGCCGCCCCCGACCCGGCGCCGACGGGTGTAAGCCCGGAGAGGCCCTTCGCCACACTCTTTACGTCGGGTACGTCCGGTGATGCGAAAACGGTTCCGATACACAAAAAAGCACTGAACGCTCATGGACGTGCTGCTTCGGTTCGCCTCGATCTCGCAAAGGAGGACCGTTGGTACGCCTCCTTATCGATGGCTCATATTGGAGGCATGGCCCTCGTGTACCGATCGGCCCAGTTAGGGTGCAAACTCATTGTGCGGGGAGCTTTTTCCACGAAGGTGCTCGCGGAGCTGATCGACCGTGGGGACCTGACGCATGCCTCGCTGGTGCCGACGATGTTACGACAACTTCTGGGAGAGAGAGGTGGGTTGCCTGTCCCCCCCACCTTGAAGTGCCTTCTCGTCGGAGGAGCTGCCGCCGGCAAGAGCTTGATCGAGACCGCTGTACGGCAAGGATACCCGATCGCCCTGACCTATGGAGCGACGGAGGCGTGTTCGCAGGTGGCAACGGCACCACCGGAACTGGTGAGGAGGAAACCCGATACGGTGGGAGCCCCTTTGGACGGCATCGAACTGCGTCTACGTGAGAGCGGAGAGATCTGCATCCGAGGTGCCACCGTGGCTCCGACCGTCGTCGACGACGGCGGTTGGTTCGCCACCGGGGATCTCGCCGAATTCGACGACGATGGCCATCTCAGGCTTACTGGTCGCCTGGGTGACCGCATCATTTCGGGAGGCGTGAACGTCGACCCACTTTCTGTCGAGACTGTGATGGGGGAGTTGTCCGGGGTGGCCGCCGTTGCGGTCGTCGGTGTTCCGGACGATCAGTGGGGTGAGGTCGTCGCGGCACTTGTGGTCCCGGGCCCGGATGCGCGTCCGGACCCGGCGGCACTGATCTCGGCCGCCCGGGCGCGGCTCGCGGGAGCCGAGATTCCCCGGTGGATCGAAATAGCAGACGCGCTCCCCCTCAACACGAACGGCAAGGTTGATCGAGGCCAGATACGCGAACGTTTGACGCGAGGCTATCTTCCGGCTGCCCCGCAGCCGTGGGGAAAAGCCGATTCAGTACGAGAAGAGAAAGAAGTCAGAGAAGAATGAGCTTACTTCAAGAATACCGTCAGCGTGGGGTGCTGCAGGACTCGACTGAGGGTGCCGAGGCCGCTCTCGCGGAGGGCCCGGTAACCGCGTACATCGGCTTCGATCCTACGGCTGAGAGTCTACACGTCGGCTCCCTCATGCCCATCATGGGCCTCGTGCATCTTCAGCGGTTGGGGCATCACCCGATTGTCGTAGTGGGTGGGGGTACCGGACTCATCGGTGATCCGTCGGGAAAGACGGAGGAGCGGCAACTCCTGACGAGGGAACGCGCGGCTCAGAATTTGGAATCGATGCGAACTCAGCTCGAGCATTTTCTCGACTTCGAGTGTGCCGATAATCCAGCTCGCACGGTCAACAACTTGGATTGGCTGGGCGAGCTCTCGATGGTCGATTTTTTGCGAGACGTGGGGAAACACTTCTCCGTGAATGCGCTCCTGAGAAAGGAGTCCGTCAGGCGGCGCGCTGACAACGAGGAGACGGGGATCTCCTACACGGAGTTCAGCTACGCGTTGCTACAGGCCTACGACTTCGTGGCGTTGAACGAACGCTATGGATGCACGTTTCAGATGGGTGGAAGCGACCAGTGGGGCAACATTACGGCGGGCATCGATCTGGTCCGGCGTATGCGGGGTGCGAAGGCGTACGGTGTCACCTATCCGTTGGTCACCGGGGCGGGGGGACACAAGTTTGGCAAGACCGAGGCCGGCTCGGTGTGGCTCGATCCAGCTCTGACGTCACCATACGCGTTTTACCAGTTCTGGATGAACGTCGATGACAAGGATGTAGTTCGCTACCTCCGGTACTTCACACTACTGAGCCTGGAGGAGGTCGCGGAGCAGGAAGAGGCGCTCGCCGATCGACCGCACGAACGCGCTGCCCACCGGGCGTTAGCCGAAGACGTGACCCGTCGAGTCCACGGGGAGGATGGTCTCTCGAGCGCGCAGAGGGCCACAACGGTCCTCTTTGGAGGTGATATGACAGGCCTCGGCGCCGACGAGATCGCAGAAATCTTCTCCGACGTGCCGTCAGTCGACATACCCAAGGTGGAACTCGAGGGGGAAGGGGTAGGCGTTCTCGACCTACTGTGCCGGGCGGCGGTGACGAAATCGCGGGGGGAAGCGCGACGGGCCGTCGAAGGGGGCGGTGTGTACGTCAACAATATTCGCGTACAGGATGTGAACGCCACGGTCGGATCGGGCGACGCCGTGGACGGACGCTTCATCGTGCTCCGCAAGGGAAAGAAGCACTACCATCTCGTGCGCCTGCTCTAAAGCGGCAACGCCGTCCGGGCGAAGGAGAGTACCCGTCTCCTGAGTTGCCCTAGAACTGGTACTGCCAGGACATCACGAGCGTTCGATGAGCCGATAGCTGAGGGCCGTGCAGCTCCTGGTGGATGGGATAGTACCATTCCAAGGAGAGCCGATTGCCCGCAATGGGTCCCTCTCGAAACATGAGGTTGACACCGAAGGGGAGGAAGATTCGCTCCCCTCCTTGTGCGACGAGTTGGCGCCGGGATCGATCGTACCGTCCGTTCCCGGGTCGGACCCTGTCACGTCGCCCCATGTCTGGTAGAGGCCCCGCATCGAGACGCTCACCCAATCGCTGACTTGATAGGCACCCCAGACCTAAAATTCGAACTCGTCGCCGAGGCGGTAGCCCCGGGAGTTGGCGAACATGCGGATGATCGAGTTCAACTGAGTGCCGACCGAGGCGAGATCGTTCTGCGTCAGGAAGGTCACGCCGGCCAGAATGTCATAGGTGCCGGAGCCGCCCTGCATGGCGAAAGGAAGCGTGCCAGAAGGCGTAAACGGGGTCGCTCCGCTTCTGCTGGTCTGGCCGGTCGGGATCGTGCCTCCGAGGGTCAAACTCATGCGGTACTGCTCCATGGACAACAGATCGACAAGCCCCCGAACCTTGACATCGCCGATGGTCCCAGAAGTCGTCTCGAGGAAGAGGGCATCGGTGGCGCTGAACATCTCGGCCCGAGCACCCGGCATCGACCCCGCTAAGGTGAACCAGTTGGTCAAGCCCCACCGGAACTCCACCTCGGCGATCTCCTTGTCCAGGCTCAGGGGAGCGACGGAGAAGAAGTCCAAGACGTCGTCGAACTGGAATGGCTCCGTACCCAGTCGTGTACCTCTGAACTGCTCCTGGTACAGTCGGACAGAGAAGTAGGTGTCGCCCTTCGGCAGGAGGAAGTCTACCAGAACTCCGGCAGGCGCGTGCCCGTCGGGACGATCTGACGTCCACGGGGAGACTTGAGCCAGAGCGGGTGCTGCAGTCAGAAGGCAGGCCAGTAGCACGCCGGCGGATGCTGTCTTACGAACCATGTGTACTTCCTCGCCGATTCGAAGATACGTTTCTCTCACTCGAAAGATGCGGACGCCGTCGCTGAGGAAAAAGTGTTTCTTTGCAGTGCCGCGGCCGGGGCCCGATCCACTTGACCCGAGTGCGCCGTTGCCACAAGCTCCTGCCATGAACCATTACAAGCCCCTCGTGGGCGTCGTCATGGGATCGAAGTCGGATTGGGAGACCATGCGCCGCGCCTCGGACACACTCGACACCCTAGGGATCCCTTGCGAAGTTCGTGTGATTTCCGGACATCGCACACCGGATCTTTGCATCGAATACGCCTCCACCGCCGAGGAGCGTGGCCTGGAGGTGATCATCACAGGAGCCGGGGGGGCTGCCCACCTCGGTGGGATGATGGCCGCGAAGACCGTTATTCCGGTTTTGGGTGTCCCCATGAAGGCTTGGGCCCTCGACGGACTCGACTCGCTTTTGTCGATCGTACAAATGCCCGCGGGCATTCCGGTGGGCACACTCGCGATCGGGAACGCCGGCGCGACCAACGCAGCGCTCCTGGCCGGCGCAATGTTGGGGAACAAATATCCCGACATCAGAGAGGCGGTCCGCAGTTACCGGGCCGACCGCACGCAAAAGGTTCTCGACGAAGGAGACCCTCGCGAGGGCTCCTGATGGTCCGGGTTGACGAGTCGACCTCTTAGAGGGCGCTCGGATGAGCCCATCATGCCAGTCCGAGGTCGGCGTTTTGAAGCGGGTCGTCCTGAAGCACGTGCGAGACGCCTTCGTGGACGAGAGCGTGATCGACGCAGAGTGGGAGGCGCTTGGCTATTTGCACCGTCCTGACTTTGCCCTGGCTCTTAGGGAGTACGATGCGTTCGTAGATCTGCTCCGGGGCTTCGGGATCGAGCCACTTTTTCTACCGCGATCCGATGGAGTAGGGCTCGACTCAATCTATGCCCGAGACGCTGCTGTCGTCACGGACGGAGGGGTAATCCTGTGCAACATGGGAAAGGACGCCCGGCGGGGAGAGCCGACGGCTCAGCGGTCGGCGTATGAGGCCTGGGGCGTCTCCGTGCGTGGCGACATCGATGGGGAGGGGCGTGTAGAGGGTGGGGACGTCTTGTGGCTCGACGAGCGGACGCTAGCGGTGGGCCGAGGGTACCGCAGCAACGCCGAGGGTATCCGGCAGCTCTCGCAGGTGCTTCCGGAGGTGGAGGTCGTGACGGTCCCGCTGCCGCACTTTCGCGGACCGTCCGACGTTTTCCATCTCATGTCGATCGTCAGCCCGGTCGACAACGATGTGGCAGTCGTCTACTCACCTCTGATGCCGGTGCTGTTCCGGGAGCTGCTGCTCGAACGTCGTATCACGCTCGTGGAGGTACCGGAAGCCGAATACGACGCCCTAGGGTGCAACGTGCTCACGGTGTCGCCACGCGTCTGCGTCGTGGCCGAGGGTGCTCCGGAGACCAGGCGCCGGATGGAGTCCCATGGAATCGAGGTGCACACCTTCCAGGCCTCCGAGATCTGCGTGGCGGGCTCTGGAGGACCGACCTGCTTGACGCGGACGCTCGAGAGGGACGTCTAGAACGCCCCGACCCTCGAGGTGGTTCGCTAGCTGTCCTCCCCGAGAAGTTGGACGGCGCTGTCCGCAGAGGTCAGAATCGCCTTGATCATGGCCGAGCTGAACCCTCGATGCTCCATCTCGTTCAGGCCGGAGATGGTGCATCCACGGGGTGTCGTCACGCGGTCGATCTCGGCTTCAGGGTGCGCGTCTCCGTCCGCGAGTAGTGCAGCCGCACCGTAAGCGGTCTGGGCTGCGAGCAGGAGCGCTTCGTCGGGATGAAACCCGATTTCGATGCCGCCTTGGGTCGCGGCCCTGATGGCCCGTAGGAAGAAGGCGATCCCGCAGGCACAAAGTGCCGTGGCGCTCACCATCATGTCCTCACGTATCACGAGCGTTCGACCGACGGCGTCGAAAAGTGGGCGGACTCGATTGATGAGCTGCCTCCCGTCTT
>CAUZAE010000058.1:0-16178 GCA_963577685.1 Gemmatimonadales bacterium UBA6960 | reverse complement strand
CACCAGACGCATCGGAGCGGACAGCCCGTCAAACGTACGAAGGTGCACGGTAGGCCCGACCAGGTGGACTCTCCTTGAATCGAGTGGAAGATCTCGGTCACGGGCAGTGAGGGAGCCGCAGTAGGGCTCATGGGGTCCGATCCTTCTGTCGAATCGCTTCGTCGAGAAGGCGCTTCACTTCGATCAGGGGGAGGTCGTCTATTGCCCTCCGGGCTTCAGCCTGTCCTTTCTCCTTGCTGAGGATAGGCGTTTGCACGTGACCCACGATGCCGAGACCGCTTTCCGCCCAGCGCGGAAAAACCAGGTAGCCGACGAATGGATTGAGCGGGTCTCCTACGGACTCCACCTCGATGGATACCGTGTACGGTTGGCCGTCGCAGCCCTCGAAAGCAGGGGACCGCGTGTGGACCTCTTGGTAGCCCCCGAGCGTTTCGTCGGGAACCTCGGGAGGGTCCGGGCCGTCCAGCGGCTCGTGGGTGTTGTTACGATCCTCCATGTTCTCAATCGCTTCGGGGACGTCGTATGCGTGTAGCCGAAGGATAAACGAGACGAGGGAGGCCGCACAGCCTGTGCGGTTGCCGTGTGGGCGGCCGCTACGGTACTGTTGCCGCCCCTTCATCGAACCCTTCCAATCGGAGTGGCCATGAGAGCGGCCCTTTTTTCCGAGCACGGCGGACCGGAGATGATCCGCGTGGCGGAGGTCGAGACGCCCGAGCCGGGACCCGGCGAAGTACGGGTGGCCGTGCGGGCCACGTCGCTCAATCACCTGGATCTGTGGGCCCGCCGGGGCCTTCCTTTCGAAATCCCCATGCCGCACATCGGCGGTTCGGATGTGGCTGGCGTCGTGGACGCGCTAGGGCCTGACGTGAAGGGGGTGCTCTCGGGTACGCGCGTGGTCGTGGATCCAGCCATGAATTACGAATGGTACCAAGCCTCGAGGCGAGGAACGTCGATTCGCCAGCCCCCGTTCGAGGTGCTCGGCGAGCACACACAGGGCGGGCTAGCCGAATACTGCTTGGCTCCCGCGGATAACCTGCTAGAAATTCCCGAGGGTGTGCCCTTCGAGACCGCCGCCGCCGCCGGCCTCGCCTTCGTGACGGCGTGGCACGCGCTTCTAGGACGAGGTGGCCTCCGTCCGGGGGACTCAGTGTTGGTGACCGGAGCGTCCGGCGGCGTCGCCACCGCCGCCGTCCAAATCGCGAAGTTGTCGGGAGCCCGGGTGTACGCCGTGACCAGCGGCCCCGTGAATGTGGATCGCGTGAAAGCGCTCGGTGCCGACGTGGCATACGATCGCTTGGAAGTCGACTTCTCTCGAGAGGTGTGGCGCGACACCGGGAAGCGGGGCGTGGATATGGTCGTCGATTCGGTGGGAGAGCCGGTGTGGGAGTCCTGCCTGCGATCCCTGGCTGTGGGGGGGCGACTCGTCTCCTACGGCGGAACCGCCGGCCCCACGGTCGCGAGCGACGTGCGTGCTATTTTTTGGAAGCAACTCTCGATCCTGGGAAGCACTATGGGACCACCCGAGGACTTCCGACGCGTCATGGCTCTGGTTTTCGAAGGACAGCTCAAGCCGGTGATCCACGAGGTCATGCCGCTCGCCGAAACGCGGCGGGCGCACGAGCTTCTCGAAGGCGGCGGAGTTTTCGGCAAGCTCGTGGTCGTTCCGTGACGGAGGAAGGGCGTCCCTCGGGCTTGACTGAGGCGCAGCGTCGCGTCGACGACTGGATTTCTCAGTTCGAGGAGGGCTACTGGCCCCCACTCGCCAACCTCGCCCGCCTCATGGAAGAGGTCGGTGAGTTGGCGCGGCTGGTCAATCACCGATTCGGCACCAAGCCCAAGAAGCCGGGTGAGGCTGAGCAGGAATTGGCCGAAGAGCTTGCCGACGTGCTATTCGTCATTCTGTGTATGGCGAACGAGCAGGAGATCGACTTAGCTGAAGCGTTCGACCGCGTGCTCGACAAGTACCGGAGCCGCGACGGGGATCGTTGGGTGCGGAAAGGAAGCTAACTAGCTGTCGGAAAGGGCGTCGATGCATCGATCGATCTCGTCCGTCGTGTTGTAAAAATGCGGACTCACTCGAACGTGGCCCGGACGGTGATCCACGATAACCCCCTGTTCGGCCAGCCGGGCGACCGCCGCCGGGGGGTCTGCGTTTCGGATCATCACGATGGCCGAGCGATCGTCCGGATCGGGCGCTGTGGTAAGCTCGAACCCTGACTCTAGTGCGCGGGTCACCACATGCGCGGTGAGCATTCGATTCCGTTCGTAGATCGCGTCGATACCCACCTCGTCGATGATCTCCTGGCCGCCCAGGGCGGTGTGGATCGTCGGGAGTGAGGGGGTACCCAGCTCGAAGCGCCTGGCATCGTGTTGTGGGACGAAGTTCTCGAGGTCGAAGTCGAATTGGTCTCGTGCGGCGAACCAACTCGTGATCCTCGGCTGGAGCTTCTGGATCAGTTCCTCGCGCACGTACAAGTAGGAAAGGCCCGGTCCGCCGCACAACCACTTGAGTGGTCCGGTCGTGTAGAAGTCGACCTGACTTGCGCCTAGGTCGACCGGAATCTGGCCGGGACCCTGGTATCCGTCGATGAGGAGGTAGGCACCGGCACGCTGCGCGATCTCTGCTAGCGGGTCCAAGTCCTGAACGTATCCGGTCGTGTAGAACACGTGGCTCGTAGCCAAGAAAGCCGTGCGGTCGTCGACTGCGTCCGCGAACCTCTGCGGGTCGACTCGAATACCGTCGTCACTCTTCAGAACTACCAACTCGACTCCCGGCTTTACCGCCCATTGATAGGCGAGGGTGGGGAAGTCCAACTCGGTGCACACGACTCGATTTCGACGGCTGTAATCGACACTCTCGGCGATGACGGAGAGCGCGGCGGAGGTGGACGGGAGAAGGGCGAGCTGTGTAGAGTGCGTGCCTAGGAAGCGCGCCACCCGACCTCTGAGTTCTTCGATGGTGTCCCACCAGGGGCCGTACCATGCCGATGCGCCCAGCTCCCGCCACAGTTCCTGAAAGCTCTCCAGATGTGCGGTCGCGCGGTGAGAAAGCGCACCCAACGAGCACGAGTTCAGGTAGGTCTTGCGATGGAGGATGGGGAACTCCGATCGTACTTTCGTAATGTCCATCGTCTGCCCTCTGTGGGACCTTGCTGCCGGCTTCCGGGTGCGAGAATGGATAGGTCTACCACCTAGTTCACGTTGAATCAACGTCCATGAACTTTCCCTCGTACATGCTTTTCGCTTCTCTCCCCTGGATCGCGCTCCTTCTCTTCGTGTTGGTGCGGTTTCGTACGCCACGGGCGCTGCCCACGGTGAACTCGGGACAAGGGGATCTTCCGTCCGTGAGCGTCATCGTCCCGGCACGAAACGAGGAGCGAAGCATCCGATCGTGCGTGGAGTCCATCTGTGCCTCCGACTACCCGGACTTCGAAGTGATTGTCGTCGACGATCGAAGTGCAGACGGTACTCTCTCTCTGGCACGTGGCATCGGCGCGAATCGGGCGCGATGGGTGGTGGTGGTCGAGGGGGAAGCTCTACCCGAAGGATGGTTCGGCAAGCCGTGGGCGTGCGCACAAGGAGCCCGAGCGGCCCAGGGATCGCTGTTGCTCTTCACCGACGCGGATACGATCCACTCGCCTGAACTGCTGGGGAGGGCCGTAGCCGGACTCGCTCAGGATGAAAGCGATGCGCTGACTCTGATGGGGAGGCAGCTCATGGAGACGTTCTGGGAGCGTGTGATCCAGACCCATATGTTCGTGTTGATGATTTTTCGTTACCCCGATCTCAGACGACCCTGTTTACCCGCGCGCTGGAGGGACGCCATCGCCAACGGACAATACATCTTGTTCGAACGTGGCGCGTACGAGGAGATCGGGGGCCACGGCGCCGTACGGCGTGAGGTCGTCGAAGATCAGAGATTGGCGCAGACGCTGTGCAAGGCCGGCAAGCGACTCAGTGTTCGCGAGGCCGAGGCGATCTTCGCCACGCGCATGTATCGATCACTCGGTGAGTTGGTCGAGGGTTGGACGAAGAACGTATCGTTGGGGTCCCGCCAGGGCCTTCCGTCCTGGGCCGCTCCCTTCGTCATGCCGCTAGCGATCGTGACGGGGACGGTCCTGTGGATCCTTCCTCCCGTGGTGTTGGCGGTTTCGATGGCAGGGTTGGGATTGACCACTTGGGTTGGTTGGGCATCGTGGATCACCGGTCTCAGCGTCGGTGCGTGGGCCCTGTCGAGTTGGCGGGTCGGTGCGCCCCCGGCTTTCGGAATCTTCTATCCCCTCGGCACAGCGATGGTCACCTATATCTTCTTCCGCAGTTGGGTCCGAGGAGGCCACGTCGAGTGGAAGGGACGGGAGTACCACGTGTGAGGCTTCGAGACCTGATTGGGGAGGAAGCCCGCGACTTGGGCTTCGGCCTCTTCGGTGTCGCATCGGTCGAGCGTAGCGCGCACATGAACCTCTACCGGACATGGATAGAGCGCGGTGCACAGGGCGAGATGGCCTACTTGGCCCGACCCGATGCGGTCGCCCGACGCGGGGACCTGCGGCGTACCCTGTCAGGGGTCCGGTCGGCCGTCGTGGTTGGACACGAATACCATCAGGAGGACCCGCCGGGCGTCCCCGACGATGCAGCGAGGGGTGTGATTGCCCGCTATGCGCGCGGCCGGGACTATCACCATGTGATAGAAGAGCGGCTCCTCAAGCTTCACAGCCGGATCGAGTCCCATGTGGACAGGGCGATCGAGGGCCTCGTCTACGTGGACACGGGGCCCATTCTCGAACGGGAATTGGCCGTTCGGGCGGGGCTCGGATGGTTCGGAAAGAACACCATGCTCATCAACCCGCGCCGCGGGTCCTACTTCTTTCTCGGTGTCCTCCTCCTCGATCTCGAGATCGACGTGGATTCCCCCTTCGAAGAGGACCACTGCGGCACGTGTCGGAACTGTTTAGACTCTTGCCCCACCGGAGCGCTGTTGGGGCGTGATGACGCAGGGGCGCCCCTCATGGACGCGAGGCGTTGCATCTCCTATCTGACGATCGAGCATCGCGGGCCCATTCCCCTCGAGTTGCGGCCGCTCATGGGGAACCGCGTGTACGGGTGTGACATCTGCCAGGAGGTGTGTCCGTTCGTCACGAAGTTTTCTGTGCCGTCCCCGGAGCCTGCCTACGCCCCCCGATCCGACCTCGACGGGCCGTCGCTGATCGAGTTTGCGGAGCAGTTGTCGTCGCTGTCAGGCAAGGGATTCCTGCGCGAGTTCAAGGGCTCACCAGTGACCCGCGCCGGAAGAAAGGGGCTGCTCCGCAACGTGTGCGTGGCGTTGGGAAATTGGGGGTCGGAGGCTGGAGTCCCTGCTCTCGTGACGGCGCTCGGCGATCCGGCACCGCTGGTACGAGGGCACTCGGCTTGGGCGCTGGGGCGGATCGGCTCGCGTGTGGCGACGGAGGCTCTTTCGTCCAGACTGCTGGCGGAGGAAGACAGCTGGGTTAGGGACGAAATCTCATCTGCGCTCGGTAGCTGACACTCCGTCAGTCTTCCTGTGAGCTCCAGATATCCCCCACGGTGAACCCGTTGGGAAACGGGTCCTCCGGATCGACCACATACTGTGCGAAGCCGGTGATCCACGCGGTCCCAGTGAGGGTCGGGACGACGGCGCGATACTCCCCTACGTCGGTCTCCCTGAGGAGGCGGCCCGTGAAGATCGTGCCGAGGATGCCCTCGTGTCGAAAGTCCTGGTTCAGAGGAAGCCGACCCTTGGCGTGCAGGGCGGCCATCTTGGCACAGGTCCCTGTCCCGCACGGTGACCTGTCCAGAACTCCCTTCCATGTCGATGGGCGTTCCCAGTCGAGTTTGCCGGTCGAGACGATTACGGTGTTCCGTCCATCTGCGTCCGGGCCGAGGGGCGGGGCCGAGAGTTGGGCGATGGTCACCCCTCGGATCTCCGGGTTGTCCGGATGGACGCAGTCGAGCTGCTCCTGCGTGGCGGCTTTGATCATCTCACCGATCCGCACCGCATCGCCAGCCTCGTCAGGGGTCAGCGCGAGCCCTAGGGGCACGGCATCGGCGATGACGTAGAACATGCCTCCGTAGGCCACATCCACCGTAACGGTGCCGAGCTCAGGGACCTCCACGGGGGCGTCGAGGTGGACAGCGAACGCGGGCACGTTCTCGAAGGTCACTGCCTTGACCTTCCCACCCTTAACCTCGGCGCGCACGCTAATCAGTCCGGCCGGAGCCTCGAGCACGAGTTCCGTGATCGGCTCCTGAACCGGAACCATGCCGGTCTCGATGAGGACGGTGGTGACGGCGATCGTGTTGGTGCCCGACATCCCCGGGTATTCCACCTGCTCCATGATAATGAACCCGGCGTCCGCCTCCGGTCGGGTCGGGGGCAGAATCAAGTTGCAGTTGGCGGCGGGGTAACCGCGGGGCTCCCTCAACATCCGCAGACGAAGGTCGTCGGCTTGGGTTCGGAGGTAAGTCATCTTCTCGAACATGGTCGCTCCCGGAACGTCACGGACTCCGCCTACGATCACGCGACCCGGCTCACCACAGGCGTGCGTGTCGACGGCGTGAACCATGTTCGTTAGACGCATCGAAGCCCCTCGATCTCCTCCACCGTCTGCGCCTTGTGTCGTCCCAGTCTGCGCGCGCCGTCTTCGGTGATGAGGTAGTCCTCCTCGTTTCGCACGCCACCGAAGCTCCGCCACTTGTCGAGCTCGTCGAAGTCGATGAACTCGGTGCAGTGGCTCTCGGACCGCCACAGGTCCATGAGCTGGGCGATGAAGTAGATGCCCGGCTCCACCGTGACTACGAAGCCCGGCTCGAGGGGCCTGCCGAGCCGCAGGGACTTGAGCCCGAACTGCGTGCTCTTGGGCTGTCCGTCCCAGCCCACGTACACCTCGCCCAGGTTCTCCATATCGTGGACGTCGAGGCCCATCATGTGGCCGGTCCCGCAAGGCAGGACCATGGCATGAGCGCCGGCGGCCAGGGCGCTGTCGGTATCGCCCTTGAAGATGCCCAACTCCTTGAGACCATCGAAGATCACCCGGGAGGCCGCGAAGTGGACATCCTTGTACGGCACGCCCGGAGCCAGCGTCTCCACGGCGGTGACTTGAGCCAGGAGCTGGAGATCGTAGATGATGCGCTGGCGATCACTGAACCGGGAACTCACGGGGAAGGTGGACGAGAGGTCGCCAGCATACCCCAGGCGACTCTCGGCACCGCAGTCCAAGAGGAACAGATCCCCCTCCGACATGACATTGCCGTGGTCGTGGTTGTGGAGCGTCTCTCCGTGGATGGTGGCGATGACAGGGAAGCTGGTGCGCGCTCCCCCGGCCATGGCGATGCGTTCCACTTCTGCTGCGATCTCCGACTCGAGCATCCCGGGGCGGGCCATCTCGATCGCTGCTTCGTGCATGTCCACCGAGGTGTTCACCGCCCATTCGATCTCGGCGATTTCCTCGGCGGACTTGCAGGACCTTTGATCCACCACGGCCTGGATGAACCGTGTCGAGGCTCTCTTGTGCACCTCCGTGTGAGAGAATCCGAGGAGCCTGGACAACTCGATGAGGGTGTCCGGCCTGTAGGGCGGCAGGAAGTGAACGTCCCGGCCGCCGCTCTGCGCTGTTTGAACCATGTCGGTCAGGGCCGCGAGAGGCTTAGTATCCATCACGCCGGCCTTCTCGGCGCGCTCCGCGATGGTGGGCAGGTTTCCCGTCCAAACGATGGAGTCGATGGTGAGCTCGTCACCGAAGATGGTGGCCGTTCCGGCCTCGACATCGATGATCGCAGCCAGGTCGGCCTGGTTGAGGCCGAAGTAGTACAGGAAGGTGCTGTCCTGCCGGAAATGGTAGCAGTTGTCCGCGTAGTTGATCGGACTCTCCACGTTTCCGGGCAGCCACAGAAGGCCGCCTTCGAAACGGGAAGCCAGAGTGCCCCTGCGGTCGACGTAGGTTTGACGAAGGAACATGATCTGTCCTCTTACCTCTCTCCCGTCGGTACATGATCCATGAGAAACCGGGTCACACTGTTCTTCCTTCTTCCGGGGAATTGCGCGAACCCGCAACATCGGTCCGGCCCATAGCTCCCGCAATTGCTCCCCACGGGATGCCGCGAGAGACGGTGTGGCGGCGACTCGATCTAGACGTCATCCTTGCCGCCGAGCCCCATTCACACGTATGCATGAAGAGGCGGTTTTTCAGCACCTTCCCCGTACCCTGACTATGACATGGCACGAGTCTTGATCGTCGACGACAGCGAGGAAGATCGCTTCCTACAGAGAACTGCACTCGAGGATGCGGGTCACGACCTCTTCTTCGCCAAGAACGGCGGCGAGGCGATGAAGGCCTATCTAGGAAAGGATATCGTCGTCGTCGTCACGGATTTCCAGATGCCCGATGGAAATGGCTTTGAGCTCATCACGGGGTTGCTGGGCATGGATGAGGACACGAAGATCATCGCCCTCTCCGGCAGCAGTCCGGGGGAGCTCGATATGGCCAAACTGCTGGGCGCCCTCCCGACGCTCGCGAAGCCGGTCGACCCTAACGAGTTCATTGAGGCCGTCGCGGAGGCCACGGCGAGCTCCTAGGAGTCCCGTCCCCTTTCCGATCATCTAGGCCCCGTCGATTACCGCAGGTACTTCTCGAACCAGTCGAGCATGCGCTGGTGCACGTCGAGCGCGTCGGCGCGCGAGTGTCGGTAGAGGCTGTGATCGCCCTCTTCGTAGAGCACGAGCGTGGCCTCCTTCCCCAGCCGCCTGAGGGCGTAGAACATCATCTCGCCCTCTCCAACCAGGATCGTGTAGTCCTTCACGCCGTGCGTGAGTAGCACCGGCGTTTCCACGTTGTCGAGGTGAAAGAAAGCTGACTGGGACAGATAGCGCTCCATGACCTCGAACGGGCTGCCCCCCATCCGAGCCTGGCCGAACTCGATGTTGTCGGAGTCGCGGTCCCGGCCGCTTGCCCAGTTGCGGAATAGCTCGGGCGGCGTCGCGCGCGATACGGCACAGTCGAAGATGTTCGTCTGTGTGATGACGAACGACGTGGCGTAGGCGCCGAAGCTCCCACCCCAAAGGCAGACGCGCCCGTTCGTGAAGGCCATCCCCCGCACCATGTCGACCGCGGGTACCACACTCTTCACGAACGACGTGCCGGTCTCACCGACCTTCACCTTCACGTTGGGCATGAGAACGGCGTAGCCGTGTGTCGCGAAGATCTGGTGACGTGCGCTAAAGCGATGGATTCCCGGGGTGAGCTTTTCGTAGACATAAGTGATTACCGGGACATCTCTGGTGGCTCCGGGAGGTCGGTACAGGAGCGCGCCCAACCGCTCACCGTCCGCGTTGTCGAAGTGCAGGAGTTCCGGAGTGCTGAACGCGATGTCCGACAGCTGCGGGTTGAGTTCGGTAACACGTGTGCGCCGTCCCGTGATTCCGTCGATGTGCCACAGATCGGACGGTGACGTTGCCGACTGGATCGTGAGCAGGAGACCGTCCGGCACGAGCATTGGCGTGCCATATGCCTCCTCGCCGGAGGCCAGCTCAGACCGCCGTCCTTCGGTGAGTTCGTAACGGAATAGGGTCTCGTCGTATGTGCGGTTGTCTACGGTGCGGAAGAAGAGCGAGGTGCCATCCGCGCTCCAGATCGGGTCTCTCACCTGCGCGTCGAGGTCTGCCGTGAGGTTGCGGGCTCGACCATCCTCGCTCGACACGACGTACAGGTCCATGAACGGGCGGGCGATCGAGTACATGCCCGGTTGCGGCGTTTCGATCTCGGGATCGGTTATCGACGGGTCGGCCACCAGGCTCACGAAGCTCTTTCCGTCGGGAGACCATGCCACGGGGGTGAAACGGGCAGCGCGACCGGACATGAACGGGACCGCCCTACCCCCTTCTGCGGGCCCCCGCGCGCTTACTCCGAGCGTCAATAGGTTGCCGCTGTTACTGCGCCATAGTAGCCGTCCGTCCGGAAGCCAGGACATCCGCTGTCCTCGGCCCGTGAGTTTTCGCGGCGATGCGTCGGCGTCGAGATGCCAGAGCAACGTCTCGATCTGCTCCCGGCCTGCCAGGTCGTCGGTGGCCGGGCTGGGCAGTGCCGCGATCACCTGATCACCGTTCGGCGAGACCGCAAAGCGTCGCAGCGGTGACTGGTCGTCCAGGAGTGTGCGTTCCGCACCGGTGACGACGTCGACGACGGCCAGGCCGGCGCGATTTCGGTTCGCGAAAAAGGCGTCGCCGGGTAGGACCTCATCCGTGCTCTGGAGCACCTGCACACGAGTGCGCTCACCCACCTCGACGGGTGCCGCGGGTCGCGCGTATACCACCCGAGCGTCGGACGCCCATTGGGGCGGCGTCGTCGCCTTACCCCGGAAGGGAGTCCCGATCGACCTCGTCCCGCCGGTATCGGCACGCCAAACGGCCAGCTGTGTGCTGCCGGCCTCCCCAAGGAAGAAGGCCAGGCGGGAGCTGTCGGGGGAGAATACCGGGAAAGAGCTTTGCTGACCGGCGGATCCGAGTCGCACGGGTGATCCCGCCGAAGGCCCATCGAGTGTCTGCACGTGGACTGTGCCGAGGGGAAGACGCTCCAGAATGTTCTGCTCTTCGCTTACATCGGGCAGCATGTACGCGATCCTGTCGCCGCTCGCGGCGATGGAGACAAGTCCGCTGATCTGCACCACAGCAAGCATGTCCTCGGCGGTGAACGGCCGGGCCTGCGCCTCGGCGAGAGTGGGGACAGCCGTGCACATGCCCACCAAGAGACACGAGACGCTCCCGCAGCGCTTCTTCGTGATCATCCCCGCCTCGCTTCTGTCATTGCCTTTCCCTCCAGTCATTCTCGAGACCGCATGCACACCCAAGGGTTTCACTCTGGCCGCGCACGGGCAAATTACTCCGGGATCAGTACGACCTGCACGTCCATCACGTTGGTGCCGGTGGGGCCGGTAACGATAAGGTCGTCCAGCGCTTCGAAAAATGGGGTCGAATCATTCGCGGCCAACGTGGCGGCCGCGTCCAACCCGCGAGCTTCGGCCCGTGCGATCGTCGTCTGGTCCGCAAAGGCCCCAGCGGCATGGCTCGCACCATCGATGCCGTCGGTTCCCATCGACGCCATCAAAACAGGTCCCCGACCCTGTAACGCTAGCGCGCCTCCCAGTACGAGCTCCTGATTGCGCCCTCCTTTTCCCGTCCCCCTCACTCTTACGGTCGTCTCGCCGGACGCGATGAGGCAAGCTGGGGGTGCGATCGGCCCCTGCCCATCTCTGATCTCCAACCCTCGCGCAGCGAGTGCGCGTCCCACCTCGCTCGCTTCACCGCTCAACGTCGTGGTGAGGAGTTGCGTCCGATACCCTCGACGTTCCGCTTCTCGTAGGGCGGCTTCCGCGGCCATCCGGTTGCTTCCGACGATGCGGACATCCACGTCGGTAAAACAGGGCTCATCGGGACCCGGTGACTCCGGAACCTCGCCCCGTGCCCCGTTCCTCAGATATTCGAGCGCGGAGGTGGGGATTCGGTCTCGAACCTGGTGGCGGTCTAGGATGGCCAGAGCGTCGGAGAAAGTCGTCGGGTCGGGTGACAGCGGCCCGGACGCGATGACATCAGGCGGGTCTCCCAACACGTCGGACAGGATCAAGGTGAGCACTTGGGCCGGGGCGGCGATTTGAGCCAGACGTCCGCCCTTGAGTCGGTCGAGGTGTTTCCGAACGCAATTGAGCTCGTCAATGGTGGCGCCGGCTCGGAGTAGGATATCGGTCGTCGTGCAAACGTCCGTCAGCGGGACACGGGATGGCGGGAACGTCATGAGCGCTGAGCCGCCACCCGAGATGAGGCAGAGCAAGAAGTCGTCGGCGGTGAGCGTACGGACGAGTTCGGCGACTGCGCGGGCACCACGCTCGCTACCGTCGGTGGGGACAGGGTGTCCACCGACAAAGGTGCGGATGTTTCCCAACGCGGGCACGTCCGTATCGGACGGGGCGATGACCACGCCCCCGGTGACTTGCGGACCGAGAATCGTGCATGCCGCCCGCGCCATGGCCCCAGCCGCCTTGCCTACGGCGACGACATGAACCCGATCGCTATTTGGCGCGGCCCCCGGATGCCGTTCGAGCACCTCCGAGACCAGTCGAGTGGGATCCACCGCGATGATGGCGGCGTCGAGGCACGCTCGTGCGTCTTTGCGAAGCCGACGGTCGCTACCGTCAACTGTCACCGCGCGTCCAATCGGTACCGCGTATCCGCCCTCGATACGCATCGCTCTCGTAGACCTCGGGGTTCACGACGTTCGGTGCATGCTCGCAGCGGAGATGGGCGAGCGCGTTGGTGGCCGCGATGTTCGCCATCATTCCGCGGGTATCACGGCTGGCACTGGCGATATGCGGCAGAAGTACAGCGTTCGGCATCTCTGCAAGGCCCGACGCCATGCGCGGCTCGTCCTCGTAGACGTCCAGACCAGCGCCGGCGATCCACCCCTCGGAGAGCGCTCGCACCAGCGCACCCTCGTCGACCACGGGTCCGCGGGCCACGTTGATGAGGTAGCTCGAAGGCTTCATCGTCCGGAGTTGCTCCGCCCCGATCATGTGGTGAGTCTCCGGTGTCAGTAGGGGATGAAGCGTGACGAAGTCGCTCGTCCGGAAGAGATCCTCGAGGTCTGCCCAGCGCGCGTGCGGCGAAGCCTGGATCCCATCCTTGGAGAAGGGATCGTATGCGATCACGTCCATATCGAACCCGATGGCACGCTTCGCGACCGCTCTTCCAATACGGCCGTACCCAATTATGCCGAGCACCTTGCGTTGACCGCTCGCACCTGGACTCACGTCCTCCCCAAGAAACAGGTTGGGTCCCCAGATGCGATAGCGCCCTGCCACCATGTAGTTGTGCGCCTCCGGTACACGTCTCGCCACGGCGAGTATCAACGCCCAAGTCAGGTCAGCGGTGGACTCCGTGAGTATGCCGGGCGTGTTCGTCACTGGAATGCCCAAATCCGTCGCCGCGACTACGTCGATGTTGTTATATCCCACGGCCATCGTTGCGACGCCGAGAAGTCGCGGATTGGCCGACAGCACCTCTCGATCGACCGACTCCGTGAGCAGCGAGAGTAGCACGTCGCAGTTTCTGACTCCGTCGAGCAGCGAGGCTCGCGGTACACCTTGCTCTTCGTCCTCTTGGCAGATGGTCACGTCAGCGTCGGCGGCCTTCAGGACTTCGAATCCTTCTTCGGGGATCTTCCGGGTGATGAAAACTCTAGCTCCATTCATACGTCGAGATCTCGTCCTTGAATCGGGTGCGCATATTCGTCATCCCCCGGGGCGCTCCACTTCGAGAACCGTGCTGAAACCAACTGCGCCTCCAAACGGTTGGGCGGCCGACCTGATGGCCTGGTGGAGGTGCAGACTGATGACGCGATGGAGGCGCTGAGAAAATCCCTGGGGTCGGGCAAGAACATAGGGCTCGGAGTGGTCGACGAGCCAGATGCAGAGCGGTTAGACGGGCCTCCACTTCGGTCGTAGATTGTCGGCACCATGATCCGACGTCCCCTCGACACACGCCCAGGTATTTTCGCTCCGCCGAACGTCTGCGGGAAGTGAGCCCGCAAGCCGGCGTCACCGCGACGCCGGCTTGGAGGTATCCCTCGGGCTCTCCCGATCTTCACAGACCCCTTTTATTCCCTGGAGAGCACAATGCCCGAGATTAAGATTCCCGCCAGCGAAGTGTTCTCCGTTCTGAAAGAAAACGTCCTCGTCGACGGCTTCCATGTCGTGATCGACCTCAACAAGTCCCACGGGGCGAGGATCGTCGACGCCCTGGGTGGGACGGAGTACCTGGACTGCTACGGGTATTTCGCCACTCTGCCCGTAGGTCACAACCATCCCAAGATGGAGGACGAGGGCTTCCGACGTTCCCTCATGACCGCGGCTCTTTCGAATCCGGCCAACAGCGACATCTACTCCCAAGAGTTTGCGGCCTTCGTGAAGACTTTTCGTGCGTTGGCTGTCCCGGACGACTTTCGCTACCTCTTCTTCGTTGCCGGCGGATCTCTCGCCGTGGAGAACGCGATGAAGGCGGCTTTCGATTGGAAGGCGCAGAAGAACAGAGCCTGTGGTGTCGAAGGGGGCGGAGACAAGATTCTCCACTTTAAGGACGCGTTCCACGGAAGGAGTGGCTACACGCTCTCCGTCACGAATACCGACCCGACCAAGACGAGGGACTTCCCGCAGTTCGACTGGCCACGCATCTCCACTCCATTCATAGACTTTCCCCTGGATGACGAGGTGGTAGGAAGGAAGGAGGAGGAGGCGTGCGCGGAGATCGAGGCGGCCTTCGAGGGAGACCCCGACGGCATCGCAGCGATCCTGATCGAGCCCATCCAGGGAGAGGGTGGAGATCACCACTTCCGGCCACAGTTCTTCAGCAAGCTCCGGGACTACGCTGACCGATACGAGGCCCTGCTCATCTTCGACGAGGTACAAACTGGCCTCGGGATCACGGGCACGCTGTGGGCCTATGAGCAGACTGGCGTGACACCTGACCTCATCTGCTTCGGTAAGAAGACGCAGGTGTGTGGGGTCATGAGCACGCGGCGTATCGACGAAATCGAGACCAACGTCTTCCGCGTGTCGAGTCGCATAAATTCCACCTGGGGCGGGAACCTGGTGGACATGGTCCGCTGTGCGCGGTATCTGGAGATCATCGACGAAGACGGGCTCGTTGAGAATGCAGCCCGGGTGGGTGCGGGTCTCAAGGAGGGGCTCGAGGGGCTGGAAGCGGACTTCGAGGGCGTTACCAACGTCCGCGGTGCCGGGCTTCTCGTCGCGATGGATCTGCCCGATGGAGAGACCCGTGACCGGGTGTGGCAGGGTTGCTGGGACCGGGGGCTCGCGGTTCTCTCGTGCGGGCCGCGCTCCATTCGACTCCGCCCGCCCCTGGTGTTCTCGAAGGAAGACGCGTCGACGGCCGTCGGGACGCTTCGGGAAGTGCTGAACGAGCCGAGCACCGACTCAGAGGCGGTACGTACTCAGAGGCGGTACGTGTAGTTCAGCTTGACGCTCCCGCCACGCGACAGCGTTAGGAACTCGGCGTCTCTGTCGAAGAGTCCTGTACCGAGGTTCTGCCAGTTTTGCGTGAACACAATGAAGAACTCGTTCCCGGGCTGTAGGATCCAACGTGTCCGCATGAAAAGGCCGACGATCTCGGACGCGTCGTCGTACTGGACGTTGCCCGTGAGGGACACCAACGGCGTCACATCCCATCCGCTGCTCACCTGGATGAGACGTGCCGTAAAACTACCCTCGGGCAGAAAGACGTCGTTGTTCTCTACGCTGGCGGAGAGGATCACGCCCGCAGAAGGCCGAATGTCCATGCCCAGGCCGACCTGAGTTCGATCTCCACTCCAGAACCCGCCTTTGGTATACCGGACATTGCCCGACACAACCCTCTGGCCCGCTGTCCGAGCCGACACTGCCCACTCCCAGTTCGAATACGCGCCGACCGGAAGCATGACACCTTCACTGATTTCCCAAACGGCATCGAGATACTCGTACTGCCGATTGAGATCGACGTCGAAGTTGTCCTGGCTCTCGAAATTCAGTCCGAGGAGCTTGAACTGCCACAGCTGCTCTTCGGTGATGCCCGTTTCGAGGCCCTCAAGGTGCCGAAACATGGCGGAGAAGTTTATGCGCCGGAGCCAGTCGATGTCGGGGCGAGGCCTCCATCCGATTCTGGGTTCCACCCGGCGATATGCGTTCCGGGTGACGAAACCGATGGCCGGATTGTAGTCATCCCCCAGCTGGCGATATGTGACGCTTCCAGTCCAGACCTCGTTGGGATAACTTAGCCGAAAGCCATGAGCGCTCATGTCGGTCTTGGTTCGCTCGATGCCCGAGTGCGGGTTCGAATTCCACGTGACGAAGGACCGGACCTGGAAGTTCCTGTCGCCGAAGAGTCGCGACGTGAAGAAGTGCAGGTCCATTCCCGCCGTGTGGCGGTCCTCCGGTACGAGCGCCGTGGGATCGGCCCGATCCGCGTCGGTGGCACGCCGGGTGTAGATTGCGCCGATGGTCGATTGCTCGAAAATCGCTCGCTTGACGCGCGCAACGGTGAACTGCTCTCCGGGGAAGAGACCGCTCGCGGCTCCCTCGGACGCGACATCGGCCGTAGAGACATGAATGAAGCCGAGTTCGTAGCT
>CAUZAE010000057.1:0-16655 GCA_963577685.1 Gemmatimonadales bacterium UBA6960 | reverse complement strand
GAACCGTTCATCCACGAGGTAAACGGGCACACCTGAGCGTTCCTCGAGCTTGCTCGCGGCTTCGCGTACCGTTCGGGTCCAGTCGGTATCATGCCCGGACGGTGCCAGAGGAAGGCCCATCACAATCCCCTGGACCTCATACTGCTCCGCGAGGTCCTGGAGTGTGCGGAGGGGCATTCGCTTGCCGGCACGCCTTCGAAGCGTGGGCAGCGGTTGGGCGATGACGCCGGTAGGATCGCTCACCGCGACGCCCACACGTCGTTCCCCGAGGTCGATTCCCAGAACGCGCATATCCCCCTGTGCGATTGTTCCGATAGATTGCCCTATGACGGTTGCAACGCCTAGCTGAATATAAACCCGAATCGAGGGCATACGTCTAAGTAAGATACGGGCGTGACCGATGCCTGACAGCTAGACCCACGACAGGACAGGACCCACGATGGGGCTGGACCACGTAAGGAGTCGGGAATGGATTACGATCATGAGGCGCATTCCATGACGTTCGTGTCGGGCTTTCTTCTGGGCGCGATGGTCGGAGCGGGCATCGCATTGCTTGCGGCTCCGGAGGCCGGCATGAGGACGCGCAAGCGGATTCGCCGGGTCGCTGGAGAGTTTAGGGATTCAGCCGGAGATCAGCGGGAAGACCTGGCGGAGGGTGTGAAGGACAGAGTGGACGACGACGTGCGGGGTGCCCGCAAGCGCTTCTTGGTGAAGCGGGACGCTTAGCGACGAAACTGCTTCCTCAGTTCGTCGGAACTCGGAACAGGCCGAAATCGTCCGTGTCGCAATACTCCGTGGGTTCGGTGCCCGGAAGGAACATTTCCAACATCTGGTCCTCCTGGGGGCACCACTGTGAGGCGAGTTTTCCGGTGGTCCGGTCGACGAGCCGTGTCGCCAGGGCGTCGGGGATCTCCCATGGCTCAGGGATCGGAAGCGTCGGCTCCCGCAATTCCTGGTCGAGAGCGTCCGGATCTCCGTAGTACACGCGCCGCATGAAGTTGCCCCACACCGGGGCCGGGGCGCCGGCACCGGTCGCGTTCGGCCAGATCTGCTGAGGACGGTCCATCCCGAACCAGACCGTCGCGAGCAAGTTCGGCGTAAAACCGGTGAACCAGATGTCCGTGCCGTCGTTGGTCGTGCCGGTCTTGCCGCCCGCCACGACTTCTCTTGAGAGCCCCGCCGCGACTCTGATCGCATTGTATCCGGTTCCCGCTTCCACCACGCTCTGAAGCATGGAGATCATCACGCGAGCCACCAGGGGGTCGAGGACCTCCGTGCGCTCCGGTTGCGGGTCCCAGAGGATCCGGCCTTGCGCGTCCTCCACCCGTAGAATCGGGAAGGGTCGCACCTTGGTGCCCTGGTTCGCGAAAGTGGAATAGGCCTCGGCCAGCTCGAGGGGTCTCACCTCCACCGCTCCGATGGCCGTGGATGGGAAACGCTCGATCTCGCTTCGAATCCCCATACGCCGCGCGGTCTGGGCCACGCTCTCGAGTCCGATTTCCTGCGCCAGCTTGATGGCGATCAGATTCTGAGATTTCATCAGGCCCGTACGAATGGTCATCGGACCCTCGAAGCGACCGTCATAGTTGCGGGGCCTCCACTCCGTTCCGTCGGCTTGCATCGTAACGTAGGGGCCATCAAGAACCACATAGGTCGGGGGGATGCGGCTGCCTATGGCGGCCGTGTAAACGAACGGCTTGAAGCCAGAACCGGCTTGGCGGAGCGCCTGCGTCGCGCGGTTGAACTTTGAGAGGCCGAAGTCTCGGCCACCGATCATCGCACGGACCGATCCGGTCCAGGGGTCGAGAGCGACGAAGAGCCCCTCCACGTACCCGGTCGAGTCGGGCAGCACCACCCCCGCAGCGAGGGAATCCTGGTACGCTGCATATGTCATGTGCCTGAATCCGGCCCGGGCCTCGATCCCAGCCCACCCTTCCTGCATGGATTTCTCCGCGGCCCTCTGCATCGGCACGTCGAGGGTCGTGTATACGTTGAGTCCTGCTGTGTAGAGTTGGCTCCCGAAGCGGTCTTGCAGGATTATTCGGACCCACTCCTCGAAGTACGGCGCGAGACTCCCGCCCTGGAACGCACGTTCGGTCGGAAGCGGAGCGTTCGCGTAACGCTCGAAGTCCTCTCCTGGGATGACGCCCTGGTCGACCATTCGCCGGAGCACGAGCCGCCTCCGGCTTTCGGCGTTCTCTTGGCTCCGAAGAGGACTGTAAAACTCCGGGCGATTGGGAATCGCGGCGAGGAGGGCGGCCTCCGCCGGGTTGAGGTCGGCGGCGTTCTTTGCAAAGTAGTTTCTTGCCGCGGTCTGGATTCCCCACCAACCATGCCCGTAGTTGATCTCGTTCATGTAAGCTTCGAGGATCTGATCCTTCGTGTACGCACGCTCGAGGTTGAAGGCCACCTGCAACTCTTTGAGCTTCCGTATGACGGTTCTCCAGATCACTCGACGCTCGGATCCCACCCGGGTCTCGAACATGTTGCGGGCGAGCTGCTGAGTGATCGTGCTTCCTCCACCCTGGACCCGGCTTTGGCCGGTGAGAACGCCTACGACCGCGCGTGCGAATCCGCGCGGATCGATACCGTGGTGATCGTAGAAGCGCTTGTCCTCCACAGCCACGAATGCTTGGGACACGTATTCTGGGAGGGCGTTGATGGACACGGGCGTCCGGCGCTCAACGCCGAGTTCCGCGAGCAGTCGTCCATCGTGACTGTAAAGCTTGCTTGCTTGCTGGGGTTCGAACGTCTGGATCTGTGCGATCGACGGGCAGTCGGAGCAGACGTTCCGCCACGTACCCCAGGCCGCGCCTACGCCGAGCCCCAAGAAGAGAAGCGTGCTGAGGCCCAAGACACGGGGATCCCACAGCATTTTGATCACGGACATCGATCCTCCCGTTGTATCGCGGTCGTCCTCGATTTTCTGACTCTGGTCCACCCACCCGACGCTGTGATAGATACTGTCCACGTACCTGATGAGAGGCCCCTAGGGTCCATCCAAGTGAACACGGTCTCGACCATACCGTTGGCCTCACCGGTCGAGTCCGTTCCGTCTCCCTTAACACGGTAGCACCTTTTGTGCCAGCGATCCGACCCTTGACCTTGGTTGCGGTGTCCGTCAACATCATTTTTTCGGTACATTCCGAACGTTCACCCTCGTTCGGCCCTCTGCGCCTCCAACAACGGGAAGCCGGATTTGAAGCACAGTACTCGACGCGTAGAGAAGCCCTGGGGGTACGAACTCATCTGGGCGGACACGAGCGAGTACGTAGGCAAACTCCTGCACATTCAAGCGGGTGAGGCCCTCTCGCTGCAGTACCACGAGCGAAAAGACGAGACGATCCACCTACTCTCAGGCGAGATGCGTTTCTCTGCCGGGAGTTCTGAGGCCGACCTCGAGGAAATCGAATTGAGGGCTGGTGAGAGCTTCTACCTTGCAACGGGAACCGTGCACCGCATGGTCGCGATCACGGACTGTGACGTTCTCGAGGCATCGACCCCGCATCTGGATGACGTCGTTCGGTTGGAGGACCGGTATGGAAGAGTGCCCGCCGATGGGTGACCTCCCCCGGAAATGGGTCTGGGTCCGGAGTCGGTACACGTTGGCGCCCTTGTTTCTGTCGATCCTCCTCGTGAGTCTGGGGTGCCGCGGTTCAGTAGACGACGCGCTCGTGACCTCCTCCGATCCAAGGCTTGCGAGTATCGCGGTTCGGATCCTGCCAGAGTTGGCGTCCCGCTCGGGAATGGAGCTTCGGGCCCCCGTTCGTGTCGAGCGCCGCTCTCGGGTGGATCTCGAGCGGTACCTGGAGTTCAAGATCGACGACGAGTTCCCGGAGGATCGGGCGGCGCTACTCTCTGAGGCCTATTGGCTCCTCGGTCTCGTACCCCAAGACATGGATCTGAGGGGCACGCTCAAGGGCATCTATCTGGAACAGATCGCAGGTTTTTACGATCCCGACTCCACGACACTGTTCGTACTCGACGACCAGCCCGACGAGGAGATCGAGGCGCTCCTGGTCCACGAATTGGTCCACGCCATCCAGGACCAGAGCATGGATCTGGATGCCATCACGGCTCCCGGCCTGAGTAGCGACCGGCGCGCTGCGGCACAGGCGGCGATCGAGGGCCATGCGACTCTGGTGATGTTCGATTTCTTGATGCAGGACCAGGGGTCGGTGGCATCGGACCTCATGGATGTGCCAGATTTCTCCGAACGCCTGGGCCCGGCTTTGGAGGCGGCGCGATCCCAGTCTCCGGCTCTTGCCGAAGCGCCTCTCGTCTTGCAGGAGGCCGTTCTGTTTCCATATCGAGGCGGAGTGGGGTTCGTCGAGGCTCTCTGGAAGGACCGGGGTGGCCGTCCGCCACCGTTCGGTCCTGACCTTCCGAGCTCGACAGAGCAGGTTCTTCACCCTGAGAATTTCGCGGGAGGGCAGCGGGACATGGCTCGCGATGTCGACGTGTCGGTGGAAGCTGGGTGGAGTCGCCTATACGAGGACACGTTGGGCGAGCTGGAACTCGGCATTCTGTTGGAGACGGTGGGCGGTTCACGTGCCATGGCGCTCGGCTGGGGAGGTGATCGTTACGTTCTCATCGATGACGGCGACGGACATCGTTCGCTCGCTTGGTTCGGGGTTTGGGACACCCCGCAACAGCGCGATAGATTCGTCCGTGAATTGGAGCCTCGCTTGTTCGCGCTCCCCAAGCCGGCCTCGCTGACGGCGCTGGAGATTGGGGGCCTTCCTGCAACCAGCCTGTTGGTCGGGGATGTGCCCGATGTAACCGCGTCCTTGGGGGCCCTCTGACGTTGGATCGCGAATGACCGACCAGGCAGCCCCGATTACCGTCATGACAAGCGGCGCCTCAGGGCCCTACCCGGTGCTTGTGGGCCGTGGTCTACTCAGTGAGTTGGCTCCGTTGCTCGAGGAGTACGCCCCCGCCCATCGGTACGCTCTGGTGTCCGATTCGAATGTCGCGGCGCTCTACGGAGAGTCCACGGTCCTTCACTTGAGGGATGCAGGCTTGGGGGCCGAACTCTTCACGTTCGAGGCAGGCGAGCGAAACAAGAATCGAGCGAGGTGGTCGCAACTGACCGATGGCCTCCTGCGTGCCGGATTCGGCAGGGACTCATGCTTGATCGCGATGGGTGGGGGCGTAACGGGTGACCTCAGTGGCTTCGTCGCCGCCACGTACATGAGAGGCATCCCCGTCGTACAGGTTCCAACGAGCCTCGTGGCGATGATCGACGCGTCTATCGGTGGGAAGACCGGAGTGGATGTCGAGGCCGGCAAGAATCTGGTCGGAGCGTTCCACCCCCCGAATCTGGTCGTAGCGGATCCGGACGTCGTCGCAACGCTGCCGGGGGCTGAGCGGGCCCAGGGGATGATCGAAGCGGTAAAACACGGCGCGATCATGGATGACGCTTACTTCGCCGAACTCGACCGAGAGATGCCGGCGATTCTGGACGGAGAGGCCACTGCGCTCGAGCGCGTGGTGGCGCGGTCGGTGGAACTGAAATCTGCCGTGGTGTCGGAGGACGAGCGGGAGGCCGGCCGGAGGGAGATCCTCAACTTCGGTCATACCCTCGGCCACGCGATCGAGGCGGCGTGTTCTTTTCGTGTTCCCCACGGGACCGCAGTGGCGTCCGGTATGATCCTGGAGGCTCGCCTTGGAGTGTCGCTTGGAGTGACCGGCCCAGACGTGGTCCAGCGACTCGAGCAAGTGATCGACCGTGTGGGTCTTCCGAGCAGTATCCCTGATTCTGCCGCGCCGGATGACATCATGACCTATCTTGCCTCTGATAAGAAAGTTCGCCATGGGCGGACGCGCTTCGTTTTGCTTTCTGAGATTGGAGCGGTCCACCCTGCCGACGGGTCGTGGAGTCATCCCGTGGACGACCAGATCGTGTCGGACCTAGTCAACGCTTACGCTCCCAAGACGTGAACCCCTCGGATTCGGATCCGGTACCAGACAAATCGAAGCCGGTCGAGTCGGCCGTAGGACGATCGGCCGATCTCACCTTACCGGCCGCCCTGGCATCGCGTGCAACGACGGATCCAGAGGACGTCTTCCTGATCCACGGAGACGAGTCGGTCACGTTCGGGCAACTGGAGACTCGCGCGGAGGCCCTGGCCGCGTCGCTTCATGGTCTGGGTATCGAGCCCGGGGATAGGGTGGCCGTCGTCATGCCCTCGTGGCCGGAGTTCGTCATCTCGATGTTCGCTGTGGCCAAGTTGGGGGCCGTCCTGGTGCCGTTGAATCCGAGACTGCCGGCCGACGATCTGAGGTATACTCTCCGCCATTCCGAGGCGGTGGCGGCGATTACGGCAGAGACCCTCGAAGACGTCGATTTCCTCCAGCTCTTCGAGGAACTGCTGGTACAGCTTCCGGATCTCCAGTACCTCATCACGGTGGGTAGGGAGGACCTCTGGTACGATGACCGCGTCTTTCAGTTCGAGGATCTTCTCTCCGCCGGGGGTGGACGGGACTACTCCGCCACGTCACCGCCGTCGGCAAACGACCTTTTTGCCATCGTATACACGGCCGGCACCACCGGGAAGCCCAAAGGCGTCGAGCTGACGCACGCCAATCTCTTGCAGGTGGCGGGGAGTACGGCGGACGCCCTGGGGCTGTGCCCAGATGATCGCGTGGTGGGCATTATGGCCTTGTTCCACGTGTTCGGACTGGGACCTGGAATCCTCGGGTCCCTCTTGTCGGGGGCGGCACTCCTTCTCCAGGATGAGTTTGGACCGGCCGGCGCTTTGGACCTCGTGGAGCGCCATCGGGCGACGGTGCACTATGGGGTACCGACGCTTTTCGTCTCAGAACTCCGGGAGCAGACGAAGGCCCCGAGAGATCTCAGCTTTCTTCGTCGTGGCTTGGTAGCGGGAGCACCCGTTTCCGACGAGCTCGTGAAGGCGGTACAGGAGAAGATCTGCCCCGAACTCTTGATCGCCTACTCTCTCACCGAGACGTCTTCAACCGTGTGTGTCACTCGACCGGACGATCCGCAGTCGAAGCGTATCTTCACGGTCGGTCGTCCCCTCGAGAACAACCTCGTCCGGATCGTGGACCCGGATGGAGCCGAGTTGCCCGTGGAGAGCGTGGGCGAGATCGCGGTCAGTGGTCCAGGGGTCATGCGCGGGTATTACCGGCAACCGCGCGAGACATCCGATTCGCTCGACCAGGATGGATACTTTCTTACGGGTGATTTGGGGATGGAGGATGAGGAGGGTTTCATTCATTTGGTCGGCCGTAAGAAAGAGGTTATCATTCGAAGTGGTTCAAACGTATACCCCCGGGAGGTTGAGGATCGACTTCAATCGCACCCGGCCATACGCGAGGCCATGGTGGCTGGAGTCCCGGACGAGCTTTTGGGAGAGGCCATCTGCGCGTGCGTCCTCCCGGAGGAGGGTGCCATCGTGACCGGCCCAGAAATTCAAGACTGGTGCTCGGTCACACTCGCCGCCTACAAAGTGCCCGACGTCGTCCAGTTCATGGACGAATTCCCGCTGACGGGAACCGGAAGGGTCCAGCGGGGCGAGTTGTCGCACCTCATTCGAGCGGCGCACGCAGAACCAAAGACATGAAGGATCGCCGGGCACTCTGAGCAGTGACCCCCCTGACTCCTTCCAGATCCGAGACGTCGCGACGCGACGTGACGGACTGGCATGAATCGGGAGGTCTCGCGAGTGCGGCCGGCTACAATTTTCGCGAGAAGGAGAAAAATATGAGTCAGTACGTTCAGGCCCCCCACGTAGAGGGACCCAGTAAAGCACCGGCCGGTGCTCCCAACGCGGCCCTCCTCATCGACTTTGATAACGTCACGATGGGGATGCGCAGTGATCTCTCCAAGGAACTGAAGAGCCTACTCCAAACGGACATCATCCGCGGCAAAGTGACCGTTCAGCGGGCTTATGCCGACTGGCGGCGCTATCCGCAGTATATCGTCCCGCTTTCCGAGGCGTCGGTCGATTTGATCTTCGCGCCCGCTTACGGGAGTTCGAAGAAGAACGCGACGGACCTTCGCATGGCGATCGACGGGATGGAACTGGTCTTCATCCGACCGGAAATCGGCACTTTCATTCTTCTCACCGGTGACTCCGATTTTTCGAGCTTGGTGCTGAAGCTCAAGGAGTACGGAAAGTATGTGATCGGTGTGGGCATCGAGGAGTCCAGTTCGGACATTCTGGTTCAGAACTGCGACGAATACTACTCGTACACGAGCCTCACGGGGCTTCGGAAAACCACGGATATCGGCCACAGCGCCAATGATCCGTGGGATCTCGTGGAGAAGGCGGTGAGCCGCATGACCACGAGGGGTGACGTCATGCGATCCGACCGCCTCAAGCAGGTGATGTTGGAGCTCGACGGCAGGTTCAGCGAGGGAAACTTCGGGTTCAGTAAGTTTTCCAAGTTCGTCGCCGAGGCCGCCAATCGGGGTCTTCTCAAGCTCCACAAGCTTGAAAACGGACAGTACGAGGTTCGGCCCGGCTCTGGTCGGGGGCCGGCCGACGATTCGGCAGCCACGAGAGGGCCCAAGGAAAGGAGCCGCCCGCCCGCACGAAGGGGGAGGCCGGTGAGGGCCCCGCGGAGCGACCAGGCCGTACCTGAGGAGGCCAGGAAGGATCCGGAGGGCTCGAGCCCTCCGGGAGGACTCGAAGCCGAGCCGCTACGTTCGGCCTACGATCTGATGCTTGGGTGCCTTCGGAGCCTCAAGGAGGCGGGGAAGGACTCGGCTCGCGACTCAGACGTCAAACGAAAGATGTTGGCGGCAAACAGGGGCTTCGATGAGGGGGAGTTGGGCTTCGGTAAGTTCAGCCGGTTCCTACAGCAGGCTGAGGAGCATGGCGTGATCTCCCTCGAAAAGACGGCGATGGGCAACTATCGCGTATCGCTTGCGGATTCCGGGGCCACGAGTCCGCCGACCCCGCAGACGCCTTCGCCGTCCGCGCCGGCTCAGGATGCTTCTTCGCAATCCGTAACGACCCAGGATGTGCCTTCGCTTGGGGGGGGCGGATCCGCCGGGCGACTCGGGCCCCGTGGGGGCTCCGGAGGTCGTAAAGAAACGGACGGCCCGATGCTTCTCGAGGGTCAGATCGTGGGCAAGGCTGGTGGATCGCCCGTTCGCCCCGCGGCCGGAGCCCGCACCGGTGTTGGCGGCCTCAGTTTGCCCACCAATGAGCGGGCAATCGTGAGCTATCTGGCGAACTCCTACGGAGGGGTCGGTACCAAGACGGCCGAATCCTTGGTTGAGGCCTTCGGGGCGGACGTCTTCCTCGTGTTCGAGACCGAACCCGGGCGGGTGGCTGAGATCGTCCCCCGCCGCGCGCCTCAGGTGTTGGCCGAATGGAGAGCCGACTTCGAACGGCGGTCTGCGAAGTCCCGGAATCAAGAAGAAGTCCCGTCAGAGCCTGAGACGAAGGTGGAGCCGGTCCTGGTGAAGGAACTCGGGGGCGGGACCCGCGGGTCAGGCGTCGAGAACGTGCCGCCTCTGAGTTCCTCGCCCTCGTCGGCCGCGATAGGCGATTCTTCTTCCTCAGCGCTGGCCCCCGTTTCTTCTTCGTCGGCTCCGGCATCCAGGTCCGGTGGGGCTCGACGTAGGACACGACGCACTCCGAGGCGTCCACCTTCCTCCGGTTCGGACGAATAGGGCTCGCACAGGCTCGAACGGACACCTGGCGTGCCGGCCTCGCCTGAGGTGCTTACGACCGCTCTGTGGAGCGGCACACCTGGGCGGGGTGCGTTCAACCACGCCTTTTTCGACCGACCCGCGGAGAGTGTCGCCCCCGATCTACTCGGGGCACGACTCGTGTCGACCGTCGACGGGCGACGCACGACAGGCATCATCGTCGAAGTCGAGGCTTACATCGGCCAGGGTGATCCAGCTTCCCACGCGGCGACGCGTATTGGTCGGACGCGACGCAACGCTTCGATGTTTGGGCCACCGGGAACGGCTTATGTGTACCTGAGCTATGGCGTACATTGGTGCCTGAATGTGGTTACCGGGGCGATCGGAAGTCCCTGCGCCGTGCTCATACGGGCCGTCGATCCGATAGAGGGCTCTGATGTCATGGCGGCCCGGAGAGGCCGGAAGCGGGATTTGACCTCAGGCCCCGGGCGAGTGGGGCAGGCGTTTGGAATCACCCATGCCTTGGACGGGCATGATTTTTCGTCGACTCCCCTGAGGCTTCTCCAAGGCTGGCCGACCGCGCCGGCGTCGATGGACGTGTCCCCCCGCATCGGTGTGAGCCGGGCTCAGGACTGGCCGCTCCGCTTTTTTGTTCGAGGGGGGCCCTCCGTGTCCCGCGTGCGCCGGTCTCCGCCGCTTGAGCGGTCCCGTCCCCTCGGATAGATTCGTTGCCAAGTCGTTGTACTGCAACCGATTGGAGTGAATGATCTTGGATGTTATCGTCTGCGTGAAGCGAGTTCCAGATACCGAAACACGCGTTCGCTTTTCTTATGGGGCCACGGTGATCGAACCTGAGGGGGTCAAGTATATCGTGAGCCCTTATGACGAGTTCGCGCTCGAAGCCGCCCTCCGAACGAGCGAGGCCGGCGAGGGCGGGCGGGTCACTGTAATGACGCTCGGCCCTGAGGATTCCCAAGAGACGCTTCGGGCTAGTCTCGCGGCCGGGGCCGATGCGGCTGTGCTAGTGAGGGTGCAAGGGGCCGTGACCATGGACGGGCTGGCCACGGCCAAGGTGTTGGCGGCGGAGCTGGAGACTCGAGATGAGCAGCTCGTGCTTTTCGGCGTCAAGGCGGGAGACTACGATCAGCAGCAGGTCGGCCCGATGGTGGCGGCGCTACTCGGTCGCCCATGCGCATCGAATGTCACGGGCTTCGAGGTGGGCGAGAGCGTGATACGGTGCGTTCGCGACGTCGAGGGGGGTAGCGAGGTGGTAGAGCTGGACCTTCCGGCGGTTGTGACCCTCACGAAAGGGGCGTTCGAGCTACGGTACGCGTCACTCAAGGGGATCATGGCCGCGAAGAAGAAACCGCTCGAAATAAAGGATGCCGATCTTCCGGACGGCAGGCTCACGGTCGAGCGGCTCGATTATCCGCCGGAACGAGCGGAAGGACGCATCGTCGGCGAGGGGGTTGAGGCCGTGCCTGAGTTGGTTCGGATCCTTCGCGACGAAGCGAATGTCCTGTGATGACTAGGGAAGAGTAACATGGGCGATGTGCTCGCGATTGCCGAGCAGGGAGATGGGGAGATCCGGCCTGTGGCCAATGAGGTGGTCACGGTGGCCGCTGCGGTCGCTGAGGGGCTGGGAGGGACGGCCCACGCGTTGCTTCTCGGGGGGGCCGGGGTTGGAGAGAAGGCCGGCGACTTGGGGAGCTTCGGGGCGGAGGTCGTGCGGGTCGGTGAGGACCCCGCCCTCGAGGGCTATGTGCCTGAGACTTATGCGGCGGTGATCGCGGAGGTAGTCAGTTCACACGGCTACTCGGCGGTGCTCTTCGCGGCCACAGCGATTGGAAAGGATCTCGCGCCCCGTGTGGCCGCTCTGATCGATGCCCCCCTCGCCTCCGACGTGACCCATCTGGAGACGGACGGTGGTAGGCTCGTGGGAATACGGCCCATCTATGGAGGGAAGGCGATGGCTCGGGTCGGATTCGAGGCATCGCCGGCCATCCTTTCCTTGAGGCCGAACGCATTCGGAACGAACGGATATCGGGGCGACGGAAGGATCGAACTCTTCACCGCGGCCATCCCTCACGGCGTGCGAACGCGGATCGTGGACTTTCAGGCCGCCCAAGGTGGATCCGTCGACGTTTCGGAGGCGAGCGTGATCGTTTCCGGGGGACGGGGCATGAAGGGGCCGGAGCATTGGAGCCTCCTCGAGGATCTGCAAAGTGCTTTGGGCCCCGGTACGGCCTTGGGCGCTTCCAGGGCCGTCGTGGACGCAGGATGGCGGCCTCACGGCGAACAGGTGGGTCAGACGGGAAAGACCGTCGCACCGAGACTCTATTTCGCGGTCGGCATTTCAGGTGCCATCCAGCATCTCGCCGGAATGAGAACTTCTCAGACCATCGTTGCCATCAACAAGGATCCCGCCGCACCGATTTTCGCGGTGGCGGACTACGGTATCGTGGGCGACGCGTTCGAGGTCCTCCCGCGGCTCACTGCGGAGATCGCTGCCCTGCGCGAGGTGGGCTAGGCTTCTTCAACAGTCTTCTAAAGTCACTGCCCAGGAGGGCCCCCCAGCATTGCGACGGGGTCCACTTGACGGCCGCGACCCCGGATCTCGAAGTGCAGATGCGGTCCCGTCGCGTTTCCCGACTGTCCGCTCAACCCCAAGGACTCCTCTCTCGTAACGGCCTGGCCCTCGGCCACGAGAATCTCGGACAGGTGTGCGTAGATGGTGAGCACCTCGTCTCCGTGATCCACCCAGACCACGAGTCCGTAGTCGGTCATCGTGCCGGTAAAGCTCACTTGTCCATTCGACATGGCGTACACCGGCGTGCCGGTGGACACGACGATATCGACGCCTCTATGGATGGTCGCGCCACCGGACTCGAATCGGACTCCGAAGGGCGCGATGAGCGGTCCCTCGACGGGCCAACGAGGAAGCCCGCATCCAAGCATTCCGAGCGCCGTCGTCGCGGCGAGCATTCGCCCGGAGGACCACGTCATTCGGCGGCCCGGTTCCTCGTGTCCGTCGGTGTGGAAGAGAACCCGCGGGGATCGTCGAGGAGCATCACGTCGACCGGAGCCCCACGGGGGATCACGGCCACTCCGGTGGGAATGATGGCGAGCCCGTCGGCCGCCCCGAGACTCCCGACGAGCCCTGAGCCTTGAGGCCCGGTGAGCGAGGCCTGGAGCTCAGCACCCAAGCCGCTCAAGCGCACCCGGAGAAATCCGGTGAGGTCCTCCGCCGTCGTGAGATCTACTGCCGCCAGCGCTGAGACGGTCGGTCGGCCCAGCCGAGAGTGGCCCCCTAGCGCCAGCAAAAAGGGCCGGACGAAGAGCTCGAAGGTCACGAAGGTGGACGCGGGGTTGCCGGGGAGACCGAAGACGGCCTGGCCGCCGCCGCCCTCCCTGGGCAAACGGCCGAAGCTCATCGGGCTCCCCGGCCGGATCTTGACCCTCCAGAACTCCAACTCCAGGCCAAGGTCCTCGAGGACGGTCTTGAAGAGGTCGCCCTCTCCCATGGAGGCCCCGCCGATCGTGACCAGCACGTCGGCGTCTGCAGCTTTGGCGAGGTGCTGCTGAATGTCTTCCCGGTCGTCTCTAGCGATGCCCATGCGCAACGGCGTCCCGCCGGCCGCTCGGACCGCAGCAGACGCGTAGTGGCTATTACTTTCTGGGATTCCGTGGGGGTCTAGCGACGGGTAATCGAGGTCGACGAGTTCGTTCCCGCTCGCCAGGATGGCCACCGTGGGTCGGCGGTGGACTGAGACCGTCGGCACGCGGGCCGCAGCGAGCACGGCGATCTGGCCGGGACCCAGTCCGGCGCCGGACTCCAGTGCGACAGCACCCTTGAGCCAATCCTGCCCCGCCGGTCGTACATGGCGACCTCGATCACGGTCGGAGTAGATGTGAAGACGTCCTTCGCCCGTCTCTTCTCGATCGGTGTCCTCGACCCGAATCACCGTGTCGGCACCTTCCGGGACTTCGCCCCCGGTCATTATCCTTACCGCTTCGGCGGGGCCGACGGTGCCCTCGAAGCGTGCTCCCGCGTGGACCACGCCGGTGACCGTCACGACGGCGGGATGTTCCTTGGTGGCTCCCGCCACGTCTTCGCTTTGGACGGCGTATCCATCCATGGCGCTGTTGTCCCATGGAGGAAGTCGCGTCGGCGCCAGGACATCCTGGGTGAGCGCGCGACCGAGCGCCGCCTCGAGTGGTACGACCACAGGGGGAAGAGGCGACGAGTGACTGAGGACACGTTCGAGCGCCGCGTCGAACGAAACCCAATCGCCAGTCCTGGACTCGAAATCCGGCATGGGTCTCAAAAGCGCCAAGCGACCCCGAGCCTGAGGGTTTTCGCTGATACCCACTCACCCTCAGTGTTGTTACCGTCAGGATCGTTGTCTACCGTCAGCCATCCCACTGGCGTTGCGATCTTCCACAGGTTCACTACGCCGTCCAGGCGGAGAGAGACTTTGTCGGCAAGATGAAAACTGGTGCCTCCGCCAAACGTTCCGGTAAAGCGAGTGCCGAAGTTGTACCATTCGTCTTCGGGCATGTCCGTGGTCAACTCCAGAACGTGATCCGTGTATGTGGCGAGGGCCAACCCTCCGCCGAAGAGGACGAAGGGCTGGAGCCTGCGCCACGCTCGCTGACCGGTCAAGTTGATGCGGAGCCGCATGTCGACGAGGGCAATGTTGAGGTCGGTCCTCCCCAGGGAGCGGTCATCCTCCGGTCGCGACACGTCGAGGACGTCCCGCTTCGACCTGAACAACGTTCCGTCGACATCCAGATTCAATGCACCGCCGAAGGCGACGGCGTAGCGGCCACCAAACGTGGTGCCGTCGTGAGGACCCAGCCCGAGTTGGCCGGGATTGAGGTCGCTCTTCCCCGCGAATATCGCCCATGCTTGTCCGTGTTCGATAAACGTGTAGGGGGAGGGGATGCTCTGACCCGCGGCTGTGGAGTGGGCTGCCGCGCTGAGAAGCAAAATCGATGGGACGACGAGTTTGAGGAGGGGCATGGAGCGCGTGAAGAATCCGGTTGTGGGAATTGACGGCCAGCACTCGCCTGAACACATTCGTCAAAGCTGAGTGACTGCGTACCCTGGAGGCCGCCAAGATCGTCCTTTCAACACCGTCTGTCGAGGATCGTTTCAGTAAGATGATTGCTTGTGCCCGGCGCCGGGGGATTCCTGGGATCCTTTGTATTCTCTGGCCCCTGTTGGCGATTGCTGAGTTCGCTGAGGCCCAGTCAGCGACGTTGACCACACAGGAAAACTTCCGCGCGACGCGGAATGGGACACTGCTGGGGCAGCTTCGGGCCGGCATGAGTCTGGAAGTCCTGGAGTTGACGGACGATTGGGTGCAGTTCGATCTCGACGGATGGGTCTGGACCCAATCCCTTCAGGCGGTCAACCGAGGAAATTTCGACTTGGTGGTCTCCGCCCAGGGCGGCGAGAACATCCGAGGTGCGGCGGGCGGAGAGGTCCTCGGCCATTTGGATCAGGGCACGCTTCTCGAGACCGTGGAGCGGGTCGCCGGCTGGGCTCGCGTGAGTAGGCGAGCTTGGGTGTGGAGAGGATCTGTGGCCTTGTTCGGCTCAGATTCATCCAGTGGTTCTGCGGACCGGTCCCGCCTCAGGGTGCCCTCCACTGTGGTTGATGGCCAGGAATTGGCTTTGGGTGGCTCAGCCGATTCTCCGATTCTCAGTGCCCCCGACGGAGACACGCTGGCCGTTTCGGGTCCAAGCACGAACCTGCGAGTCCTGGCGAGGGAGGGGAACTGGGCCCGAGTTCGCTTGGAGGGGTGGATATGGCTCCCGCAGGGTTCAGAAGGGGGCGTCGAGGCGTCGATCCGTACGGATGTGACGCTCGAAGACGTAGCGGCGGCTCCGGATGATTTCCGTGGCGAAGTACTCCAGTGGGACCTTCAGTTCATTTCACTGGAACGAGCTGAGGAGATTCGGACGGACTTCTTCGTGACGGAGCCGTTTCTTCTGACCAGGATGGGGGACGGCGACGAGGGGTTCGTCTACGTAGCTGTCCCGCCGGAGCGGCTCGGAGAGGCTCAGGGCCTTAGCCCTTTGGAGCGAATTCGCGTCGTCGGGCGCGTACGGACCGGGTCCGCGCGGCTAACGGGCAGTCCGATTCTCGAATTGCTATCCCTGGATAGAATCCCCGAGTGACTTTGCGGTTCCGGCGGCAGGTCCTGTCGGGACTCGTCGTTTGGGTGCCCTTACACAAACGACGTGCCTCAGGTTTGGGTCCGTCAGTGGCCGGATCTGTTTTCCGACTGGAGCGCCGCGCTTGAGCTGGAGCACCAGGTCTCCTTGCGAGGGCCTTTGCCCTTCTGCAATGAGCTCCTTTTCCTTGGGTTCGACTTGCTAGAGGCTCTCGAGCTGGTCGGAGGTGGGCTCCCTTCGACACCCCCGGTGCGTGATTCAGGTGATTTCTCGGACCAGGGACGTCTTTGGTCCGCCTCCGGAGCGTATTTCCTGATTGGGACGGGAGACGGGGGCGTGGCGCTCAGTCCGTCCGGTCTCAGCGGAGGCCCGGTGTCCCGTAATAGCGGGCTGCGATTGAAGTTGATCCGGTTGTTCTGACGCGGGAGCTGCCGGTCGCGGGCCGTGTCGGGAGGTGAATCTTCTCCGGAACGAACGCGTAGTATGGAGTGTCTACCTCCGGAGGAGGACCCATTCGACGAGGGCCGATGCGCTGTACCACCTGTGGTGAGTTTCTAAAGGAGCACGAAGGCGCCTGCCCCACGTGTGGGGCGGTGGTCTCACCGCGTCCCGTGATGGGGCCCATGGGCGTCGAAGTACGCAGTTGCCCCCGATGCGGCCACGTGGGGACCGGCGTAAAGTACTTTCAGCGGCCCGGTCATATGGCCTTGCTCCTCGGAATTTCCGTTTTCACCTATGGGTTCGGAGGCTTGGCCTATTACTTCGCCCGGCGTAAGCGCCGAATCTGTGGGGAGTGTGGCTTGGGGTGGGAAAATGCTCGGACCCTGGGCCCTGGGGT
>CAUZAE010000056.1:0-16762 GCA_963577685.1 Gemmatimonadales bacterium UBA6960 | reverse complement strand
CCAGGCCGGGAAGCGCCTGTGAAGCTCCGCACCGTCGAGACGATCAATGTCACCGCCAATCTGGAGCAGCACCTCACGACTGTCGTGTTCGAAGCCCCCGGGTCGCATCTGTCCGCCGGCCAGGACAAGAAAGCCGGTCTCGTGGTACAGAGGTCGGCCCATCTCGACGTTCCAACGCTTCCACCCCGTGATGCATTCGAGGGCAAAGTGGGAGTAGAAGTGGTCCTTGCCGTAGTCCGCCCGGACCATCTTGCTGACGTCCGTGGACGAGGCGTCCGGGTGTGGCAAGGGGCCCGGATCGACCAGGGTAACCGCATGCCCTCGACGTCTAAGCTCCAAGGCCGCGCTCGCTCCGAACACGCCTGCCCCGACGATGATGATGTCCTTGGGTTCCAATGGAGAAGATCCGGGCCGCTGGGCGGCCTCGGGCTCGCCACTGGCTGAAAACCCGTCTGGAGGCAACTTTGTCACCTTTCCTCTAACGCTGATGCCATGAACATTCGTATTCTGAGCGCTGCGGACATTCGCGCCTGCCTTCCGATGTCTGGCGCGATCGACGCCATGCGTACCGCGTTTGCCCAACTCTCGTCGGGTGAGGCCGTGGTACCGGATCGGATCGCGGTCTCCACCGAAGAGGGAATCAGTCTTTTCATGCCGGGATATCTCCCCCGTGAGGGGCACCTCGCGGCCAAGGTCGTGTCCGTCTACGCCGGAAACCCGAGTGTTGGATTACCCGTCATACAGGGCGTGGTTCTCGTCCTGGATAGTCACACGGGTGTACCCGTGGCGTTGATGAATGGCGCGTATCTTACGGCGCTCCGTACCGGCGCGGCCGGCGGCCTCGCGACCGAGTTGTTGGCGGTAGAGGACGCGTCCGTCCTCACGGTCTTCGGTGCTGGGCCTCAAGCCCGAACCCAGATCGAAGCGGTTCGGGCGGTCCGTCCGATCCGAGAGATCCGACTCGTTTCGCGGCCCACCGAGGGCGCCCGGATTCTCGCCGACGAGTTGGAGGGTGTGGACGTACAGGTCTTCGAGGACCCCGAAAAGGCCGTCCTGGGCGCTCAGGTCATCGTGACCGCAACGGACAGCCGCAAGCCAGTCTTTCCCGGCGGCGCGATCGGGGAAGGCGTACACGTGAACGCCATCGGGGCCTTCACGCCTGAAATGGCAGAGGTGGATGGGGATCTCATATCCCGCGCCAAGGTCGTTGTCGACCTGCGTGCGACCGTCATGGCCGAGGCGGGGGATCTGGTGCAGGCGATAGAGGGTGGGGCGTTCTCACTGGAGAGTATCCACGCCGAGCTCGGGGAAGTCGTGAGCGGCGAGCGTACCGGGCGTGAGAGTCCGAGAGAAATCACCCTGTTCAAGTCCGTGGGCAACGCCGCTCAAGACGTGGCCGTCGCTTGCCGCATATTGGACGCTGCCATCGGGCAGGATGTCGGTACGTTGCTGGAAATATGAGAACATATTTCTCGCGCCTCTTTGGCAAGTAGCCTAGATTGGCAAGACGGGGTAACCTCGTGTACTCAAACGACTTGTACTCCCACGATGTGACGACAAAGTGAGCGAAGAAGAAGGCGCGCCGAAGAGCGACCTGGCACGGTTGATCGAGTCTCTCTTTCCTGAGACGGAAGAGGTGGAGAGAGTCGCCCCGGTATCCGTGGCTTCCTCACCTGAGCCGGAAGCTCAAAGTGAGCCTCCGCCCCAACCCGATCTGGATTCTCCGGTGCCGAGTGTCGCGAAGAGCGACCCCGCCGAGGCTGTGATTGGGGCCCTGCGAGATGTGACCGCGCTCTACACCGTGGCAGAAGACGAGGAAAAGGATTCGCTCGTGAGTCCACTTCTGGCCGCTTCGGAGACGGCACGGCGAATCGGGGCGTTCGACACGCTCGCGGAGGCGGTGAACGCTCTTGTGCTTCGGGGTGATCCCGTGGCGGGTGAGCTCTTGGACGACGACGTTCGGGCGAGCATGGCCAGGCTGTTCGGGAAGATCCGGGACGAGTCGGAGCGAAGGGCCCTTATCAAGGCGTACGGCAAGCTGGACGACTCCATCGCTCAATCGATCGCTGACGAATTAGCTGAAACCGACGATCGCCAAGCTCGCAAAGCGTACATCGGGGCGCTGTGTGACTTTGGGCCCTCGGGAATCAGGGTCGTAGAAGCGATGTTGCAAGACTCGAGATGGTTCGTGGTCCGCAACGGAGTCTCGGTCCTCGGCGAGATCGGTGGAGAGGAGTCGGTCGAGCTCCTGACCGGTACGCTGGCGAACGAGGATGTGAGGGTGCGTCGGGAGACCGTGCTGTCACTGGCGAAGATCGGTGGCGAGAACGCGGCAATATTGGTTTCGGGCATGTTGAATGACGCCGATTCAGAGCTACGGGTCTCGGCTGCACGCGCCGTCGGCGTACTGAAGGTCGAGCGGGCCTACCGGACTCTCATCAAGATTCTCGAGGACGGGGATGACGATGCGGTTATTGAGCAGGTCCTGCGAGCTCTCGGCCAATTGGGAGATCCGAGCGCCGTTCAGGCCATTGAGCAACGTGCCGTCACGTCGATGTTCAAGAGGCCTCCGACCGGGATTCGTATTGCAGCGCTCACTGCACTCGCCGCGATCGGTACGCCTCGCGCGATGGAGGTCGTCGAGAAGGCCGCGAAAGACAAGGATGCGGAGGTCCGCTCCGCGGTCGAACAAATCCTGGCCGGTGGTTGAAGCCCGGAGCGAAGCCCAGTGTGAAGCCCAGTGGCTAGGCGATCGCTAGTACCCGACTCAAAGCCCGTGCCAGTTTCAGGCCCTCGCTGATTTCAGCTCGAACAGACGAGAGCCGGCTACTGTCGCCTGAATGCGCCAGGAGTGCGGTGATGGTGGTTTCCACGGACTTTTCGCGCGGGAACGCCTCGGCCATGCGAAGGGTCTCGGTGTATGGGATCAGGTGGTCGTTTCGGCCGTGAAGGAGATGGACCGGCGGACGGATCCGAGACAAGTAGGGTAGCGGGTCCAACAGCGGAGACGCCTTACCGGCTGCCTCGGCAAGTTGCTCCGCTAGACGTCTGGCTTGCTTGGGGTCGGTTTTCCGGTCAGAGAGGGGCGCGAACACATCGAAGAGCCAGCGCCGATCGGGCGTCACCCCACGCCGGAGCACTTCTTTGAGGACGTCGTACGACGGATCCCACGCCAAGATGCGCCGCTCGCCGGCCTCCATCGCAAGGCGGCGCAGTGCGTGCGCAACGTCCTTCGCATCTTGGTACTCGGGAATCGATACCAGGTGATTCCCGGCCATGATCCAACGTCCGTACGGATCGGGTCGCACGCGATGGGCGACTCCGTTCCACTCGAATTCGCCCGTCATCTGGAAACGGACCATACGGCCTATGTCGCAATATCCACCAAAGCCCACAGTCCCTGCCACATGCTCCGCGATGTCATCCTGGGCGGAGGCGATCATGACTTGAGGCGCCCCGAATGAAAAGCCGATCAGACCGTAGGGACCATCGTCGGTCGCTTCGAGTTGTCGCAGGGTTCGGAGTCCCGCTCGGACCGTGGGCAGGGTGAGCTCGGGTTCGAGCCGCAGGTCCTTCCACTCGGGTACCTCCGGCACCAGCACGGCGGCTCCTGTGGACGCTAGTGCACGGCAGAACCGAAGGAGGGTGGGGTGGAACCGGCCCGGTCGCGTCATGCCGTGAAGGACGATCCACCCCGGTCGGGGCCGTTCCCGACCTCGGGGGACGGTCAGGGTGGAGGCGACCTCGCGGTCTCCGCGATGCATCACTATCTCGCGCTCGTGGACCGCGGACTTGCCGAAGATCCAACTGTTGAGGGCTCGAATCGTTCTCATTCGGGTTGCCATGGCGGCGGAAGCTACCTGAAAAGAGTCCCAAACCGCCAGCGGTGTTCGTGGAACCGTTCGGACGTCGTGGGCTACAACCCCCCAGTCTGTCCACGTGGTCGTCCTCTTTCAGACGAGGGTGACACGCGGCATTCGTGTATCTCGTACTAAGGCAGGGCATGACGGAGTACCGACCGGCGTACCGACCGGGACTGTGGCTGGGCCTTTTCGTGTTCGGACTCTACGTCCTGACGCTCGCACCGACGACCGCTTGGTGGGACGCGAGCGAATATATCGCCACCGGACACATCCTGGGGATCCCTCACCCCCCGGGGAATCCCCTTTTTGTTGCTCTGGCGCGAACATGGAGCCTCCTTTTGGCTCCGCTCGGCCTTCCGGTGGCTGTGAGGATCAACTTGCTGGCTGCCGCCACAAGCACGATCGCCACCTATTTCTTCTTTCTGATCGGCCACCGGGTGCTGAGCGCCGTAGTCGAGGAGCGCTGGATGGCAACGGTGGGCTCGGTGTGTGGGGCCATTATGGGCGCCACGGCCTACACCGTGTGGAGCCAATCGACCGTGAACGAGAAGGTCTACACGGTGAGTGTAGCGGTGGTGGCGGCCACGTCATGGTTGGCGCTCCGGTGGTATGATCGGCGCGGGGAGCCGGCGGGTTTGCGGGCGCTCCTGCTGGCCGTCTATCTGATGGCGCTGGGGTCCACGAATCATTTGATGTCGGTACTTCCTGCTCCTGCGCTCGGGCTCTTTGTCCTGATGGCCGGGCCGGCGGTTCTCATACAGTCTCGCTTCTGGGTACGGGCCGTTCCCCTGGTGGTGGTGGCGCTCTCGTTCACGATTTTCTTGCCTATCCGTGCCGCACAGGACCCCGCGATCAATGAAGGTGACCCGGTCTGTGAATCGGCCACGGGCGTCCTGGTCGCCATCTATTCGAACGGAAACAGCGGATGTGCTCCGCTTGCCGAGTCTCTCTCGAGGGTACAGTACGCGAAGCCTCCCCTCGCGGATCGCCAGGCGCCGTTCAAGGACCAGGCCCTCAACTATGTCCAGTACTTCGACTGGCAGTGGGCGCGTGGGGCTGACGTGAGTGAACTCCCTGCCGGCGCTCGCCTGCCTGTGACGATGCTCTTCGTGGGGCTGGGCTTCATGGGCTTCCTCGTCCTGTGGCGAGCGGATCGCATGATCTTCACCTACATCGTGGTTCTCACCGGCACGCTTTCGTTGGGATTGATCGTGTATCTCAACTTCAAGTACGGATTTTCCCTGGCCCCTCACATCACGGATCGTGCCGCCCATGAGGTCCGTGAGAGAGATTACTTCTTCGTGGCCAGCTTCATCCTGTGGGGAAATATGGCCGGGCTCGGGCTGGCCGGATTTTGGACTGCTCTCTCCAAGAGGTTGGGTGGCGGCATGGCCTACCGGAAGGCTGCACCGCTCCTTCTCGTAGCCCTGATCCCCTTGGCGTACAATTGGCAGTGGGCGAGCCGAGCCGGGGATTATGCGGCACGGGACTGGGCGTACGATCTACTGATGAGCGTAGAGCCGTACGGAGTTCTGTTCACCAACGGCGACAATGACACTTTCCCCCTCTGGTACCTACAGGAGATCGAGGGCGTGCGCGGGGACGTGACGGTCATCGTCGTCCAGTATCTCTATACCGACTGGTACCCGAGGCAGCTGAAGGAGAGGACGAGCCCCGAAATTCAGCGGCCCTTCGAGGAGAGGTTCGCCGTGAATTTGTACACAGCGTCTCCGGTCCCGGATTCGGCCATCTCCCGCGCGTCCGACGAGATCTTGAACGCCGTCGCTTCGGGGCGAATCCCCGAGGACCTTCGGATCCCACTGGGCTCCGTGGCCGTCAGCTACCCCGCCGGCGTGTTCCTGGGGAGAGGCCATCGATTGGCCTTGAGCTTCATACACGATTCGATCGGGCAGCGCCCGATTTACTTCGCCAGCGCCGGAGGACTACTCAGAGAGCTCGGACTCCAGGACTGGGGAGTTCGCCACGGAATCGCCATGAAGCTTGTGATGCGAGACCTCGAGGCGGAGGCACCCTCCGACATGGTGCAGGGAAGTCCCGAGATGGGGGGCGAGTGGTTCGACGTCGATCGCAGTATGGCTCTCGTGCGAGATATCTATCAGTATCGGGGGATCCGCGATCGTGAGATCTGGCAGGACCGCAGCACGCTCAACATCCCGATGCAGTATCAGTTCCTGTTCGCTCAATTGGCCGATGTGGCGGCCATCTCTGGACTCCCTGCCGAGGAGGTCACCCAACTGGCTGAAGACGCCGCCGCTATGCGTATCGTAGCGCTGGGAGGTCGCCGGTACGTGGAGGGGCTCTAATGGAGAGGTCTTCACCCGGTCTGGATTCTTTGGAGCTCAGCCGTTACGCAAGACATCTGTCGCTTCCGGAGATCGGCAAGGAGGGGCAGATACTCCTCAAGGGCGCCCGTGTCCTCGTCGTGGGTGCCGGAGGGCTAGGCTCCCCGCTGGCAATCTACCTGGCCGCCGCCGGCATCGGAACGCTCGGTCTCGTCGACTTCGACGACGTCGACGAGACCAACCTCCAGCGGCAGATACTCCACGGTACGAAGGACGTGGGAAGGCCGAAGCTCGATTCGGCGCGGGACCGGCTTGCCGACGTCAATCCCAATGTGACCGTGGTGACCTACCCGGTGCGGCTCGACTCCGAAAACGCCATGGAGATCATCGCGGACTACGACGTGGTGGTGGACGGGACCGACAACTTTCCGACGCGGTACCTCGTAAACGATGCCTGCGTCCTCTCGGGCAAGCCGAACGTCTACGGCTCCATTTTCCGTTGGGAAGGTCAGGTCTCGGTGTTCGGGCTAGCCGGGGGGCCATGCTACCGATGCCTGTTCCGTGAACCGCCACCACCCGGACTCGTTCCGAACTGCGCAGAGGCCGGCGTGCTCGGCGTGCTCCCGGGCGTGATCGGATCGCTCCAGGCTCTCGAGGTCATCAAGATCGTCCTGGGGACCGGCAAGACGCTCAGCGGGCGGCTCTTGATCTTCGACGCGCTCGAGTTGAGTTGGAGGGAGGTGGCTCTGAGACGAAATCCGGACTGTCCCGTTTGTGGAGACGAGCCCACTCAGACCGGACTCATCGACTACGAGAACTTCTGCGGGCTCTCCAGTGCTGCTGAGGCCGAGCCGGAATCGAGCCGGTTCGATGAGGTCAACGCGAAGGAGCTGCAGGCGCGGCTCTCGGGCCCGCACCCTCCATTCCTATTGGACGTCCGTGAACCCTTCGAATGGGATATCGTGAGCTTGCAGGAGGACGGAGCCGTACTCGTGCCCCTCGGCGAGCTCGCCGAGCGGCTGGGTGAACTGCCCGAGGGTCGGGACATCGTCGTCTACTGCCGGAGCGGCGTGCGAAGTGCCCGGGCTGCCGGCCTCCTGGTCGAAGCGGGCTTGGGGCCCGTGTCCAATCTGGTGGGAGGTGTCCTCGCGTGGGTGGACGAGATCGACCCGAGCCTGCCTAAGTACTGATGGCCAATGGCCGCCCTCCGCGGAAGGTGCCCGAGATGAACGGGCGTGCGGAGGCCCGAATTGTGATCGTCGGTGCGGGATTCGGAGGACTGTGGGCGGCCAAACGGTTCGCAGCGCGCCGGCTGGCGGTCACGCTCCTCGACAAGAACAACTACCACACCTTCTTTCCTTTGCTCTATCAGGTGGCCGCCGCCGAGCTGAGTCCGAGTGAGATCGCCTATCCGATTCGAGGTGTGTTTCGGAACGAACCGCTGGTCGAGTTCCGAAGAGCGGAGGTGCGCGACGTCGATCTCGGGGCCCACATCGTAAGCATCGACGGATTCCGTCTGGCGTATGACTATCTCGTGATCGCCTTGGGCAGCGTGCCTAACTTTTTCGGCGTCGAGGGAGCGGCACGCCACTCCTTTCCGCTCAGGACGATGGACGATGCGATTCCACTCCGCTATCACATTCTCACCTGTTTCGAGCGCGCGGCGCAGGCGGCCGATGCAGAGCTCAGGAAATCGCTCCTCCGGTTCACGATCGTCGGAGGAGGGGCCACGGGAGTGGAGTACGCGGGAGCCCTCGCGGAACTGATCTACGGTCCACTCTTGCAGGATTACGGGAACATCTCTCCTGAAGACGTACAGGTGAGCCTTCTGGAGGCCGGCGAACGTCTCCTTCCGGGCATGCCCGAGAGGCTCCAGGCATATGCGAGGGTGAGGCTGGAAGCACGTCGCGTCACGGTGCGCACCGGGTGCCGGGTAGAGTTCGTGGGCCCCAATCGGATCGTCACGGGAGACGACGGTGAGCTTGCGACGCACACGGTAGTTTGGAGTGCCGGTGTGCAAGGCGATCCGACAGTGTCTCGCTGGGGTCTACCGGTGGGTCCTGCAGGACGTGTGCCCGTCGGCCCCACGCTTCAGCTACCGGATCATCCGGAGGTTTTCGTGGTCGGCGACCTGGCTTATCTGGAATCCGACGAGGGGGAGCTCCCGCTGGTGGCCCAGGTCGCCCTTCAGCAGGGTAGCGCCGCCGCGGACAACGTCATGCGCATGATTCGAGGGGAACCGCCGGTACCCTTCACGTACCGTGACCTGGGCATGATGGCGGTTGTCGGTAGAAACGCTGCGGTGGCGCAGCTCTGGGGGGGGACGTTCACCGGGTTCGGCGCGTGGGTCCTATGGTTGGTGATCCACGTCTCTAATCTGATAGGCTTCCGGAACCGGGCGCTTGTCCTGGTCAACTGGGCGTGGAATTACGTCCTCTACCGGCGGGCAGTCCGGCTGATTCTTCCGGACGCGACTCGAGACCCCCCGCCAGAATCACACCCCTCAGACTCCGGACTCTAGAATCGGGCCAGATCGAGGATCGCCGACAAGACGTCGGCGGGCTGCGGAAGGATCGCCTCTTCCAGCTGAGGGGCGTACGCGACCCACGTATCCTTCGATGCTACCCTGCGCACCGGTGCGTCCAGCCAGCTGAATAGCTCATCGGCTACACGTGCTGCGATCTCGGAGCCGATTCCCCACGAGAGCGAATCCTCATGGGTGACCAGAACTCGGTTCGTTTTCCTGACGGATGTCGCTACGGTCTCCATGTCGAGGGGAGAGAGCGTACGAAGGTCGATGACTTCACACTCGATACCATGCTCTTCAGAGGCGACCTTGGCGGCGTCCATCGAGCGCTTTACGAGTGCTCCGCAGGTTACGATGCTGAGGTCGGATCCCGGACGGACGATCTTCGCCCTACCGAAGGGGATCATGAACTCCTTGCCTGGATACCGAGCCTTGTTGTGGATTTGCCGGTAGAGGTGTTTGTGCTCCAAGAAGATGACCGGGTCATCGCACCGGATGGCCGTCCTCAGGAGTCCGTGGGCGTCGAGCGCGTTGGACGGAAGCACAACTCGAAGGCCCGGTGTGTGCGTGAACAGAGTTTCACCGGTCTGTGAGTGGTAGATGCCGCCGCCCTTCAAGTATCCGCCATAGGGAACCCTGATCACGACCGGAGCCGAGAATGCACCACCCGTGCGGTAGCGCATCGTCGCCAGCTCGTTTCGTATCTGCATGAAGGCGGGCCAGATATAGTCGAAGAACTGAATTTCGACCAACGGCCGGAGTCCACGCTGGGCCATTCCGATCGCACGCCCGACGATGTTCGCTTCGGCAAGCGGTGAATTGAAAATCCGGTGGCTGCCGAACTCTTGCTGCAGTCCGTGCGTGACCTTGAAGACTCCGCCCTTACCCTTCACCTCTGTGAGCGCAGAATCTCGGGAGGCATCGGCCACGTCCTCTCCAAACACCATCACCCTCGGATCACGCTCCATCTCGTCCCGCATGCATGAGTTCAGTGCGTCGACGACCGTCATCTCTCGCTCATCATTGAAGTCGGGAGAGTCTTCCGTATCGAAGTCGGGTCCCGTCGGGTCAATCTTCTCCGAGAAGAGATGATCCATGGCCGTCTCGGGAAGCGGCTGGGTGTGCGTCAGCGCTTCGTCCGCCGCCGCGGCGACCTCCTTCCGAACGTCCTCTTCGATCCGCCCCAACTCTTGCTCCGTCGCGACGCCTTCTATGATCAGGAGTTCGCGCGTCCTTACCAGGGGGTCCCTCTGTGCTTCGCGCTCCCGTTCCATTTCTGGACGATAGGCGCGCTGGTCGTCCGACATCGAATGCGAATACGGGCGGGTCGTGTGAGCGTGGATCAGGGCCGGCCCCTTCCTCGCCCTACAGTGTGCGACGGCGTCCCCGCTTGCTCTGTGGCTCTCGATCACGTTGGTGCCGTCGCACTCGACGATGAAGAGGTTGGGAAAGCTCCCGAGCAGTTTGGAGATGCTTCCCCCCGCAGTGTTCACTTCGACCGGGACGGAGATCGCGTACCCGTTGTCTTCGATCAAGAAAACGACGGGAAGCTTGAGGTTACACGCCGTGTTCATCGCCTCCCAGAACTCCCCCGTCGAGGTGGCTCCGTCCCCGCCACACACCAGGACGACCTCGTCGTCGTTGAACCCGGTGACGTGTTCTTGGAGCTCCGGAAGGAGGGAGGCGCGGTGGCCGGCCTCTGCCGCGCCCACCGCCTGAAGGAATTGCGTGCCGGTCGGTGACGACGCGCTGGCGATATGGAGGCGGAGGTCGCTCCAGTGCGAGGGCATCTGTCGTCCGGCACTGTTGGGGTCGTCGCTGGCGCCTATCGCGCCGAGGAGATGGTCCAAGGGTGTCTGGCCCATGGCGAGAGCCAGTGCGCGATCTCGGTAGTACAGATAAAACCAGTCATAAGAGCGCCTCAGGTGGGTCGCTATCGCCACCTGAACGGCTTCATGCCCAGCTCCGGAAATTTGGAAGAAGATCTTGCTCTGACGCTTCAGGATGATCTCCTGATCGTCCAGACGGCGGGCGGTGACCATGATCCGGTAAGCCCCGAGCAGCAGATCGGGAGCATAGTCTCCCAGTCGTGAGGTTGCCGTGATGTCGTGCTCTTTCGTGGCCATCGATTTCAGGCAAGGGTCGGAGGTCCGGCGGCACAGATCCTAAGATAGCGAATGGCTCGGGAGAGCGCTCGGGCGGCTCGGTGCGCTTCTAGGCCTTGAAGCCGACGGTAAGTGCGCGCAATTGCTCCGCCAGGGCGTCGGCGGCAGTGACGGGCTCCTTGCAGGTGTATCTCTCGCAAACGTAAGCCGTGGGACGCCCATCCACGGCTTCGCGATGGGCCAGGAGGGGGATCGAGTACGGAAGATCTTGGCCCGGAGTGGCCCCAGCCAGGGTTCGGTTGGGCAAGTAGGCCCTCAGGGCCACCTGCAGCAGGGCGGCCGTGCGAGGGTCCCGCGGGTCGCCGACGATGGCGATCTCCGTGGGCGGGGCCACGGTGCGGTCCAGGGCTGAGAGGAGGCGGCCGAAGGCCGACGGATAGCGTGCCATAGTACCCGCTTCCCGCTGCAATACCCGCTCCGCGATTTCCTGATGGCGCGCGTCTCCAAACAGATGGGACGTCCTGAGGAGCAACTCGGTGGCGAGGGAATTCCCGGACGGGACGGCGTTGTCCATGAGGTCTCGGGGGCGGACGATCAACCCTCCCTGGTCTGGTGGCGTATCAAAGAAAAGCCCCGTGTCGTCATCCCAAAAGAGCTCGACGATCTGGTCCGTGACCCACCGGACCTCCCCGAGCCAGCGAGGATCGAGCGTCGTCTCGTAGGTCGTGAGCAGCGCGTTTCCCACGGCACCATAGTCCTCGAGAAACGCGTCCACTCGGGCCGTGCCGTCCTTGTAGGAGCGGAGAAGTCGACCCTCTCGTCGCATACTGCCGAGGAGGAAGTCGAGACAGTCGATGGCCGCTCGGCTGTAGCCCTCGTGACCGAGCACGCCTCCGGCTTCGGCGAGCGCCCTCGCAGCCATTCCGTTCCAACTCGCCAGGATCTTCTCGTCTCGAAACGGTGGCTCACGCAGGTTCCGGGCCGCAAGGAGTCGCCCACGTGCTTCACGCAGCCGTGCACGGAGGTCCTCCGGCTCCAGGCCCTCACGTCCCGCTACCGCAGTCAAGTCATGAGGGAGGTAGAGGATGCTGCGCCCCTCGAAGTTACCACCCTCGCTCACGCCGTAGCATCGCTCGAGCAGCTCAGCCGTCTCCCGGTCCAGAACCGTCCGGATCTGGGGACCCGTCCAGACGTAAAACACGCCCTCCTCTCCCTCGGAGTCGGCGTCCAAAGCAGAGTAGAATCCTCCCTCGGGAGAGCGCATGTCGGTGAGAAGGTGCTCGAGCGTTCGTTCCGTGATGTCTCGGAGGTCCTCATCGCCGGTCGCCTGGAAGGCATGCAAGTACAGGCGCGCCAGGAGCGCGTTGTCGTACAGCATCTTCTCGAAGTGGGGCACGAGCCAACGAGCGTCTACGGAATACCGATGGAAGCCGCCGGCCAGGTGATCGTGTATTCCGCCCCGAGCAATGGCATGGAGCGTGTGCGTCACCATCTCCAGCGCCGATCGGTCGTCGGTGCGGGCGTACACTCGGAGTGAGAACTCGAGCGTGACGGGCTGGGGGAACTTCGGCGCTGTACCGAATCCGCCGTGTGTGTCATCGAAGCGTGAGAGGAGGAACCGGAACGCATGGCTCAAGAGGTCGGAGCCGACGATTTCGGCACCGTCCTCCGTGACCGGGCCGACCGTCCGTTCCGCGGCGTTTCGCTCCAGCAGTTCTCGGAGCTCTCTCGCGTTGCGGACGACCTCGTCCTTCCGCTCGCCGTAGGCGTCTCCGATCGCCGTGAGAATCTGACTAAACGAGGCCAGTCCGGCATGGGGCTTCGGCGGAAAATAGGTGCCTCCGAAAAACGGTTCACCCTCCGGCGTCAGGAATGCCGTGAGTGGCCATCCCCCCTGACCTGTCATGGCCTGGACCGCCATCATGTACACGGAGTCGATGTCCGGTCGCTCCTCTCGGTCCACCTTGATGCTGACGAAGCCCTCATTCATGAGCTTGGCGGTGTCCGCATCCTCGAACGACTCTTTTTCCATCACGTGGCACCAATGGCACGCCGAATAACCGATCGAGAGTAGAACGGGCACGTCTCGTCGTCGCGCCTCGGCAAAAGCCTCCGGACCCCACGGGTACCAATCCACAGGATTGGTCGCGTGTTGCGCGAGGTACGGACTGGCTTCACCAACGAGACGGTTGGGCACGGCGCTCTCCGGTAGGTGGGCGGAAGGTACGCTAGCGGGATGGGTCGCTAGAGGCCACGTCTGAAAGGACGTTGAATTAGCAGGAGGGCTCCCGTAGATTTCACGGATACAAATGTTTCCGGCTTGTCGAGTCGCTGAGGCTAATTATGGGATCCGCATACATTCGGTTGACGTTGGCGGCGGTACGAAGACCGTTGCTCATCCCGGCGATACTCGGCACGGCGTGGGCCTTTCGGGCGAATGGATGGTTCCGACGGCCTCCATTCCTACCGATACCGCCAAGGGATTACGTGAGATGGCGCCTGGAGACCGCATACGGCGACCCCAATGTCATCCCTCCGACCCACGAGTTCGAGCGGTATATCCGCTGGGGTAGTGCGATGCGCCGGAGAATGAAGGTGAAGGCGACCGCATTACCAAGTTGATACTCCTAATTATCTTGGGCCTTGTCGCCGCGTTATATTTTCCCGGTAGTCGCCAGATGATCGTCGAGGAGGCGATGCCGATTCTGAACCCCTATCTCCTCTGGTCCGCTGAGAGGGAGATAGATGCGATATCTCGGTCGGTGCGAAGGGAAGCGCGGGAAACGTACAGTATTCCGCTTACGCGGGACTGGAACAATTGGTTGACGGTCAACTTCACTGGAGATGCGGCTACAGACCCGTGGGGAAGGATCTACACCTACCAGGCGTGGGCCGACTCATTCCGGATCCGATCCTACGGTCCGGACAGTGAGCGGGGTAGCAGTGACGACCTCGTCGTCACGGCGCAGCGACCCTACTAGAGACAACTCTCTGCGGCGGGCCCATAGAAGTGGACTCGCTACGGTCGTGGATTTGGTCGTTTCGTGATCGACTGGATTGGCGCGACTCTCGCCGTGTACGGACCCTGGCTGGTCGGGGGTATGGCCATGATGGAGACGGCCCTTCTCCTCGGACTGATTCTGCCGGCCGAGCCGACCATCATCGTCGCCACCGCATTCGCGCTGGAGGGACATTTCTCCTTCGGGTCCGTGGTCGTCGCGGCGGTAGTGGGGGCGGCTGTGGGCGACTCCGTGGGGTTTTTTGTCGGTCGGTGGGGTGGCCGCCGCGTCCTCCGAGGCAAGGGGCGACTGGCGCGAAGTGCCCGTCGCCATCAGGACCGAGCTTCTGTTCTCTTCGACCGACATCCCATCTTCGCGGTGACCCTGGCGCGTGCCATTCCCTTTGTTCGGACCCTCATGCCCCCCGTGGCCGGTTCCACCGCTTTGGGGTATCGCCGCTTTCTCGTGTTCGATCTGCTCGGCGTGACGGCCTGGGCTGTCGTGGCGCTGGGAATCGCCTACACGGGCACGCGCGGCTGGCAGTTAGGGTTGGCCTCCGTGGGCTTCGAAGGGGCACTCCTGGTGGGTACGGCCTTCCTGGTGAGTCTCGTGCTTTTGAAGCGTTTCCTCCTGCGGATGGTAGGCCCGTCCGGCCAGTTGTCCCTCGGGTTGACGGGCAACATCGCATCCGGCAAGTCGACCGTAGCCGCAATCTGGGCCGAGGCGGGGATTCCCGTACTCGATTCGGATGAGCTCGCACGGGACGTGGTGAGGCCGGGTACCCCGGGGTTGGAGGCGGTCGTAAGCGAATTCGGACGCGGGATCCTTCGACAGGACGGATCGCTCGATCGAGCGGCCCTCTCTGACTTGATCTTCTCGGACGACGAGAGCCGTCACCGGCTCGAAGGCATCCTCCATCCCCGTATCTGGGTTCTTCGGGATCGCTGGATGAGGAAGCACGCGGCCTCTCAGTCTTCGCTCACGGTGTGCGAAGTTCCACTCCTGTTCGAAGCGGGCCTCGAGGGTGACTTCGATGTCTCCGTGTTCGTCGACGGGTCGGAGGAGACGCGGTTTGCCAGGCTCAAAGATGAGCGGGGCCTGGCGGAGGAGCATGCTCGACGTATCATGGCGGCGCAGATGGACCCTTCTGATAAACGGATGCGTGCCAGCTATGTACTTCAGAATGACGATGGGCTGCAGGAGTTGGAGGAGGAGGCCCTCGACCTTCTTGCGCGGGTCAGAAGGGAGGCCGTGCCAAGGAAAGATCCAGCGCCGGGGCGCCTCCGCATCGACATGCACATGCACACTCGCACCTCCTTCGACTGTCTCTCGGATCCGAAGTTGGTTCTGGCTGCGGCGAGGGCACGAGGTGTGCAACGCATTGCGATCACCGATCATGATCGTCTCGACGGGGCTCTCGCCTTGGCCGCGGAGTTTCCCGATTCGATCATCCCTGGGGAAGAGGTCAAGACTGCTGAGGGTGTCGACGTGATCGGGCTGTATCTCGAAGAGGTCATTCCCCGGGGGACGCCGGCTCGGGAGGTCTGCAGGCGCATCAGGGAGCAAGGTGGCCTCGTCTATCTGCCGCATCCGTATGCGCGCGGGAAGGGGGCTTCGGGGCGGTACGCCGAGGAGCTCGCTCCACTCCTCGACATTGTCGAGGTCTTCAACGGTCGACTGCATCCGGGCAACCTCAACGAGCCGGCCGAGGCACTGGCGGCTCGGTGGTCCAAGGCCAGGGGGGCCGGTTCGGACGCACACACGGTAGGAGAAGTGGCGGGCGCCTACGTTGAGGTCGAGGAGCATGCCAATGAGCCGAAGGCTCTATTGGCGGCTCTCGAGGGCGCAAGAATTCGGGGGACCACTACCCCGTGGTCGGTGCATCTGGCGTCGACTTGGGCAAAAATACACAAACGCCTTCCGGGCGGATCGGGCGAGTTACGATGACCTATGAACCTCGGCAGGGGAGATTCAATGCGATCGACAAGGTCCTGGCGGTCCTCAATGGCAAAGAGACTGCGATTCTTACGACCCACATCAACTCCGACGGTGACGGATGTGGATCCGAGGTGGCGTTGTGCGCTTGGCTCCGTGCACGGGGGACCGAGGCCTTCATCGTAAACCCGACGCCGATTCCCCAGTCTCTTCGGTTTCTGGTGCCCGATGACTCGTGGGTCGTGGACGCTAAGTCCGACGAGGCCCGTGAGGTTTGCGACGCTGGAGATGTCGCGGTCGTGCTCGATACGGGGGAGATCCCGAGAATCGGACGGGTTAGACCGCTTATCGAGGGTCTTGAGACGGTTGTCATCGATCATCATCCCACCGGTGATCGCCCCTTTGAGGGTGTCGCTTTCCGGGACACGTCGGCTGCAGCCACGGGAGAGTTGGTGTTCGACCTGATGCACCGGGCCGGGGGACCTTGGCCCAAAGATGCCGATCTTCCGATCTATGTCTCCATACTGACCGACACCGGAGGGTTTCGCTTCAGTAACACGACCGCCACTTGTCTTCACATCGTCGCTGAACTGGTTGACCGTGGAGTGAGTCCCTACGAGACGCATCGTCGCGTCTATGGAACCTCTCCGCGGCGCAGGATACGACTCCTCCAGAGCGCACTCGCATCCCTTGAAGTGGACGAGAAGTCGGGGGTGGCATGGATGACCGTGCCGAATGATGAATACGTGGCCTTCGGGGCGGGGCCCGATGACCTTGAAGGATTCGTGGACTATCCGCGCTCGATAGAGGGCGTGGAAGTGGGCTTGCTTTTCCGAACGATCGCCAGAAAGGGGATCAAGGTCTCGTTTCGGTCCAATGGCGAAGTGGACGTCAACACTTTGGCCCGGCGTTTTGGCGGCGGGGGACACATACGAGCGTCCGGTGCCTTGATCCAGGGCCCGCTCGACCAAGTGCAGATCGACGTGATACGAGCGACCCGTGAGGCCGTGGAGCTATCGCAGCCCCGCCC
>CAUZAE010000055.1:0-17021 GCA_963577685.1 Gemmatimonadales bacterium UBA6960 | reverse complement strand
TCATACCATTTGATCATCGCCGGATTGGACGGCTCCGGAGTCTCTTGGTTCACCGAGTATCCATCGGCGGGGACCGAGGTGATCGAGTCGAAGGAGATGGGGCCCAGAGCACGGATCCCCCCAACTCCCGCGAATCCAACACCACCATTCGCAAGAACGGTGAATCGATGAAAGGCCAGGTCCCATCCCAGAGGGTCCGGCTCCTCTACCACCGAGCCGCTCGAGAAGTCGAAAAACGTGAGGCCGTCCCCTCTTCCGTCGATCGTGTACACCATCGGACCAACGAGGCTGTCCCCCGCCTCGTGAGGGTCCGAAGCCGATACGGCATACCATTCCAACTCGGGTCGGCCGAGGCTCGACGCGACGAATATGGCTGCCAGGATCAACAGAGCGCCCACGATGCCGATCGCCGCCACTGGAGGTCTCAGTTGCTGCGATCCGTCGCCTTCACTCCGGTCCTTGGATTCCGCTTGGTTCGCAGATGACGTCATGGCTGATCAAGAGGTTGATGGATACTTGCGAACTTCCAAACGTCGGTTGGAGATCGTAGTTGGGGCCGACCCTGCATCACGCCTGCAAGAATACCCGTCACGTTGGCAGCACTGAAGCTCACTCCCTTGAGGTTCCGAGCCGGGGAGGACCCTGGAATGGGCCGAGGGTACCCAGATGCGAACATAACGATCGATCCACCGGGCCGTCGAGACATCCGGATTTCCTCCCGCTCGCACGTCCAATCTAGGATGGTACCGGCAACTCCCTCGATCTTTCCCGGAAGCCAGGAGCGCTCGTCGTATTCTCTAGGAGAGACGATCACAGCTCCTCGATCCGTCGCTCTCTGAACACAGGCCCATAGAGTGAGCTCATGTTCGGCCTTCGGGGTCCCGAGGCTGAGATTGATCAGTCTGGCACCTTTCTCCGTCGCCCAATCGATAGCCCGGACGAGTACACCGGTCGAGGTGGACAACTTCCGGCCAAAGACCTTCACAGCGTAGATCTCCGCGTCGGGAGCCTTCTCCCGAATCGCTGCTGTGACTGCGGTGCCATGACCCATGCGGTCCGTGTAGTCCTGATGAGTTTCACCGTCCTGCTCGAACGCCACACCGCCGGCCACTCCCCCGACATGGGGATGATCCGAATGAACGCCGCTGTCGATTACCGCCACGACCACTCCACGTCCCGTGCGTCCGGCCAGGGCTGCGTGCCCGGGGCCGACCCGAATATCCACCGGAACGCTCCGCCCGGTGTCGACGAGATCCGTCACTGTGGAGCCTTCACGTGCCCAGCCGTACGTACGTCAGCGCGGGCACCGAACAGTTCCAAAAACGGGCCACGAACTTCCCTCAACTCCTGAGGAGTGCCCTCCTGGACGACGCGTGATCCCTCGATAACCACCACACGGTCGGCTCGCTCCACAAGCTCCAGGCGATGGCTGATCAGAATGGTCGTGCGATTTCTCATGGCGGCTTCATAGCCACGGATGACCTCAGCCTGAGTGGCCGGATCCAGAGCGGCAGTCGCTTCGTCCAGCACCAGGATCGCGGGGTCGGCCAGAAGTGCGCGAGCTATGGCGATTCGTTGTCGCTCCCCCGCTGACATCGCGAGTCCGCGCTCACCCACCGTAGTATCCAGCCCCTGCGGAAGCCCGGAGAGAAAATCATCCAGGCCGGCCGCTCGAGCCACCTCGGCCACATCGTTCGGCGACGCCTCTGGGCGAGCATAAAGGATGTTCTCGGCAATCGAGGCATGAAAGACGAACGGTTCCTGATTCACCGTCACGATCTGGCGGCGCAAATCCGTAAGCGAGATATCTTTCAGGTCTACGCCATCCAAAGAAATACATCCCGCATCCGGATCGAAGTGTCGAGCGAGGAGGTCCGCGATGGTAGACTTCCCACTTCCGCTCGCACCCGCGACCGCCAATATCTCACCTGGCCTGACTTGGAAGCTCACGTCCTCGAGCACGCAGCCACCTCGGCCGAATGTGAAGGTGACGCCCTCGAAGGTCACAGACCCGTGAACGACGGGCAGCGCGACGGGGTCGGGTCGCTCGCTCACCTCGGGCTCCACATCCAAAATCTCGTGGACTCGCCCCAACGATACCTTCGCGGTCGCGAAATTGGCCCACAGTCCCATAAGCCCCTGCACCGGCGAAAGCAGGCGCATCTGGTAGGCCATGAAGGCCACGAACGTGCCCAGCGTGATGGTACCCGCGATGACGCGGGCGCCCCCGTAGAGGAATACGATGGCCGTGCCCCCCGACAGGATCAGGCCGGGAAACCCGCCGGACAGGTAAGTGAGGAGACGCATGGACATGAGCGACTCGACGAACGTGTCGTTCTTACGACCGAATCGTTCGACCTCGCGACCCTGGGCGTTCGAGGCGACCACGAGCTTCATGCCCTGAATGGTCTCGATGAGGAAGGTCCCGATGTCCGTGCTGTTTCGCCGTAGCTGGGCGACGCTGACCTCCAACCGGCGTCGGTAGTGAATGAGCGCCCAAAGGCTGGGGGGCACCATGACGAGGGACACGGCAAAGAGCCGTGCGTCGAGCCAGGCAAGCATCACCACCGTTCCTATCAGGAACAGAACGTTGCCGATTGGGGCCAGGGCAGTTTCCGAGGCCACTCGCTGGATCTCTGAGATGTCGCTGTTGATGCGGGAGACTATTTCACCGAGAGAGGTCTCGGAGTAAAAACGAGGAGAGAGGCTTTGTAGATGCACGTAGAGCTCTCTACGCATATCGAAAAGAACGTCGGCCGATACCCTTGTGTAGCGCATTCCGCTAATCACGTTGAGGGCGAACGACACGAGGGTGATAGCCACAAAAGCCCCCACGATACGCACCAGGGCACCCATATCCCCACCAAGGAACGCCGAATCGACCAAAAGCTTCGAGAGGTAGGGGATAAAAAGAGAAAGAAGTGTCCCTAACAGGCTGAGCAGCAGGACGGGCACCAGCCGTCGCCAATATGGAGCGACGTAGCCGAGGAGGAGCCTCAGAGCCGACAGCTCTTTAACCATCGTGTCGCTCTCCGGCCGCCTCTCCAACGTCTTTCGAAACCTGAAGGACTTGGCTACGGGGCGCCTGAGCCCGGGATGAGGACGAGGCCTCGCATGTCACCACCGACGTCCACCGTCCTGAGGTGTTCGAAGGTCTCGGAGTCGTATACGTCGATCGTGTTGCCCGCCACATGAATGTAAAGCAACTCGCCGTCCGTACTGGACAACAGGCCCATGCGGGGACGTCCGGGAAATTCGAGTCGTTCCGAAACCCGACCGTTCTCCAGGTCGAAAGTCCAGAATTCGTAACGGCCCACCTCGGAGTAACGGCCCCAGGCTCTTTCACCTCCCGGAGCAAGCACGAAGCGACCGACGGGCTGACTCGGGCCGAGCGTACGAAATTCCATGTCCTTCTCGGCCAGGTTCACCCGTACGAGACCCATCATGCGACGGTTGTTGATCGGATCCGTCATCCGGACGAGTCCAGTGAAGATCCCCGGCTCCTCGTAGTAACTCGTGGTAAAACCGGGCCTGACACGTCCTAGACCGGGCTCGAGCTCACGTGAAATCTCCCAGCGATCCACTTCCGTGAACGTCTCCGAGTCGAGCACGATCATGTCTTCGGCCGAGTAGTACACCAGTTCGCCGTCTGGCGAAAACATGAAGCTCGCGGACTCGCGCTCATGGTCACCCGGCCACGGAATCGTGTCCATGATTTCGTGATTTATGAGATCGTATTGAATGATGACGGAAGAGCCAACCTCGAAACGATCTACGAGCTTCGTGGTCGTCTTGCCGATGATCAGCGCGTAGGTCTCCTGCGGATTCACGTCGAAACTTCTGAAGCGGAACTGATCGCTACCACGGCTGAGCGTAAAGCTGTCGATGGAACGGCGCTCCGCGAAGTCGATGACCTCGATATTCTCCCCGATTGCGTCCGACACATAAAGGCGCTGACGGTCGTGCGACACGACGAAACGGCCCGCAATTCCGTTGCGGGTCTGGATCAGATCGACGACCTCGAGCGTGCGTTCGTCGAGCACCCGGATCTGGTCGGTATACGTACTGATATAGAACGTTCCATCAGGGCCGGACTGCGCCTCACCAGACCGGGGAGCGGCCAGGGAAACCACCCCTGACGTCGCCAACCCCAACAAAAACGCGCTTCGAATCCTCCCTCGTACGAATAGAGCCATCACGGAAAGATCAGGTCGAGTTTGCGCCAATCCTGCTGAGCGATAGCACACTTCGACGTCCAGTCCGGGGAATGGTTCAGGTGGTCCGGGACCTGGACGGGCCAGAAGCAACCGTTGTGGCAATCGAACAGGTCTCGTTCCACGGGCGCACAAAGCCCGGCCGTTCCCCCGCTGGAATCCACCTCCCACCCCGGGGCGAAAACGAGCGAGCACCCGAGAGGGATGTGTGGGCCCCCAGGCTGCCGGCTCTCGAGCGCTACCACGTCCGCCTCTCCATCGGCAGAGGCGGACCTTGTCTCGCGCTCGTGTCGCGCAAATTCCTCGATGCGAGCCGCTTTACGGTTGACCGCAGTGATGTGCTTCACGTCTGTCTTTCCTCCTCAGGCAGAGACCTGGGCCTCTCTATCGTAACGCTTCAGATAATCCGGATTCTCAGCCGCAATCTCACCATAGACGCGCAAGCAGGTATCGGTCCAGGTCCGAATCCAGTCGCAATAGTGGAGATTGGGCGCCGCAGTGGTTCCGTACCTCGTATTCGCCTCGTGGTAACAACCCCCGGCACACAGGGGACGCGCCCAGCAGCTATGGCAGTCGGTCTTATGGGCGATATGGTGTGTGTCCAGGAATCTGGACTGTAGAGTCTTGTCGATCCCCTCTTGGACAGATCCGATCTTGTGGTCATCCGATCCTGCAAACCGATGGCACAGAGCTACGTCACCGTCTGTCGCGACACCCACCAGCCCCAGCCCGGCGCCGCACGGAAACGCCTTGCTCATCCCCTTGTGGATCTCCTCGAGCGTCTCATTGAGGTTTGAAAAGCCATGATGCCGGTTTTCCAGCGCCGCCGTCTTGAATTCTTCGGCGAGCTCCTGGAACTGAGCCAGCATCGCCTCGAAACCCTCACCCTCGATGGCGTAGTCCCGTCCGTCTGCGGTCGTCACCGGCGCGAAACCTACGGAGCCGAAGCCGAGCTCCTCCGTCAGATGCCGGAAGATGCTCACGACGTCCATGTTTTGCCGGGTCAACGTGACCCGCGCCCCGATGTAATGCGCGGCATGATGCTTCAGCAGCTCTTTAATCTTCGGTAGCATGACCTCGTAGCTACCCATCCCGTTCTTGAAGACCCGAAACTCGTCCTGAGACTCCTTGGGTCCGTCGATCGATATGGTCACCCCTACTTCGTTGGCCACGAGCCACTCGATGATCTCAGGCCGTAGTAGGGTCGCGTTGGTCGTGAGGCTGAACCGGACCTGCTTGCCGAGGACGGCGGCCTGTTCCTGGGCGTACGCAAGCGTCTTCTTGAGGACCTTGAAGTTGAGAAGGGTCTCACCTCCAAAAAAAGTCAGGTTGGCGACGGCGTTACTTCCCGACTCCTTGAGCATGAAATCGACGGATTCGCGGGCCGTCTCTTCACTCATGAACTTGGGCTTCGAGCCAAACTCCGTGTCGACGATCTTGTCCTCTCCGTACTCGTAGCAGTACGTGCACGCGAGGTTACACTTGTTCGTGACGTTCAGGACCATTGTCGTGAGCGGAAAGTCCTCGGGAGGGAGCACGGGAAGCGGACGCTCGGGGGGCATCCGGACGTCGCCGATGGCACGGATGTCGTGAAGCTCGGTGAGCGCGTGTGCGATGTCTTCCGCGGCGTAGACCTCAGCCAGCGCCGCAGTGAGTTCTTCGGGACTCTTCGCCCCCCCCTCGAGCGCCCTGAGTACGTCATACGAGGCCTCGTCGATATGAAATACCCCGGCGCTGGGAACCATGTAGAGAAAGCGTTCCCCTGCCGCTTCGAATGGATGGAACTCTCGCAATCCTAGCATGGTCATGGGATGTCTCCCCAGGGGTCCCACCTCATGTAGAGAGGCACGGTAACGATAAGATGTGAGCGCGCTCGGAGTGGCCGCCCACTGGAAGCTCCAGGTGGCATATAATCCGCCACGACCCAGACGTCACCGATGTTGTTTCGGTCGCCACTTCGTTCTGGATTGGGACCGTCTGCGGCGGGCGTAAAGAGGCCCGTGTTTCGGTCGAGCTCGCCCACGAACGCGATGTCGTCGTCGTCGAACGTGGCCGAGTACTCCTCGAGTCTCCACGATGCGTCGACGATCCCGAGGTCGACGTCATCATCCGTGCCGACTCGCCCGTCCGGCCCCTCATGGAACGCCCTCGCCTCGAACTGAACATACCCCTTGGGCATGCGGGCTCCACCCACTCGCGCCATCCCCCACTCGGGGTTCAACCGTATCGATGTGGCCTCATCGTAGACGAAGCCGCCCTCCGAGCGGCTTGCGCCCGCCACGAAAATATCCCGAGGACCGACCACTGCATCGGCGTCCACTCGAATCTGTATCGTGGCCGAATTCCTATCGGACTCCAGCACGCGGTGCACCGTGACGCCGGGACCGAGATCCACATCCTGCGTAGCCAGAAACTCAGGAAGGTTTGAGCCGAAGACCTCGACATGTTGCTCACCGGGTCCCCTTCGCAGAGCGCGAGGCTCCATCCCAAGGACGATGGGATCGCTCCCCATACGTTGGAGCTGAACGTCGAGCCCGAACTCGTCGTAGTCGCCGGCAAACCACCGTCCGGAAATCATTTGCCAGTCACGCTCTACCAGCATTACTTCACGCAATGGATCATCTCCTCCGCCAAGCGCGGAGCGACCTCGCCACTGGTAGCCTGTGTACACGACCGACGTACCCTGGCGGGTGACCCCCTCCCCCGAACGCGCATAGGTCAGGGTGGCCCTCGTCGAGAATTCACCACCAGTTGCGCCCGCCGGCTCAATCACGACTTCGCCGAACAGGCGCCCATAACCGAGTTGAGTAGCCGAGACGGCCCATGTCCCGGTGAGGCGGGCTGGCCGCATCGATGCCGCCCATTCGGTCCATTCGGCCGTCTGGAGCGGAAAAGCCTCCGAAAGATGCTCGATGGCTTTGTCCATGGGATGCCGCATATCCTCCGGGGCGTCGGGACTGCCCGGTGCCGGGCCACTGTACCGAAACGCCTGGAAATCGACGTAAGGGTAGTAGCCTCTGTGCATCGCGAGGAGCAGACCCCACTCCTCGCCGGTCCGCCGCTGCGTGATCACTCGACCCATGGAATGACACTGGATGCAGGTCGTTTCCGTGTCGTCGTCGGCCTCGTAATCGTAGTCGAGCATGCGGCGCTCTACCTCAAACAGGCCAGGACGCAGCTCTTCGGGAGCGATTCCGTGATTGTCCGCGAGGTAACGGACGATCTGCCGAGCCGACGCCGGGTCGATATCGACGCCGTTTAAGGAAACCATCCTCCGGATCGACGTCTGCCATCCCTCGGGCGTCTTGCGGACGTATGAGAGACGGGTCATGCGACCTGCCTCGTCCCTCGCATGGCACGAGACGCAACTACTGACGACCAGGTCATTCTCTATAGGGATCCCAACGGAATCCTCGTCAACGCTACGTTGACCCGAGCCCGGGGCTGGGACGGCGAACAGTCCGGCCACGGTGATCAGCCCGGTCATGCACGGAATGAATGCGCCTGAAAATCTCGTCATACCCGACCCTGTCCGCTGGCGTCCGTCTCATGGATGGGAGAATGCCTTTAAAGACGGCGGTAACGATAATCTGGAACGGCCGGTCGCGCCAATGCTCAACCGAACGCCGGGCCGCCGGCCTCCCGGTCCACGAGGATCCCTTTGGCCAGCATCACCGAGAGTGCCCCCAGGAAGTTGGGCAAGATCACGGGAGTCGTGGATCGGCAGTACGCCTCGAACAGGTCGGGCACCTGGGCGCTCTCGGGCGACAGGTCGAGCAGGTGCTTCACATCCACGTCCCGAAGGTAGCGTATCCCGGAAGGCATTTCGGGTGTCGCGACGCGCTCCTCGAGCCGTACGTCGTGACCCACGATCGTTGGGCGTTCGACGACGGTGACTCCGGGACCGGAACCCAGCGCGATGGACGGACTCCGGCGAAGCCAATCGAACGCCGAGAGCACGCCCGGGTCTGTCCGCAGAACCGCGATGTCTAGCTGACCATCCTCGTCCACCTCGTCGTGGTCCCCCTCGGTGGCCGAGCGAGCCGTCCAAAATGGATGCCGATGGACGGCACCGGCCATACCGAAGACTTCGGCCGACTTGTTGAGATAACTGGCGTAGATCTGTCGCTCCCGCGTTTCGTGAAGGTCGAGAGAGGCGGTCTCCATGTCCGGATTATTCAGGCACGTGTGCACGACGACGGCCGCCCGCCAACCGGACGCAAGGGCCTTCTTCACTCCGAACGAAGAGATGGGGTCCAGGAAGGAAGCGGCGTCCCCCACGAGAAGAAGGCGCTCGTCGCTATAGCGGCTCGCCGAATACATGGACGCACTGCAGGCCCAGGGAGCACTCTCCATTCTCTCGCCAGCCACGAGTGCGTCGAGGCGCTTCGCCTTCCTCATCTCCGACCGGTAGGTAGACGCGAGATCCTTCCCGCGCTCCATGTCCGTGACTCGGGGATCGATCATCACCGTGAAATACCTCTGCTCGTCGTCCACGGGGACCGACCAAGCCCACCCGTCCGTAAAGCTCTCTACCAGCGTATGCGTTGGGTCTGGGACGTTCCATCCCGCGGAACGCCGCCAGAGGCCCACGAGAGCGACCGTGTTGCGTCCTTCTTCCCGGCAGCGGTATTCGCGTCGCGCTACCACGCCCGAGCGCCCGGAGCAATCCAAGACCCACCGAGCCCTTAGGTCGAGGGGTGAATCATCCTTCACAAAGGCGACATGATGCGCGTTCTGGCCGAGCTCCACGTGCTTCACGACAGCGCCTTCCTGCACTCGTGCCCCTTCCGCGATCGCCGCGTCGAGGAGGACGCGATCCAAATCGCGCCGAAACACCTGATAACCGGTGTTGTCCGAGGAGAACTCTTCGACACGTTCCTGAGATTCCCCCCACCACACGGTATGACCCCGGCTACGAACAAACCCGGCCTCGTCAACGGCCGACAGGAAACCGATACGTTCGAGGAGTTTCCGGGTGCTCGGTGGAAGGGACTCCCCTAAAGCAGAAGAGGAGGCACCGGGTCTCGTGAGTACCGAGACCGAGTGCCCCCACCTAGTGAGCAAGCAGGCCGCCGCCGCTCCCGCCGGGCCCCCACCGATGATGGCTACATCGACGGGAGAAGGATCAATGATGACCGAAGGACAGGGCAAAGGTCCCCACAGCATATTCGCCCTTAGAGCCAGCCTCGGTAAGGATGCCGGCCGACAAGTTCAACGGACCCAAGATTAGCCCCAGGCCCGCGGAGAACTGCGTCCCTCCACCCGACACCCGGGAGATACCACCCCGGAGGGGCAACATCCCTAGGGGGCGGAACTCCAAGCCCACGCCCAAGTGTGACTTTTCAACGGTGACGAGAGCGTCTCCCGTATCTTGTCGAGCGTCGGCCATGAGCGTGAGCTTGCCGGTGGCTCGGTACGCAGCTCCCACCGCGAACACGGGCTTGAAGCTCTGGCCCAACGCCTCCTCTGTGAGGGCAGTCGGAGCATTCGTGATCGGTTGTTTGAGGTCGAAGTCGTCCGACGCGGTCAGGGTATCGTTGACCATCACCTCCCCTGACCGGTAGACGAAGCCGTCCAGATCCCACTCGAACGTGTTGAAGACGTTTTGGATCGCGACGCCGAACGCCCATTTGTCGTTCTCCCAGGCACCGCCCACATCCAAACCGAGGCCGGTTCCGTTATCCGCCTCCAGGTCGTCTCCCGAGCCGATGGACGGAAACCTCACGTCGAGCTCGACTGGACTGCTCCGGATGATGCTTCCCGAATCCCGCGCAAGCGCCATTACGTGGCCCACCGTGTATTTCACCGTCATTCCAACGGCGAAGTTCTGACCTATAACGCTCCCGACCGGCGTCCCGAAGGAGAGCGCCGCCGTCGTTGCCGCCCAACCGTCGACTCTTGTTCCGTCCAGAGTGAGATCCCGAGGGGTACCGTTTAGGCCTGCGTTCCCGAAGAGGACGAGCTCGAGCGCATCGGGGCTCAAATTGGCGTTTGCCTGTCCCACGGTCGAGATCTGGAATCCGACCCGGCCAGCGGTAAGCGCCAGCGCCGTGGCGTCGAAGCCAGCACGTGTACTCAGGCCCCCCGCTTCCGTGATCCGATTGAGCCAGTCGGTCTTGGTCGCCACCGAAACAACCTCACCTTCTACGTCCAAGATGTCCGTCAAAGTGAGCGGAGCGACTCCCAGGCGGACCTGAACCGGCACCAGCGCCAATGAGAATCCGGGATTGTCCGGCATACCCAAGCCTGCCGGATTCAGGCCGATGGCCGTAAAGCCCCTTGCGAGGGCGGTATAGTTGTTGCCCGTGCCCAAAACCGCAGGGCTCGCCGAGGGAAGCTGGGCGCTTGCGCTCCCTGCCAGCAGGGCAATCAATGCAAGCGACAACAGGAGCCCTGAATGGATCGTCCGAGTTTCCTTACTCTCTGGCATACTCCTCTCCGTCTTCATCGTCCGATCTCCACAACAGCGTCCACGCTCGTGTCGATCACCGCGACTTGAAGGGGGGTGACTACGGCCGAGCCCGCGCCGGCGTCCACCGTTCCCGACCCTCCGATGGTGACGCCCATCTGTCCCAGGAAGGTCTGCAATTCAAGCGAGGTGTACTCCAACCTCGCTTGCGAGGTCGCGTCACTCGTAATACTCACGGCCTTGCTGATCGTTTGTATCGTCGGGCCCCCGATGTCGATTGTGACGTTCAGGGCGACGCCGAACGGATTCGTGATGTCCAGGACCACGGCTCCGCTCACGATGTTTTCGACGATATCGCTGTCGATCTTCTCCACGTCCATGGCGACCTGATCGATGGCAATCACTTGACCCGACGCGTCGATCGTGGCGGATGTCGCCGCTATCACCCCGAAGGTCACGCCAATGTTCAACTGCGCGCCAGTGTCGACCAGGACGGGGTCTCCTAACGGAGAATCCACAGCCACGACAGCGACGATCGTGGAACTCACGACCCCCGCAGCCAGACTGACCGGCACGTCCACGGCGGTTCCGTTTGGCAGCGCGTCGACGGTACCGTCCAGTATGACCTGGTCGAGCTGTCGCCCTCCGATCGTCGCGTCATATACGGTGATCGTCAGCGTTCCGGTGACACCGACGCCCGGTCGAATCGGATCGAACCCGAGATTGTTCGTGACGCGAACGGTGAGCGACCCCGTCGACAGGTTGACGGACTCCACGTCCGCCGGCAGAGACGTGACATCGCTGAAAGCAAACTGGAACTGCGGCTTGGGCACCGTGAGCCCATTGACCTCCGCGCAGATGGAGCAAAGGCCACCCAGGGTCTCGACGAAGGAGAACGGATCGACAGCCACCTGGAATTCCCCGCCCGAGATCGTGACGGAGGAAGGAAGAAGTTCCGCGACCGCTATTGTGGTCCCCGTCCCCTCGATGGGAAAAGTCCAACGAGTCTCGAAAATCGGAGATTCTGTGGGCAGATCACACGCCGAGAGGCATGCGAGACAAAGAAAGAGGCTGCCTCTCCGGAGCTTGATCGGCAGTTGGGCGCGCATTTACCACCTCATTGGCTGACACGGAGGACCCGTGCGATTGGTGTCGAATCGGCGCATGATTCCCCGCCCTGGTCTCCTGGGGAAACATTCGTTTTCTAAGCTAGGCAGGATCGTGGGGAAAAATCAACGATCACGGGTCGCACGTCGGAGGAACGCCCATAGAGGTGAGCTAATAAGCCAACCCTTGCTCAAATGTCGAGCGCTACATTTCCACCCCAAAACATGATCGTTGCGGCAAATCTTCGGCATAAATACCGTTGAGATAGGGCTTGAGATGGAAAGCTCCAACTCATTATGCAGGAGACAGATGATGTCACGAAGGTTATATGCCGTCGCTCTGGCACTCGCCCTCACGGTCGTGCCATTGAGTGGCCAAATCAGCCGCTACTCCTCAAGTGGCGCGCTTCTTCCGATCCTAGAGCTGAGAACCGGGATGAACCGGTCTCCCATCGGCGTTGGCGCCGTGGTGAACACCACTCGAGAGGTCGGGATGAACGTCGGAATGAGCCTCGTCTTTCCAGTCGCCGGAGATTTTAGCTTCAGCATCGGCGCGAACTTTTCGGAGAAGGGACTCGAGCGCACCATCGGCGGAGTACCGACGCTCTTCGACCTGACGTACATCGAGGTCCCGTTGCTCTTCCGGTTCGGGGTGTTGTCGGCGGGTCCGTTGTCGCTAAACGCGATCTTCGGGCCGAGGGCCGAAGTCTGTCACTGGTCGCCGTTGGACTGGTTGTGGGGGCCCTGGGAGCGTTCGGGCTGATGAGCCTGATGGAGAGCCTGCTCTTCGGCGTCACCGCTTTCGACCCGATCACCTACACATCGGTCGCATTGATACTCGCGGCGGCAGCGGCGCTCGCGAGCGCCGTCCCGGCACTGCGTGCGACGAGGGTGGACCCCGTCAAGGTGTTGAAGGCGGAGTAGTCCACGGGAGGGGCGCGATATCGTTCCGCCCTTCAGATCGATACCTTGGGCGCGTCCGAATTCGAGACTCCGTCCAGGAAGGGATCATGCGATTTTCCCGCATCAGCCGCTGCGAGAGCCTGTCTAAGGGCATTTGCCACCCTGTTCAGATGCGGAGTATCCGGAGCGCTGTTCAGATCGGGCACGTCTTCACGGTCTCGATCATCGGTCTCCTTGTCCCCGCCACATCCGCTGTCGGACAGACGTCCGCGGCCCGACCAGACCGGGCCAGCGGGGTCGAAGTACAGGAGACCGCTCGCCACAATTTCCGTGTGGTGACCGTGGCCGAGGATCTGGAATACCCCTGGTCGATGGCTTGGCTACCCAACGGCGACATGCTCGTCGTCGAGCGGTCCGGGCGCCTGAGGATCCTCCGGGACGGCGTGCTCGACCCTAGCCCGATCACCGGCTGGCCCGCCGTCTATCGTGAGGAGGGTCAGGGCGGGTTCATGGACGTGGTGCCGCATCGGGACTTCGCTACGAACCGGCTGTTGTACCTGAGTTACGGGAAGCCCAACGGAGACGCTTCCATGGGCACGACTACCGTCGTACGGGGACGGCTCGAGGGTGATCGTGTCGTCGACGTGGAGGAAGTCTTCGAGTCGGACGCTTGGGGGGACAACAACAACCACTTCTCCGGCCGAATGGCGTTCGACCACGACGGTTACCTGTTCCTTACGGTGGGCGATCGCATGCTCGACCCCGACCTCTTGGCCGACCATCCCGCGCAGGACCTCACGAACCACATGGGGACGATCGTGCGTTTGCACGACGACGGAAGCGTCCCAGTGGACAATCCTTTCGTCGGTCGTGACGACGCCCTTCCCGAGATCTGGAGTTACGGACACCGCAACCTGCAGGGGCTCACCATACACCCCCAGACGGGTGAGGTCTGGTCGAACGAGCACGGTCCCCGCGGAGGCGACGAGCTGAACCTGATCGTGAGCGGGCGCAACTACGGTTGGCCGGTCGTGTCGTTCGGGATCAACTACGACGGGCGCATCATTACGCCGGAGACAGAGAGGTCGGGGATGGAGTCGCCTCGATTCGTCTGGCTTCCCTCCATCGGTACGTCGGGCCTCATGTTCTATGCGGGCGATCGCTTCCCATGGTGGAAGGGCAGCGCGTTCGTCGGTGGTCTGGTAGGAGAGCAGGTTGCTCGCGTGTCACTCTCCAGCGGGAGTGCGGTGACCGAGGAGACACTGTTGGGTGGTGTGCTGGGGCGCGTAAGGGACGTGCGGCAGGGTCCGGACGGTCTGATCTATCTGGCGTTGGAAGCCGATCGGGGAGGCTCACCGCTCGCGGACGTGGTGAGGTTAGAGCCCTCAGCCGGGGACGTGGCACTCCCGCGCTAACACGCTGGCTCTGGAGGGGGTGACATGCAGCGTCAGCCCGAACGAGGTCAGCTTCGCCGGTCCCCTTCCCCTTTAGCCCCAGCCAACCGATCGAGATCGGCCCCTGACGGCTCCTGAAAGGCGCGGATCCCGAACTCCGGAAGGATCGCGATCAGATGGTCGAAGATGTCCGCCTGCAGCGTCTCGTAGGTGGCCCACACGGTGTCGTTCGAGAAGCAATAGATCTGGATCGGAAGGCCCTTGGGACCCGGCGCGAGCTGCCTGACGATCAGTGTCATATCGTCGTGGATCATGGGGTGCGCCTTCAGGTAGTGGAAAACATAGGCGCGGAAGGTCCCGGCGTTGGTGAGCCTCCTCACGTCGGGAATCACACCGGGGTCCATATCTGCCTTTTCGGTCGTGTACTCGGCGAGCTCATCGCGCTTACCCCGCATGTAATCCCGGAGTACCTCGCGGCGGGAATGTCGCTCCACCTCTTCGTCCGTCAGGAATCGGATCGAAGACATGTCGAGGTGCAGCGAGCGCTTGATCTGGCGACCCCCCGAATCGCTCATTCCCCGCCAGTTCTTGAACGATTCGCTGATGAACTTGCTGGTGGGGATAGTCGAGATCGTCTTGTCCCAGTTCTGGATCTTGACGATGTGCAGCGCGATATCGATCACGTCGCCGTCCGCGTTCGCTTGCGGCATCTCCACCCAGTCGCCGATCCGGATCATGTCGTTGGACATGATCTGCAGGCTCGCCACGAGTGACAGGATCGTGTCCTTGAACACCAGCATGAGGACCGCGGTGAGTGCACCCAGTCCCGAGAGAAAGACCACCGGAGAACGACCTGCCAGGACCGAAACGATGATGACGCCAGCTGCGATGTAGAGCACCAAGCCCACGACCTGGAGGTACCCCTTGATCGGCCGACTCCTCGCCTGGGAGTAGGACTCGTTGTAGATGTCGTTGATGGCGTCCAGGAACGAGCTCGCCGCCAAAGCAGCCGTCAGCACGATGTAGGCCAGGGCGACCCGTTGCAGGACTCCGGCCGCGAGGGCGACCATGTCCCCTGCGGCTGCGACCTCGGTGGGGCTCACCCGGAGCGCAGGCGCAATCCCGTAGTAGATGATCACGGCCGGCACCGCATGGGCGAGGCGAGCGAAGATATTTCGCTCGATGACTCGGTCGTCCCACGTGGACTTTGTGCGAGCGGCTACCCGCCGGATGGTCCCCCGCAGGACCCGGATCGTCAACCAGTCGGCGATCCACGCCACCACGATCAGGATCGCGATGCCGCCGATCAGCCCGAGCCAATTGTCCGGAAGGGATGGCATGGTCTATCTCCGCTGTGTGGTCATTGCCGAGCAGGAAGATACGTCACCGGCCCCAGCCGGTCAGGTCCCTCGGTGCAGAGTGCGGGCCGGATCGATCTTCGCCACCTCTCTCGCGGGAAGATAGGTGGCCAAACACGCGGCACCCGCTAAAACGACGGCGGCTACCAGAAGCGATCCAGGGTCCACAAGAGAGACCTCATGGAGGAGGGACCGGAATGCGCGCGCCGCCGCCGCCCCGAAGAGGAGACCTACAATCATACCCATGCCGACGAGGGGCGCCACGTCGGCCATGATCTCCCGCTGAAGGCGGCGCACGTAGTAGGAGGCGAAAAAGCGGTCCAGCCATTCTCGAACAATCAAGATCCGGCGCGTCGCAGGAGCCTTCCGGGACGTGCGTCAACCAGCGTCCCGTCGTCGATCACCGGGATTCCGTTCACCAGCACATAGTCCATCCCTTCGGAATACTGCAGGGGATCACTAAAGTCGGCCCTGTCCCTCACTCTCTCCGGGTCGAAGATTACCAAGTCGGCGGCCATGCCGGGCACGACGAGGCCCCGGTCATGAAGCCCGAGGCGGTGTGCGGCCAGCGACGTCATGCGCCGCACCGCATCCTCCAGCGTGATCACACCATCCTCGCGCACGTACTTGGCGATCACGCGCGGGAATGTACCGAAGGCCCGTGGATGGGAGCTTGCGCTGGTGGCCGGGTTCACCGGCGATGCGTCCGTGTCGATCATCACCCACTCGGCCCGGAGCGCTTGCCACTTCTGGTCCTCGTTCATGCTCTTGGGATTCACGCTCACCCCCCCGGCCTTCACCAGGTCGAAGAAGGCGCTCCACTCATCGGTACCCAAGACTTCGGCCGCATCGGCCACAGACCCACCGATCACCCGTGAATTGATCGAGGCGGGGGCGGACACGATCAGGACGTTGTCCCACTCCATCCCCACGTGCCGGTACCAGTTCTCCCAGTCGGCCGTGGACTCCACCTCGTCGCGAAGGGCCCGCCGCAGCTCCGGATCGTCCAACGTAGCCAGGAAGGCCCTAGTCCCCTCGGCGTAATGCCTGGGGTGCAAGAACGAGCTGAGGCCGATTCCGTTCCTTATATACGGGTAGATGTCGGCGGTGACGTCCATCCCTGCGCTTCGCGCCGAATCGACCAGCGAGATGGCTTCCGCCATGAGCGGCCAATTCTCCTGACCGGCCGCTTTCAGATGATAAATATGGACCGGGACCCCGGCGGCCTCACCGATTTCCAGGGCTTCGCGGATTGCCTCGAGAACCGCGTAGCTCTCGTTCCGCATGTGCGTGAAGTAGACGCCGCCGTACTCGCCTGCCACGCGGGCCAGCTCGATGAGCTCGTCTGTGCCCGCGTATATCGCTGGGGGATAAATCAGTGACGTCGAGACCCCCACGGCGCCGTCTTCCATGGCTTGCCGCACGAGGGCCTTCATCTCTTCGATCTCGGCAGGGCTCGGCCGCACATCCCGATCCCCCAGTACAACCCGTCTCACCTGCGTCAGGCCCACGTCGTGGACCACGTTGATGGGGATGCCGATGTCCTCGAGGATCGCGAAGTAGTCCGCGTATGTTCGCCAGCGGAGTGTGTCGCCATTCACAACGGGTGGGTTGGAGAGGGTCGTCTCGCTCTG
>CAUZAE010000054.1:0-17144 GCA_963577685.1 Gemmatimonadales bacterium UBA6960 | reverse complement strand
CGATCGCTATGATTACATCGACATCGATCGCGTGGGCATCTACGGTCACTCGGGCGGTGGCTTCATGTCGACGGCCGCCATGCTCGTCTACCCCGATTTTTTCAAGGTGGCCGTGTCCTCGTCAGGCAATCACGATAACGACGTCTACAACGCAAACTGGTCGGAAAAGCACGACGGTATCGAGGAGGTTGTGGACGACGACGGTGGAGTCACGTTCGAGTACGACATCGACAGGAACTCGGACCTGGCGGCCAACCTCAAGGGCCACCTACTCCTGACCACGTCCGACGAGGACAACAACGTCCACCCGGCTGGCACATTGCGCATGGCCGACGCGCTCATCAGGGCGAACAAGCGCTTCGATTTCTTCGTGTTTCCGGGCCAGCGACACGGCTACGGTAGCATGAGCAACTATTGGTTCTGGCTGCGGGCCGAGTATTTCGTGGACCACCTCCTGGGAAGTGGTCGGTGGAACGCGGACATTGCCGAGCTACAGGTGGAGAAACCCAAAACGCGTTAGGAGCCCGTCCTCCATCTCTGGTCCGCGGGCCTATTCGGATTGGATTTGAGGAACCGGATCACCTCGGCGTGAAACCGATCCGGGATCTCGAAAGCCGGGGCGTGTCCCACATTTTGGAAAATCACCAGCTCGGCGTTCTGGAGCTCCTCGGCCACATGACGGGCGGCCGCCGGGTAATCGGCGACGAGTCTGTCCTGAGCGCCTCCGATGACCAGCGCTTTGGTTGCGATGTTCTTCCACTCGTAGACTACGGGATCCTCGAACAGGATCTGCCTCTGTGCGGCTCGGACCCTGGCCATGCGGGGCCAGTCACCGCTCAGCGTGAGGCCGTACTGGTACTTCACCCACTCCAGATACTCGGGCCGCCAGCGTCCCGGATAGTACCGCACGTGACCGCGCAGGACCGACTGGTACGTCGTCCCCAGCACGCTCTGGTACGCGTCCTCCGGATCCGTCCACGCTCGGCCGGCACGCGTGTCGGTGAGCCCGATTTGGTTCACCATCACGACGTGGGTCGTGGTCTCCGGGTACGTGGAGGCGAAGCGGGTGGCCACCATTCCACCCATCGAGTGGCCGAGGATGGCGGCGCGCTCGATCCCCAATTCGTCGAGCAGCGCCTTGGTGTGCCGGGCGGGCATGTGAAGGTTGTAGTGGATGATCGGCTTCGAGGAGCGGCCGTAGCCCAGGCGGTCCACGGCGATGACTCGAAACCCTTCCTGTCGGAGCGCCTCGATCGTGGGACGGAAGGCGGCGGCGAAGAAGTTCATTCCGTGGAAGAGCACGACCGTCTGTCCGTTCGGCCGACCCACTGGCGCCACGTCCATGTACGCCATCCGGTAGTCTTCCCCCGCGAGTTCGACGTCGAGGAAGGACACCGGATGGGGGTACGGCACGTTCTCGTATGTGATGGCGATCGGGCCCCAGTCGGCGGGTGGCTCGGCGGGCGGCTGCGCCTGAGCTCCTAGACGGACCATCCCTATGAGTGACAGGACGGCGGTAATTGCGAGCCGGCGGGACCCACGGGCTACGGGGTGGCGGTGGGCGGGCATGCTATTCTCCTCCGGTGTAGGGTTGGCGGCAGCATCCTCAGCGGGGGGTCGACATCGGACGTAGGTAGGGCCTCTGAAACGGCGCCCCGGGGATGAACTTCCCGGATCCGGGTTGGGCGATGACTTCGCCGTTGTCAAAGACCACCTCACCACGACGAATTGTGGTCCTGGGAAAGCCGGTGACCTCCCAACCCGAGTACGTAAAATATCCCGCACGAGAGAGTTGGTCCTCATCTCGAAGCACCTTGGTCAACGTGGGATCCCAGATCACGATGTCCGCATCCGATCCGACCTGGATCGTCCCTTTGCGCGGATACATGCCAAACAGCCTGGCCGCGTTGGTCGACGTGACCGCCACGAACTGCTCGAGCGTGATGCGCTCCTTCAAGACACCCTCCGAGAACATCATCGGCAGGTATTCCTGGAGGTTGGCCAACCCCATCCGCTTGTTGGCGAGGGTCTGGGCCGGATCCAGCTTCACGTCCTTCGGATAACCGCTGTGATCGGTGCCGATGGTGTGGACTGTCCCCCGTGCGATGCCTTCCCACAGCATGTCCTGATCCCACTTGTCACGGAGGGGCGGGCCTCCCAGGTAGAGACCGACATCGGGCCGTTGGTAGACCTTCTGCGTGAGGTGCAGGTACATGGGACGCGTCTCGACATACACCGGCAGACCCCGAGCCATGGCCTCCTCCGCCACCTTTAGGGCACGTCCAGATGACGTGTGCAGAATGTACATGGGAGACCCCGTTGCCTCGGCTATCGCCACGGCCCGTTGCACCGCAACCACCTCGCCGATGACCGGCGCAACCTGGCTGAAGTTGTGGATCGTCCCACGGCCCTCGGCCATCAACCGCTCCTGTGCCTCGGCCAGGATCGCGTAGTCCTCCGCATGTATCATGCTCAGGACACCAGCCGGACCCGACGCCTTGAATGTCTTATACCATTCGAGCGAGAAGTCGTCGTAAGAACCCCTGTTGAGGAAGTCCTCGCCGGTGCTGACGAAGCCGCGACTGGCCAGTGCGCTCAACCGGTCTTGCGTAAACGGAGTCGGATCGCTGCCGATGTTGATGTGGATGAAGAAATCGGCCATCGCCGACTTCTCGATGCCTGCGATGACACGATCCGCGTAAGCGTCGACGCTTTCATTCGGCTGCAGGGGGATGAAGTTGGAGATCGTGGTCACACCTCCCGCGAACGCTGCCGCCGAGCCCGTGACGTAGTCGTCCTGGGGACGGTTGGGTCGCGGCGGATCAGGCATTTCGGCGTTGAGGTGCGTGTGCGTATCGACTGCGCCCGGCATCACGAGCATGCCGCGCGCGTCGATTACGCGGGCACCGGCAGCCGCCGCGAGGGTCGGGCCGATCTCGACGATCGTTTCGCCCCGAATCCTGATGTCCGCTTCCTGCCGGCCATCCTCCGTCACGATCAGCCCGTTGCGAACGATCACTTCGACCTGCTGTAATGCCTCCACGCGGCTCGCTGCGGACGAGGTGATTCCGACAATACAGAAGAGCCAGCCCCATGCCGGCCGGCCGCGAACGCTTTTCGACGAGACCATCCTCAGTGCTCCTTTCATGTCGCTCCGTGGCTTGCAACGTGCCGTTCGGTCTCGCATGATAACAGCGCGCGCGGACGCAGACAGGGGTGGCGTCCAATCACTGTCTGGCTCTGACGCGCTCCGATTCCTCGAGAGGAGAGGATTATGGACAACACGGGTACAGGTGCTCAGCCACAGCCTGAGTTCAGCCCTCCTAGTGGGCCGAAGGTTACCGGCACCGCCGCTGTCCGAACCTTCTAACAGCAGGGCTTGAAAAACACGGATGGCTTCGGAGAGGGGCCCACGTAGGATGACACCTCTGCGTTGTGTGCTTTTTTTCCCTGCAACCAGACCCGATCGTTACGAAAAGGCACTCGCGAGCGGGGTCGACGCTGTGTGCGTGGACCTGGAAGACGCTGTCGCCCTCGACGACAAGGACCGAGGGCGCGCGGAGGCGGTCGTGTTGCTCGAGGCACGGGAACCCTGCGACGCGGCCACGATCGTGCGGGTCAATGCATACGGGAGCCCGTTCGGCAGAGCGGACCTGGAGGCCCTCTGTGCCGCGAGCGCCGCTCCCGACGCGATCATGCTTCCGAAAGTGGATGGTCCGGAGGACGTGTTGGCGGTGGAGGGCGCATTGCAAGAAGGCGGCTTACGGGTTCCGCTGATCCCGATGATCGAGACGGCAAGGGGACTGGCTGCAGTCGAGGAGATCGCGACCTGCTCGTCGTCGAGTTCGGCGCTCTTGTTCGGTGGAGTAGATCTCAGTACGGAGCTCGGTGCGAGCATCGGATGGGACGAACTCCTGTACGCTCGCTCGCGGGTCGTGCACGCCGTTGCCCTAGGAGGGATCGACGCGATCGATATGCCTTTCCTCGACGTGTCGTCCGCCGAGGATCTGGAGGCCGAGGCGGTCGCGGTCAAGCGGCTCGGGTTCATTGGCAAGGCGGCGATTCATCCGAGTCAGGTGGGTATCATTCAAGAACGATTCGCGCCGAGCGAGGACGAGATTGCACGGGCCAGAATGCTGATCGACGCGTATCAGGCAGAGGGCGGAAACGCGTTCCTCTTGGACGGTGTCATGGTGGATCGTCCCGTGATCGAGGCCGCGCGCAAGATTCTGACGAGGATCCCCGGCTAACTCTCCACGGCGTCCAGGGGAGGGAGCGAAAACACCTGGGCGGCCTCCGCCAGCGCCTGGCACTCCTTCAGCAGATCACTCGCAGTAGGGCCTTCGACACCGCCGTAATCCAGAAGTCCGAGTACCTTTTGGTTCAGCGCGCTGTCGTCGAGCGGCCGTTCTGGGTCACCGACCGCATCCTTGCGAGAGGCCCGGTGCAGCGTGCCGTCGACGCCGGTCGTCACGACCTCCGCGCCCCAATGACTCGGGTACGCAGCCTCGTACCTCGGGTCGACTTCGACGGTGGTCTTCCTCATCCATTCACGGAGGACGTCGCTGGTTAGCTCGTTGGGCTCGAACGAGGTCAAGTCGGGGGGACCCGATGCGAGGCTCCTCGCCACGCAGTACTGCATGCTGAACTTGGCAGCGTAGGGTGTGGTTGGCCTAGGCCGGTTCGTGACGTCGAGTGCCGCCGGATAGGTGAGGATTCGGACGGACGCGATGTGATCGGCTGTGAGGTCCCCTCCGGGTCCACCCTTGAGTGAGTCTCGAATCTCCAAGGCTGCATCGATGGCCGGGTGGGTGTGACGACAACACGGATACGGCTTCATAGACGTCTCCGGCAGCTTCCAGCCGATCACCTCGCGAGTGATAGCGTCAGGAACGGGATCCGGGCAAAACGCCCGAAAGAAACCCTTCGCACCCTCCAGAATCTCGGAGGGACCGGTGAACCCGCGTGCCGCCAAGAGGGCCGCGCGGACGCCGGCCGCTGCTGCGTGGCCCGCATGAAGGTGCTTCGACATCGTGGCGTCCTCGTTGAACTGCCACAGGCCGGAGGCTTGGGTCCCCGCATTGCCCATCGCCCAGACCCACGCGTCTTCGTCGAGATCCAGCACTGAACACGCGGCGGCAGCCGAGCCGAACACGCCTGCGGTGGCGGTGTTGTGGAAGGTCTTGTAATGCGCCTCGCCTAGGGATTCCCCTACTCGGAGAATGGCTTCGTACCCTGCCAGCACCGCTCGAAGCGCTTGGGCTCCGGTGCCCTCTCGGTCGTGGGTGAGGAGTAGAGCGGTGGGGATCACGACGCAGCCTGGATGCGTGACCGAGCCTCGATGCAGATCGTCGGTCTCCGTGATGTGTGACAGCGCTGCGGCGAGGAATACCCGGCCCTCCAGGTCCACCGTGCCCTGCCCGTAGGACGTGAGTGCCGCACCGGCCGACGTTGCCCGCCCGGCCACATGGCAGCCGAGCCAATCCCTCACGTACCGCTCGGCGGCCTCGAGGTCGTGAGGTTGAGTGGGCTGCCCGCGGATCAGCCGTACCAGCGCACGCGAGAGGCTCATCGAGAGGCTCATGAAGGAGGCCCCAACGTGGCCCGCATGGCCAGGCCCCGCTCGGGGTGCGCGGCCCACACCTCCGTCTCGTCCTCTGCGGAGGCCCTCCCGGCGATCGTGAACTTCTCCCCGCTGAAGAGGGGGCTGACCGCTCGGTAGGAGAAAGTGTCTGGGGGCCCGTCTGCCCGCCTCGCCCCGGCGTCTAACAGTAGGAGCGCGATGAGCGGTCCGTGCACCACCAGATCCGGATATCCCTCGACCCCGGTCACATAAGGGTGGTCGTAGTGAATGCGATGACTGTTGAACGTGAGCGCGGAGAAACGAAAGAGGGTCACCGCGTCGGCCACGAAGGACTCGGACCACTCTGCGGGCTCGGGTGGCGGTTTGCTCGAGCCGCCCCCAGCTCCTGAGGCATCACGGTAGACGAGGTCTTGATCTTCTTCGATCGCGACGCCCTGTTCGTTCGTGATCTCGTGTCGAACCCTGACGAAAATGAGGGAGCCGGACCGGCCCTCCTTCCTCCGAATGGAGGCTATCGTGGACCTTCGCTGGACCCGCTCGCCTAGACGGAGCGTGCCTGGGAAGCGGAGCCGGCCTCCGGCCCACATCCGCCGGGGAAGGGGGATGGGGGGTAGAAAGTCGCCCCGCTTCTCGTGCCCGTCCGGGCCCAGCGTGGAGCGGCGTGCAGCGGGCTTGAAATAGAGCCAGTGCCACGCGAGCGGGAGAGGTGAGTCGGGGCCCAACGCCTCTGCGGGCCAGTCCAGCAGGGCGCACATCCCGCGGGCCGGAGCCATTGTGAGGACGTCTTCGTCCACGTGTTCGTTGCCGACCCACGACTCTAGCTCGGCTATGTCGATCTCGTCCACGGGCTACTCCGGCGAACGTCGTGATTGGTTAGAACGAGCGGGGCATGCCCAGCACGTGCTGTCCCACGTAGCTCAGAATCAGGTTGTTCGCGATGGGGGCGATCAGGTAGAGCCTGGCCTCTCGGAATTTGCGCTCGATGCCGTACTCTTCAGCCAGCCCATACCCGCCAAACGTATCCATGGCAGCGTTGGCGGCCTCCCATGCGGCCTCCGACGCCAACAGCTTGCACATGTTCGCTTCGGCGCCGCAGGGTTCCTCGGCTTCATAGAGCTCCACGGCACGGTCCCGAAGAGCCGCGGCCGCCTGGGCATGTATGTAAGCACGGGCGATGGGGAACTGGACGCCCTGGTTCTGGCCGATAGGACGTCCAAAAATGACACGTTCTCCAGCGTACTTTGTGGATCGGTCCACGAAGTAGAGGGCGTCACCCACCGACTCCGACGCGAGCAGGATGCGCTCGGCGTTCATGCCACTCAGGATGTGGTGGAACCCCTTGCCTTCTTCGCCGATCAGGTTGTCCTCGGGGATCTCGAGCTCGTCGAAGAACACCTCGTTCGTCTCGTGGTTGATCATGGTGTCGAGCGGGCTGACCCGGATCCGGTCTCCCGCCTCGCGCAGATCCACCAGGAAAACGCTGAGGCCGTGCGTCTTCCTCTCCACATCCTCGAGGCGCGTTGTTCGCGCGAGTAGAACCATCAACTCCGAGTGTTGAACCCGGGAGATGAAGGTCTTCTTCCCGCTCACGACGTAGCGATCACCTCTTTTCTCGGCAAAGGTGGAGATCTTGGTCGTGTCGGACCCCGCGTCCGGTTCGGTCACAGCGAAGGCCTGAAGGCGTGTTTCTCCTGACGCGATGTCGGGCAACCAGCGCCGTTTCTGTTCCTCTGAGCCGTGACGAAGGAGGGTGCCCATCGTGTACATCTGCGCGTGGCAGGCCGCCCCGTTGCCGCCCGAGCGGTTGATTTCCTCCAGGATCGTTGCGGCCTCGCGGATCCCAAGGCCCGGGCCTCCGAACTCCTCTGGGATCATACAAGCCAAGTAGCCAGCGTCGTTGAGTGCCCCGACGAACTCCACCGGGTATGCCCGCTCTCGGTCGAGACTCTGCCAGTACTCCTCAGGATAACGCTCGCAGAGCTTCCGGATCGCGTCCCTCAGCTCGTCTTCCATTCCGGCCCTCTCGAATAAGACATCCACGCTCGCGAAGCTGGTTGCCGCCCCAGGCTCGGGAGAGTCTAGAGACCGAATGCACCCCTTGTCGAGAGTGGCATCTAATTGACAGTCTTCTGGCCCGCGGCGACGTTGCCTCCCTGGCGTTGCCGCCCAGCGGCGCGACCAATCTCAAGGCGAGCGCGTCGATGACGGAGCAGGAACCACATCAGAGTGCAGTGGTGCTGGATCTCAACCGGGGTCAGCTCCACGAGATTTTCCGCGCACTGATTCTGGCACGAGCCACGGAGGAGCGGCTAGAGGTGCTCTTCAAGCAGGGTCACGTCACGGGTGGCATCTACCGCTCGCTCGGCCAGGAGGCCGGTGCTGTAGGAGCCGCCTACGCTCTGCGCCGCCGCGACGACGGGACTGGCGACATCATCGCGCCCACGGTGCGTGCCACGGGCGCCGTGTTTCTCATGGGGGGGACGCCACTACAGTTCTTTCGTCAGTACCTCGCACGGGCGACCAGCCCGACCGGCGGCAGGGAATCGAAGGTCTATTGGGTGGATTTCGAGAGCGGGCTCGTCGCGCCCACGTCGCCACTCGGTACGATGGTCGAGGTCATGGCGGGCGTCGGTCTGGCCTTCAAGCTGAGGGGAGAGGACCGAGTGGCGCTGGTATTCTACGGGGACGGGGCCTCGTCCACCGGTGCCTGGCATGAAGGCCTGTGTTTTGCGGCAGCGCAGGCGTGTCCAATGGTGCTCATCGTCGAGGCCAACCAGTGGGCGTTCTCCTCTCCCACCTCCACGAACACTCGGGTGCAGAGCTTTGTCGAGAAGGCCGACGGGTATGGGCTACATGCTGAATCCGTGGATGGGACGGATGTCCTGGCCGTGTACGCATGCGTGCAACGCGCCGTGGCCCGAGCGCGCGCCGGTGACGGCACCGGGATGGTGGAGCTCCAATACTACCGTATGGGGGGGCACGCGCAGCATGACGACCAGGAATATGCCGATCCGGAAGAGTTGAAGAAGTGGAAGGCCAAAGACCCCATCGCAGTCTTTCGCGATCGACTCCTGGCCGAGGGGTTCACCACGAGCGAAGAGCTCGTTTCTCTGGTGGACGGCGCTTTCGAAGAGGCACGCGTCGCCGCCGACCAGGCGCTCGCGGAGCCCGCTCCACTAGGGCCGGAGACGCTGGAGGACGTGTACACCGACGTGGTGGCTCGTCCACCGTGGACTCGCATGGCCGTTCCCGATCCGAGGAACTCGTGACCCTGATTGTGCCCGAGCCCCCGCCCGCTCCACCAACGCACGGGACGGCCCACTGTGACTGATACGACTCTGCGTGAAGCGATCATCGAGGTCATGACCCGGGAGGGAGCTGCCATGCACTACCGGGCCGTCGCGGAGGGCATCACGACCGAGGGGCTCGGTGATTCAGAAGAGGCCACGGCACCCGCCGACGTGAGCGAAGTGATCAAGGATTCCCTGAACACCGAAGGTGATGACTCGCCGTTCGAGCGGGTGGGTGGGGAATACTACGCCATCCGTGGACAGTCTGCGGAGGCGCTCGACGACGAGGACGATCTCCCGGATCTAAATCCGCCCTTCGTCTGTGAGCATTGCGGAATGAGCGTTGGCACGATGACGTGTGGGCGCTGCGGGAAGGAGCTCACTCAAGACACGGCGACCACCGAAGACTACCGCATCATCAACGTGTCGGTCTGCCCCGACGGGCACGGCATGGTCAAGTCACCGATGTGTTGTGGCGTGGACATGGTCTGCACCGTCGACTGATCCCAGCGCAGGCCCTCCCCGGGGACTCAGAATCCCAACGAAGCGGTCTCTCGTCGAACGTCCCCCGCAGCGATCATGACGCCCGTCTCCGGGTCCCGATACGCCAATGTCACGGCGCCCGTCCTCAGGTTCCACAGGCCCCACCACTGCGCGTCGTGGCCCAGGCCCCGCAGGGCAGCCACCGTTTCTTCCGGGATCCGGTCTTCCAGCAACAGCAGCGCGGGACCGTCGTTGACCGCGTTTCCGGTGGTGGGAAAGTTGTAGCTCCCGAAGCGGGGTTGATCGAGCGCCTGCTCGGGAGACATCCCCCAGACGACGACGTTCAAAAAGACCTGAAGGATCGCCTGTAGTTGCTGGTCGGCTCCTGGCGTCGAGAGCCCCATGAACGGCTCCCCGTCCTTCATCACGAGAACCGGGCTGTTCGTGTTGCGAGGTCGCTTGTTCGGGGCCATCACGTTGGCCAACGCCGGGTCGAGGTTGAACTGACCCATGCGCCCCCCAAGGCCAAAACCCCACCCCGGGATCAAGGGCGTGGTCATGTGGCCATCGCTCTCTGTCATCGAGAAAAGATTGCCTTCCCCATCCATGACGTTCAGTGACGACGTGTCGAAGATCGGGTTGTCCGCGGGGGCTTCCCGGTCACCCTCTGTCGTGCTCGCGCTTCGTCCGCCCGTGAACGAGGATGGAGAGTCTCGCGCCACTGCGGACATGTCCACGGGATCACCCCACGGCGGCATGTCCTGAAAGGCCCGTTCTGGGTCGATCAGGCCGACCCGGGTTCGGGCATACTCGCCCGAGTACAGCTCCACTGGAATATCGACGAAATCGGGATCGCCGATGTACCTATGGCTGTCCGACATCGCGAGGTCGATCACCTGAGAAATGAGGTGGATGTATTCGGGTGTGTTATATCCGAGCGATGTCAGGTCGAAGCTCGCCAGCATGTTGAGCATCAGGACCATGCGCGGCCCTTGGGACCATCCGTCACCGGCATAGACGTCATAACCCATGTACGTGGTCTGCACTGGATCCATCCATTCCGCCTCGTAGCTCGCCAGGTCGTCGTAGGTGACTAGCCCTCCGAGCTCCTGGAAAAAGGCGGCCACGTCTCTCGCCGGCTCACCCTTGTAGAACGCATCTCGCGCGGCGCGAATCCCCTCCGAGCGCGAGCCACCCGAGGCGAGGGCCTCCTCCTCAGCCGAGATCATGTAGCGGATGAGTCTGCCGAGGTCCCGATTTCGCATGAGATCCCCGACCCTCTGCTCTCCTAAGCCGTGTTGGAACCAGAATTCCGTATTGTACTCAAACCGGAGAATGGCCTCCGTCTGATCGTCCATCATCCATTTCTGCATCTTGTAGAGATGGTAGCCGTCCTCTGCGAGCTCGAGGGCGGGTGCCGCAGCTTCGGCGAAGCTGATCGTTCCGAACCGTTCCAGTGCAGCGAGCCACACGTCGACGTCGGCCGGTATCAGAGCCGTGTTCACGGGGTTCTTGCCGTGCTCTTGGAAGTACTCCAGCGTGGCGGCCGCAGGTGTCTTGCCGGCCCCGACCCTCGTGAGCACGCGCCGCTCGGCCGCACTATAAAGGATCAGGGGGGCGACGCCGGTCCACCCGGCATAGTCCATCTTGGTCACCTTGAGAGCCATGGCCGCGGTCACGCCGGCGTCGAAAGCGTTTCCGCCCTGCCTCAGGACGTTCATTCCGGCCATGGTAGCCCGGTAGTGACCCGTCGAAACCACACCGTGCGTGCCCATGACGCGCGGACGCATCGCCTCGATGTTGGCGGGGTCGTACACGTGTCCGTAGCTGTTGAACGGGGATAGGGTTCGCAGGAGGTTATCTGGCCCGGTCGGTGAGGTCCCCTCTAGAGGAAAAAATCCAACGGCGACGCCAACACCTACAAGGCCCAGAGCCAGGGCGACCACGGAACCCCAGACGATTCTACTCATCACGCTGACCTCCGATCCTGGTGATATCGCGTCGAACCGCACGTCCTACACAAAACTCCCTACCGGACCCGAGGGTCAGATAGGGAGCCCCATGTCTCCACCGTGGTACTTCTCCGGCGTATTAGCCGCGACCGGCTCCAGTTGCTGTGGTTGCCGGGAAGATCTGCTTGAAGGCCGTCATGAAGCGGCCCATCTCTTCCTCGGTGCCGATCGATACCCTCAGGTGCTCGAGCATCGGAGGGAACGGCCGTCCAACGAGCACTCCGTGCTCACGGAACGCGGGGCCGACCTCTTGCACCGGTCGGCCCGTGTGGACCATAAAGAAGTTGGTGTCCGAAGGAATGACGTCGTAGCCGTAGGCCTGAAGCTCGGCTGCCGTCTTCCTACGCAACGCGATCGTGGCGTCCCGCCGGCGTTTCTCTTCCTGTGTGTCATCGAGAGATGCGGCGCCGCCCCACATTACGAGCGCGTTGATACTGCTGACTTGGTACGGGTCCATCTCGCGGATCATCTCGGGGGACGCGATGGCGTAACCGAGTCTCAACCCAGCCATCCCATAGATCTTCGAGAAGGTGCGCGCGATGATCACTTTGCGGCCTTCCAGAACGTATGGGACAGAGGTCGCGTATTCGGGGTCATCGACAAAGTGATGGTACGCCTCGTCGATGAGAACCGGCATGTCCTCGGGGATACCGTCGAGAAGCTGGCGGATCTCCCTTGCCGACACCGTCCGACCGGTGGGGTTATTCGGGTTGCACATATAGACGAAGCCGACGTCCCGGTAGTTCTGATTCGTCGCTCGGATCATCGCTGGGATGTTCTGGCTATAGTCCTCGTTGAGCGGTAGCAGGATGGCGTCCGCCTTGATGCCACTAGCGTGCTGGTAAACCGCTGCGTAGGACGGCTCCACGCCGACGACTTTCTTCTGGTCGCCCAGATAAGTCAGCCCAATCGTCTCGAGGATCTCGCCCGAGCCCGCGCCCAACATAACGTTCTCGGGCGACACGCCGTGGTGCGCGGCGATCTTGCCCTGGATGTTGCCGTCGGGGTGGCCGTACCGCATTGAATATTTGAACGCCATGTTCATGGCATCCATCGCCCTATCGGACGGGCCGTCCGGGTTCTCGTTGAACGAGATCTTGGCGAAAGCATCGTATTCGGCCAATGCGTCCTGGACGACCGGATCCGTGGACTCCCTCAGGCTCTCGGCCCAGAGCTCGCCGCTTGGCTTGAGCCCGAAGTAGCCAAGTGCTGTAGCCGCTCCACCCATGAAGTGGCGGCGGGAAACAGATTGCCTAAGGTACATGACTACCCTCCCTAACTATGGTGAAGATCTCCTAAATTTCCCTTGTAGAGCTACCGAATCGACGTGGACACCACAAGCCTGCCGGCTCACAACCTCGCCAAGTAAGTCAACTTAACGACGGCCGCCCTCGTGTTTACGTCCCAAACCGATGTCGAGCTTCCGCGCTCTTCATTTATTACGATGAAGAGATCGCTGCCCGGCCGGTGAATGAAGTTGATGCGAACGCTGATGGACAGTTCATCATCGAGCTTGTTGTACTGCACCAGCGCATTGGCGAACAACTTGGTCGAGAACGCGTACCCGAGTCGGAGCCGAGCCAGATTCGCCGAGAACGCCCCCGCCGGGATGTCGACCTCGTTATGCGTAAATCCCACGGTAAGCGCGATGTTGGCAGTGGGATTCGCGGTCACGTCGCTCGTGATCGTCCTGACGTGGCCGTCGAAGTAGTTCTGCAAGAAGGCCATGGAGCTCAGCATGAGCGGCCGGTTTCTGCTGGTGTTGGCGAACCAGCCGATGTGGTTTGCGTCATAGTCCCCGGCCGGCACCGTGACGTCATCACCGATATCGAATTCCTCGTCGAGTCGGGTAAACCCGCGGAAGGCGAAGAACCCGAAGCCATCGCCCGTATTCCATTCCGGCGCTAAGGCTAGTCCGATTTCCCAATCCTGCAGCGCCCCGCCGAAGCTCGTAAACAGATTGTTGCTCCAGAATATGTCGATCTTCCGCAGCCCGAGGACCCTCGGCCGGGGAGTGAGGCGGATAAAGGCGTCAGACCGTTGGATATCGGTCCGGGTGACGAACCCCAAATCGGCGGTCGCTTCCGGGCCGACGCCCAGATGGCCCACCGCGATCCCGAACCTGTCCGTTTGGTGGTCCACGCCGAGTCGATAGGCCGCTCCGTCACCGCCCGCCCCACTCGTGGCGGTCCCGGCGGCGAAGCCCTGTACGTTCAGTACCGAGGTCGGCCAGAACGACCAATCCACCCCTGCCGTCGAGTTCCAATTGCCCGCGCTCCGGCGATCCGTAAACATTGCGCCCACGTAGCTACTGCTGCCGACATCACGCTTCACACGGGCCACGGCGTGATTCTCGCGGGGTTCTCCGAACGCGTCGTCCGTGACCACGTTGAGGAGGCCCACGGTCTGGCTCCCGGCTCGGCCGGTGAGCCTCAGTCCCCCCAGGACCGGGATCGGCCCGTCTTCCGATATGCCGATTCGCCGAGAGAAGAACAGCAGAAACGGAGGCGGCTCGAACGTGCCTCGCCAGCCCATCTCAAAAACTCCGCCGTTTTCCAGGAAGAAATCACGTTTCTCAGGGAAAAACAGACTGAAACGTGTGAGGTTCACCTGCTGATCGTCCACCTCGACCTGCGCGAAGTCGGTGTTGAGCGTCGCGTCCAATACCAGTCCCGGCCTGACCTCGTACTTCGCGTCGAGTCCCATGTCGACCTCTGCATCGGCGTCCAAGCGATCGAACGAATCCAGCTCCCCGGTGGCTCCTCCGATCAGGTATGGCTTCAGTTCCAGGTTCAGCCTGGTCCGTGGAAGATCCGTGAGGCCGTGAATGTGTCCGGCCCTGCTGACGCGCGTGAATCCCTCGTTCGAACGGGACCAGGAACTCCACAGAACCTGCTCGTTCTTTCTCCTGATGACGCGGTAGACGTTGAACCCCCAGGGCTCGTCCGACGTCTCCGGAAAGCGTAGGGAGCGGAACGGGATGGCGAACTCGGCGGACCAGCCCTCGGGCGTACGCCGGGCCGCGACCTCCCAGACTCCCCGCCAATCGATGTTGAACTCGCGACCCTCGTCCGTAATGAGGGCATCGAATTCGGCGCCGTTTGGGTTCGTGGCCAGAACGACCGCGTTGCGGTGATCGTGGAACGGATCGAGGACGATGGCGATGGCGTCGTCGCCGGTGAAGGCGGGGATGTTCTCGAAGTCCGTCTCCATGAGCTTGTCACGCTGGAGAATGCGCGCGATCACTTGGTCTGGGGAGCTGTCTCGGGCCAAGATCCCGATGTAGAGCGTGGCGTCGTCGTAGAGGACGCGCACCTCGGTGATCTCTGTCGCAGGCTCCCCCTCGAATGGTTCCTGCTGCCTGAATCCGGACGCGATAGGCGCATCTCGCCAGGCGGGCTCGTCCAGGAGACCGTCGACCCGAAGGCCGGAGGCCTCACCGGGGGGGAGTCGACGCGCATCGACGTCCGGTGTCGGAGCTATCTGTGCGGAGGACTGCATCACGGTTGATACAAACAAAAGGCTGGCCAGCACGATCCTGTGCGACCAGCCACTCCGGCGTGGGGGAGGGTAGTGAGCGTTAGTCGTTATGAGCCTGCTCGTACTTCCGTTGCTCGATTACGCGCTCCGTCGCCTGGGCCTTATCACGCTTCTTCGCGGCTCTCATGCTCATGGCCTTGGTAGACGATGAGTGGACCGTCGGTAGGGACAGCAACCGCTTGAGGTCCTGGCTTTCGCAGGACGGGCACTCGGGCTCTGTCTTTCCGAGAACCAACGTTTCGAACTCGTGCCCGCAGCCTTCGCAGGAGTACTCGTAGATCGGCATTTATTCCTCCATGTGGACTCCTTCAACTTCCACGAATTGCGGCGGCCGGGCAAGCTTGCCACGCGATGAGTAGTTGTGGGCGGCCGGCGTCGAGCCCGTGTCGACCTTGTCGTGGCCCGAGACAGCGTCGACATTGCCCAACTGCCTCGCCCCTCGGTAAGGAGCACACGCCATGAAGACGCGCCGGGAATTTCTCGCGGGAGCCTCCGGTTACTTGATGGGAGTGGGCGCCATTCCCGCGGTGGTGGGGTCCGTTCCGTTCGGGCAGGCGCGTGGCACGGGACTGGTCTATGACGACCGCTACTTGGATCATGTCCTTCCACCGCGTCGGGGCGAGCCACATCCCGAACGACCCTCACGCCTGAGGAGGATTCGGGAGGTCTTTGCGGCTCGAGGCCTGGACCAGGAGCTCACACCGATTCCGCTCCTCGCGGACCCCATACCCCACATTCGGCGTTATCACGTATCCGACCACGTGGAGTCGGTGCGCGCGATCGACGTCACGGGTCCGGTGGCCGAATTAGCCGTTGCCGGCGCCCTCGGAGCTGTCGATGCCGTGGCGAAAGGGGAGGTTGCCAACGCGTTCTGTGCGATTCGGCCCCCGGGGCATCACGCGAACAATACGGGCCGGGAAGAGGGGTTCTGTTTTTTCAGCAACGCGGCGATCACCGCGCGGTACGCTCAGAGCGTCCACGGATTCGAGAGAATTCTCATCATCGATTGGGATTACCACCACGGGAACGGGACGCAGAACGCCTTTTACGACGATCCCTCGGTGCTCTTCTTCTCGGCTCACGACTGGCAAGCCTATCCGGGCACCGGCGATCCATCACTTGCGGGAGAGGGAGATGGCCAGGGCTTCAACATCAACGTCCACCTCGACTGTGGGTCGAGGGACGTGGACATGTTGAGGCACTGGGACCGGGAACTCCTCCCAGCCGTGAGCCGTTTCAGGCCCGATTTCATCCTCTTGTCCGCAGGATTCGACAGCCGCAAGGATGATTTGTTGGGCTGCTTCGAGCTCACCGACGACGTGTTCCGTGAGATGACCCGGATCTCGTTGACATTGGCGAACGAGTACTGTGACGGACGTCTCGTCTCGCTACTCGAGGGTGGCTACAACGTGGAGGGCTCAGCTCTCGCCGCGGCAGCGCATGTGGAGACGCTGATCGAAGGTGCCTGAGTTCCCCGTGACCCGGACTAGCCTAGATCACCGCGCCCCGTCGCTCACGGGAGTCCCCGGCTTGTAGCCTCGTCCCAAGATCACGACTCCCGGGCGGGCACCCGTGTGCTCGCCCCTGTCGATCACGAGGGTCCCGTTCACGATGACGTAGGGAATCCCGATCGGGTAGGACTTAGGATTCTCGAACGAGTTCGTTTCGGCGACGCGCTCCGGATCGAAGAGTGCGATGTCGGCGATGAAGCCCTCCCGTATCTGCCCCCGGTCCTGCAAACCGAGAATCTGGGCTGGGAGCGAGGTCATTTTACGAACGGCGTCCTCGAGGGTGAGCACGCCCTCGTCTCGCACGTAATGTCCGAGCACGCGGGGAACCGTCCCGTAATTGCGAGGGTGTGGGACGCCCGGAGCATTCAGGTTGATCGCGGATCCATCGCTGGCGTGCGCCATCCAGGGCTGCTGCATCGCTAGCCGCACGTCCTCTTCCGACATCGTGTGGAAGATTCCGCTGATGCTGCCACCCTCCTGTGCCATGAGGTCGATGGCGACGTCGGCAGGATTGGGGACGCCCAGCGAGGACGCGATCTCCGCCAGACTCATGCCTTCATACTGCCTGACCTCCGGTGAGCTGGCTCGGGCGAGGACGATGCCCTCCCACCAACCGTGCTCGTCGGCCCACGCGATGAAGTCGGGATCGGTCTTGATACGCTCCCTGAGGGATTCGTCTCGAAGCCGCGCGGCGAACTGATCGGGGCCGCCCTCACGTACCCAG
>CAUZAE010000053.1:0-17337 GCA_963577685.1 Gemmatimonadales bacterium UBA6960 | reverse complement strand
CGAGGACTCGGTGAGGAGGGCCACGTGGTCGACGTCGCCACGGATGCGGCGGAGGGACTGGCGCTTGCCCACGTAAGCCAGTACGACGTCATCGTGCTCGACGTCATGCTGCCGGGGCGCAGTGGGTTTCACGTCGCTTCGGAGCTTCGATCGGAGGGGGACACGACGCCGATCCTCATGCTCACCGCCCGGGACACATCACGCGATATCGTCCGTGGCCTCGACGTGGGAGCTGACGATTACCTGATCAAGCCCTTCGATTTTGAGGTCTTGTTGGCTCGTCTGCGGGCCCTCAGCCGACGGGAGAGACCGATAGCCGACGGCGTACTTCGTTTCGCGGACCTAGAGTTGGACCGTCTCCAGCATGTGGTTCTCCGAGCGGGATCAGAGCTTCAACTCACCCCGACTGAGTTCAGACTGCTAGAGGCCCTGATGAGGCGACCCGGAGAAGTCATACGGAGGTCGGAGTTGATGGACCGGGTCTGGGGGATGAGCTTCGACCCGGGGACAGGCCTCGCCGACGTCCATGTTGCCAACCTTCGATCGAAGCTCGAGGCGGGAGGACGGCCTCGGATCATCGCCACGGTCAGAGGTGTCGGCTTTCGACTCGCGCATCCGGGTGAGGCGTGAGTAGGGCTGCATCGTTTCGGAACCGGCTCGCTGTCCGGTTCGCCATGGCGGGTTTCCTCCTAGTCACTTCCGTTTCGGTCGTGACATACATCGCGCTTCGGCTCGCCTTGTTTCAGGAGTTGGATCTCACCATTCAGAGGCTTGCGGCGATCGAGGCTGCGGCCACGGCGGACACTCCGGACGAGACCGTACACTTCCACGACCAGGTCTTCCTCACAGGGGATCCCGGATCCGCGGCGATCCTGTCTCGGTACGCTCAGTTCTGGACCGTTGGGGGGGAGGCCGTCCTCCGGACCGGCAACCTCGGGTCGGAGGACCTACCCCTACCTTCGCCTCTCCGCGAGCGGGTCGCGAGCTCGGGCGTTCCGGAGCTCTTCGCGTTCGAGTGGAACGGACAACGCTTCAGGAGCATCCTCTATCCGCTCGGCCTCACGGGCCCTCAGCATGCGGTCCACCTGTTGCAGGTCGCGGCCTCTACTGATGGCGTCAGTCGTGTTCTGTCGAGGACGCTGAGTTTGCTCGGCCTGCTCGTGGCGGTAGGCACCTTGGCTGCGGCAGGTCTGGGGTGGTGGCTCGCCGGTCACGCGGTGCGACCTGTGGTAGAGATCGCGGGGCAGGCTGAGGCGATGCGCGCGGGCAGCCCGCGCCATCACCTGTCGTCCGCGGCCGATACCGAAGAGTTCGGACGTCTCGTGCGGGTCCTTAACTCCATGCTCTCGAGAATCGACGATCTCTTGGAAGGTCAACGGCGATTTTTGGCTGATGCGGGGCACGGGATCCGGACACCGCTGACCGTTCTCCGCGGAGACCTCGAGGTGACGCTCCGCAAGGTTCGCAGTACGGAAGAGTACGAGGAGACCCTCCGGCAGGCGTTGTCCGATCTCAAGGCCGTGTCGAGCTTGGCCGACGATCTGATCATCCTCGCTCGAAGCACGGGCGAGAGTGGACGGGCTGATGAGGAAAGTGAGGCAGTACAGCTCGCGACACTTCTCGACGGTGTTGCGGCCAAGTTCGCCAGCGTGGCGTCTGTTCAGGGGGTCACTATCAACGTCGACAGTGACCGGACGATCACCGTGAGAGGTGACGTTCCGCTGCTCGAGCGGGCTTTGAGCAACCTCTTGGACAACGCTCTGAAGTACGGAGTGCCCTCAGGTGGCGAGATCGAGCTGGATGCCGGTCGAACGGACCAGGGGGCGATCCAGATTTCGGTCTCGGACTCCGGCGCGGGCATCCCACCCGACGAGGTAGACCGAGTGTTCGACCGCTTCTACCGCGGCGACAGGCATCGGCACACAGTAGATGGCTCGGGGCTCGGCCTCGCCATCGTTCGAGCGGTGATCGAGGGACGGGGCGGGGGTGTCGAGGTGTTGAGCTCGGACGTCGGTGCCACGTTCCGCATTACGGTGCCGCAACACCAAGCCAGTCCCAACGGACTGGGACACGTATGAGATCCTGACAGGAAGGCGATCCTTCCAGAGTGCCCCGGCCCAAGAACCTTTCGCGGTGGCTGGCTCTTCACTGCGTTGCCGCGGTTCCACCTTGACAGAGTGGCGACGGGAGCCCTAGAGATCAGGCGCCGGAGTTCGCCCCCGGTCTCGATCACACATGGAGGACGATGGCCAAGTTCCTGCTCTTCGCGACGCTTCTTTTCCTGGTGCCCGTAGGCTCCGGGGCGCAAATCCGCATGGAAGTCGACGTGGAGATGCTAGAGGCCGTGATGCCGAGCGCGCAGCGCTTCTCCGAGAAGCAGGGTGATCCGGCGGTCTACACCGCGTACGGCGCCGGGGCGGATGGGGGGGAGACCGAGGTCGGCTACGTCTTCCTCACGTCGGATGTGCCGCCCGAAGAGTTCGGCTACAGCGCGAAGATCGAAGTCCTGGTCGGTATGGAACTGACCGGGCGAATCACCGGGGTCAAGGTCGTCCACTACCGCGAGGCGCTGTCGAGCTCGTATGGGGATTTCCTGCGACGTCCGGGCATCCAGGAGCAATTTTCGGGAAAGCACATCGGCGAGGCATTCAGAGTCTATCGTGACGTCGAAGGCATCAGTGGTGCCACGATCTCGGCCAGTGCGATGTACCGTGGCATACGGAACTCTTCCCGGCGGATAGCGCTCGCCTACCTGCGCGATCGGCAGCCGGCGCGGCCTGCGACGGGAGACGGCGCCTCACCCGCCGCGACCCTCGAAGGCCTCGAGCGTCTGACATGGCTGGAGATGCTTTCGACCGGACTCATCGCGAGGATGGAGATCGTCCGGTTCGACGCGCTCGGACTGGACCTCACGTTCAGCTACATCGGGGACGAGGCTCTCGGCAACCTCTTGATGGGCCCTCCTACGTACGCGGCCGTGCTCGAGCAAGCGCGCGAGTGGGGAGGCGAGGGCCACCTCATGTTCCTCGGGCTGGACGGAAGCTTCGTGGCGGGATTTCGCCGCAATGCCCTCACGGTTCTACAGGGGGGTGCGTCGTTTCCCGTCCCACGTGATCGGATCATGCACTGGGGACGGCCCAACGCGGGGAAGGCCGCGGAGCAGGTCTTCTATTCATGGATCATGTTGATCGACCCCGCGGTGGATTTGAGCAGCCCCGTCACCTTTGTTTACGACGACGGAAACGGGGGGCCCTACACGACCGAGTTTTCCATTCCGGAGGACGTGAAAGCGGCCCTCGGGCTCCGGCCGCCCCCGGCCGCCGTCGTGGCCTCGAATCCGACCCAACCGGGCGAGGACCCTGCGGACGAAGCTGAGGCTGAAACCGTGGACGCGACCCTCGCCGGCTCCGGCGCTGACAACGGACCTGAGGGAGGGGGTGACCCCGTCACCGCGGATCGGGTACCCGACTCGGACGAGTCGACGGATCGTGAGGTGGCGCCTCCTACCCCCGAGGCCGAGACGCAAGACCTGTCCGGCTTCGATTTGGCGGACTTGGAGTCCCTCCAGGACTTCGAAGAGGAGACCGCATGGTCCAGGATGTTGGGCCAAACCCGATGGGTCCGGGTGTGGACCATGGCACTGCTGTTCGCGCTGGTGTTGTACGCGTTCCTTTCCAAAGGCGTGGTGGCGCGCTGGGTTACCCTGGGCGTGACCCTCCTCTACCTGGGCTTCGTGGATGGAGGCTTTCTCTCGGTTTCGCACATCGCGAGTGGCTTTGCGGTGGGGCCGGGCTTCTACCTGAATGACCTGACCGTGCTCATGATGGTCGCATTCACGCTGGTCACGACGCTCCTTTGGGGGCGGGTCTTCTGTGGATTCCTGTGCCCGTTCGGTGCGCTCCAGGACCTTCTCGAGAAGGTGGTTCCCCGGCGATTTCAGAGAAAAATGCCGGGACCCGTGCATGAGCGAGCGATCTACGTGAAGTACGCAGTCCTCGCGCTGATCGTGGGGTTGGCCGCGGCACCGTCACACATGGGCGTCTATCAGTACTTCGAGCCTTTCGCCACGGTCTTTTATCTCAGCCGGTCCCCTCTCTTGTGGGCCATCGCGGGAAGTATTCTCGTCGCCTCGGCTGTGATCCCACGGTTCTATTGTCGCTACGCATGCCCGTTGGGCGCGGCCTTGGGCCTGGCGTCGCTCGTGTCGATCTTCCGGATCGATCGTGTAGAGCAATGTGATTACTGTAAGGTCTGCGAGTTCGCGTGCCCCACAGGGGCGATATCGGGGCCCGACATCGACTTCAAGGAATGCGTGCGCTGTAACATCTGTGAGGTGAAGCTCCAGACCGGGGCTGGAGTGTGCCGTCACACTATGGAGGAGGTCCGTTCTCGACTGATCAAGGTCGAGAGGGTGGCCCGTTAGGGGCCCGCATGGCGGAGATATCAGGACGACGCGTGGACCGGCGCCAACTCCTGAGGGTCACGGCGGTTGCCGGTGTGTCGGTGGCTCTTGGTGGCGGGCTCGTTCGTGCCGTGATGCAGCGGGCGCGCCTCAGGCAGGTCCGGGAGACGCGCTCACTGATGGGGACGCTCGTCGTGATCACGGTCGTGCATCCGGATCGCGACGCCGCCCGCCAGATCATCGCCAACACCTTCGTCGAGATGGAGCGCCTGGAGGATCTGCTCAGCCGGCACCGCGAGGGCACGCCTATCTGGAGTCTCAACCAGTCGGGGGTCGTGGACTCTCCTCCACCCGAGGTCGTGGAGGTTATCCAGAGGGCTCTCGAATATTCGACCATGACTGCAGGGGCCTTCGACATCACCGTCACTCCCCTGATCGACGTGTATGAGTCGAGCTACTCGGAACGCGGCGTTCCTCCTTCCGACCAGGATCTGAGCCGAGCGCTTGCGCTGGTAGGGTCGGAAAACGTGACCGTCGAGAGCGGACGTATCACACTCGACAAGCCGGGGATGGGCATCACCCTCGATGGTATCGCCAAGGGCTACATCGTGGATCGGGCCGCTGCCGTGCTCGCCGAGCAGGGTGCCGAGCGGGTCCTCGTCGACGCCGGAGGGGATATGTCTTCGGCGGGGGAGAGCTTACTCGGGGGTGGCTGGAGGATCGCGATTCAGGATCCGCGTGCGCGGGACCGGCGGCTGGGAGTCGTCGAGCTCAGGGGAGAATCGATCGCCACATCCGGGGACTACATGCAGTACTTCACCGACGACATGAGCACACACCATATCGTCGATCCGCGGACCGGTGCATCCCCCAAGCACACCAGCTCCGTCACTATCGTGACGTCGTCGGCGATGAAGGCCGACGCGCTGGCCACCGCCGTTCTCGTTCTCGGTCCCGAGGAAGGGTTGAGCCTCATCGAGCGCTTGGAAGACGTAGAAGGGATGATCGTGACGAAGGAGCAGGACATCATCGTGTCGAGAGGCTTGGACCGTTTTCTGTCAACGAATTCTGAATGATGGACCCGGACCACCCGCGCCTTGTAAGATTGATTAGAAAGCGAGGGCAGATTCGTCAATGAAATCTTGGGTCAGTGTCGCCGCGATTGGGGGGCTCGTGTGGAGTACGTCGAGCTTCTTGCCCGAGTCGGGCGCACCGCCGATGAGCGATTTCGGTGACCAGGCCGTCGGGGCTGCCCAAGACCCCGTCGATCCGGCCGGACGGTCCTTCACCTTTTGCCGGGTTGCGTACCGGCAAGTGCGTCGGGAGCGGAACGGTCAGGGCTGGCGCACCGACTATCCGGACGCCGACCGGAACCTCATGCTCCGCCTCTCGCAACTCACCACGACCCCTATTCGTAGGACCTCCTACGACGAGCCCGACCACATCATCATTCAGCTCTCGGACGATGAACTCTTCGAGTGTCCCTTCATCTTCATGTCGGATGTCGGCACGATGGCGCTGGACGACGTGGAGGCCGAACGCCTCCGGGAGTACCTCATGAGGGGAGGATTTCTCTGGGTCGACGATTTTTGGGGAGACCGGGCATGGTCGGCTTGGGTCCGGGAGATCGAGAAGGCGCTGCCGGCGGCAGAGTACCCCATCCGCGACATCCCATCGGATCATCTCATCCTTTCGGCGCTCTACAACGTGTACGGCGTACCGCAAATACCGTCCATACAATACTGGCGCCGCAGCGGCCGCTCGGGGACGTCCGAGAGGGGATATGAAACCGCTGTGCCCCACCTGAGAGGCATCGAGGATGACGCGGGCCGAGTCATCGTCGTGATGACGCACAACACGGACATCGCCGACGGTTGGGAGAGAGAGGGGGAGGACGAGGACTTCTTCTTCGAGTTCTCACCGAAGGCCTACGCGCTGGGGATCAATATCGTCCTCTATGCGCTGACGCACTGACCCTTTTTGTGTCGGGACCTCCGGACGTCGTCGCTCCCGAGAGACGATGGGGGATCAGCGGCGGATCAGCGCCCTACGGTCCGTCTCGCCAGCTGTTCGTCGAACTCGACGATCTCGTAGTCGTCCTCGAATCCGCTGCGGTTGGGTGACGGGAGGTACGCGCTCAAGTTCATTTCCGCCGCTTTGAGGTCACGGTCGAAGGCGGCCTGATCGCGCTCGGACTCTTCTCCGGCGGTGTCCGCGCTCGAGTAGACCACGTCTCCAACCGCGCGGTCCTCGAGTTTGAGACGCTGTCGCACCGTCTCACTCGCCACGAATTGCCTGCGAATCGCTGAGAAAGTGAAGAGAAGGGCGCTGTCGGCGCCGGTCGATACATCGGCGTCGAACTCGGAGGCGAGCTGGTGTAGCACCCCCTCGACCTCGGATGGATCTACGGGCTGACCCTTCAGACGAGCCTGCACGTGAGCCAACGCCATGTCCAAAGAGACCGAGCCCTTGCCGGCCAGCGCCTCCCGGTACACCAGCCCCAGGACTTGCCGTCGTACGTTGCGGGCCTTACGAGCCCGGTTCTCACGCCGAACACCCAAAATCCGAAGCAGGGGAAGCGTGTAGAAGAGGACGCTGAACACCACCGGAATCAGAACGAGGCCCACGAACGCTGTCGTGCCTCCGAGACCCAGTTGCGGAAAGATGAACCAGGGTGCCGTGGCTCCCGCCACCAGTGTGAACCCGTTCATTCCCATGATGATGGCGTCGTGCTTCTTCTCGTTTCCAGTCATCTCCAGCGGGTATTCCATACGGAGCCACGCCGGATTGGGCTCCTTCGCCGTCACTGGGCCGTGGGCGCTCGTCATGATTTCAGGGAAGGTATAGACGAGTTCCCCGTCACGGGACACGGTGGCCTCCCCCGCGTAGGATCCCAGCAAGCGCCCCATCTCTTCTTCTACGGCCGGGAGGGCGAGCGCGTTATGCTCCATGAGTTCCGACGTGGTGAGCACACCCTTCCGTGCTCGGATCAGTCGCAGCGTGCTGCGGTCGAGCTGCTTCTGAGTCGGCTTGGGTCGGTCTGGACCGAATACGAAGGCGAAGACTTTCTTGTAGAAGGGGGGTCGACTGTCCTTGTCCAGCGTCGCTTCCCAGCGGCGGCCGTAGTAAGGCTGGCCCAAGCGCCAGCGTGGCGTCCAGATGTAGTACCAGAGCCAGAAGCTCGGAAAGTGGAAATGGCCGCCATGTCGACTACCGCCACGGCCCCAGCTTCCTCCGCTCTTTCTTCCGCCGCCTCGCGACATCATCGCGACAAGAGCGGCGACCACGAGCGCCACCATGACCACGAAGTAGACGACGAGCATGATCACGATCCATGCTTTGAAAGCGCCGGTGAGAAATCTCTTGGCGGCACTCTTGAACTTCTGTAGGGCGGGGATCTGGTCTCGTCGGATCAGCTTCTTGTCGAACAGATAGATCAGCTCACCCGACTCGGAGACGTCGAGATGTCCTTGGTGCGACTCGAGGAGCTTCTTGAGCGTGGCCTCCACGTCGTCTCGGGGAAGCCCGGCGCTCGACACGACGTCTCCGACCGTACCCCGGCCTCCGAGAGACCGAAGAGCCCTCAGAATGTCGGGCTGGGCTTCTGCTACAGCGATGTTGCTCAGACTCGCCTCACTTGAAGTTTCGGGGAAGGTCGCGCACGGTCGGCGCGACTTTCGTTCCGTTCGCCTCTTAGTACGTCATAAGATGGCGGTTCCTTCCCTCGGATTGAAAGGGCAGGGGGGGCTTCAGGGTCCCGAGCCTTCTCCAAAACGGATCAACACGGTGGTTGTGGGTCGAGTGGGGTCCAGGGTCACGATGTAGAGACGATCGTACTCGGGGTCCGGCATATCCGAGCTCCCGCCCCCGAGAAGGCGAACGAGCTGGGGCGTCGTGTTGGAGTGCCCGCTCACGAGGTGACGTCCTGGCGTGTCCTTCAACCACTCGGCGAAGCTCTCCAACTCTCCTCCGGAGTAGAAGCGGAGCGAGAGACCCAGCCGTTTGGCCAAGGGACGCAGAGTGTCGCGGGTTCGTTCGAGGTCGGTCGTGTGTAGATGAGTCACCCCGGCGTCACGTAGCATGTCCGCAAGGAGATCCGCTCGGTGTAGCCCCGATTGAGAGAGCGCCGGATCTCTGGAGTTGTCCACCTTCTCGGCGTGCCGGACGAGGTAGACGACCGTGCTCTCGCTCGCAGTTTGTGCGGCAGCCGGAAGAGCCACGAGCGGTGAAGCGGCGAGGGGCCCGGTGAGGAGCGCGGTGAGGGGCACGGTTATTATGTGGCGAAGAACGGGGGATCGCATGGGTCGGCCTCAGGTTGGATGGTAAGGACCGACATCAAGATCGGCGGGACCGTTCCGGCGATCAAGGATGGGTTGCCCGTTCGAAGCGGCTGAGCCATTACTTGACGCGGAACCCCATGCCCCGGGGGACCCAGGGGAGTCGCGATGGCCGAGAAGGAACGTCGGAGTGAAGCGAGCCTCGCCCTGGTATCCTCGGACGAGAGATACGTGAACCGAGAGCTGAGCTGGCTTTCGTTCAACGAGCGGGTTCTGCAGGAGGCGGAAGACTCTGCGGTGCCTCTGTATGAGCGCCTCACATTTCTCGCGATATTCTCGTCCAACATCGACGAGTTCTTTCGGGTGCGCGTGGCTTCTCTCCGAAGCCTTCTCGGGCTCAGCAAGAAGAAGCTCGAGAAGCGGTCCTTGGATCCCACCGAGCTACTTCGCAGGATCAATGGCCTGGCTCTGGCCCAGCAGGAACGATTCGGGCTAGTGTTCCGCGGGCACATCTTGCCGGGGCTCCGAGATGCGGGGACCGATCTGGTCGACGAGCTCGGCGTCGACGCGGAGGGACAAGGGATTGTAGAGGCGTACTTCGCCGACACGGTCGCCGAACACTTGCGGCCCATCGTATTGCGTGACGGCCAGGAGCCCCCGTTCCTCAAGGACCACACGGTCTACCTCGTGGTCGAGCTTCAGGTTGGCGCGGGAATCGAAATGGGAGCCGTCGAGCCGCAGTTGGGGATACTCGAAGTGCCGAGTCCGCCTCTGCCACGATTCATGACGATCCCCGCGTCCGGTGGGGGGTCCTCGATCATCTTTCTGGATGACATCATTCGGCTGAATCTGAGTCGTGTGTTTCCCGAACACGTGATCGGGGACGCTTACGCGCTGAAGATTTTGAGGGACGCCGACCTCTACTTGGACGACGAGTTCGACGCGGGCCTGAAGCAGGCGATCAAGAGGAGCCTCAAGAAGCGCGAGACGGGAGTCCCGATCCGGTTCCTCTACGATCTCCGTTCGTCTCACACGATCGTCAACCGCCTCAAAGAGCACCTGGGACTGAGCGAGGAAGGTCTCATCCCGGGGGGCCGATATCACAACCTTCACGACCTGTTCGCGCTACCCGTGCGCCCTGCGCCTGAGCACGAGAATCCGTCGCTCGCGCCCTTGGCCCATCCGACCCTCGACGAGCGTCCATCGATGTTCGACGTGATTCGCGAAAAGGATCGGCTGCTCCATTTCCCGTATCAGTCCTATGAGTATGTCGTGCGGCTGCTCGAAGAAGCGGCCAGCGACCCGGACGTGGATGCGATCTGGATCTCCCTCTATCGGGTGGCGCAGGACTCGGCGATCGTCAAGGCGTTGATCCAAGCGGCACAAAACGGAAAGGACGTCTCGGCGTTCGTCGAAGTTCAGGCTCGCTTCGACGAGGAACTCAACCTCGATTGGGCCGAGCGCATGGAACGAGCCGGCGTCCGGACTCTCTACGGTGAGCGCGGAATCAAGGTGCACGCCAAGCTCGCTTTGATTCGCCGGCGAGAATCCGAAGGGAGGCGTCTGTACGCCTTCCTGGCGACGGGAAACTTCAATGAGAAGACGTCGCGGATCTACGCCGATCACGGACTCATGACGGTCGATCCCAGACTCACAGAGGAAGTCTTCCGTGTCTTTCAAGGCCTGGCGGGAGAAGAGGTCGATGCGGACTTCGAGCATCTTCTGGTTGCGCCTCATCACCTGCGAAATGGCTTCAACGCGCTGATCGACGCGGAAGCGGCTGCGGCGGAGCAAGGGCGTCCGTCGGGCATCACCGTCAAGATGAACAGCCTCCAGGATCGTGGGATCATCGAGCGGCTCTACGAGGCGAGCGCGTCCGGTGTCCCCATCAAGTTGGTGATTCGCGGCATCTGCTGTCTCCGTCCGGGTGTCGACGGCCTGAGTGAGTCGATCGAAGGCAGGAGCATCGTGGACCGATTCCTGGAGCACTCGCGGGTGTTTCTCTTCCACGCGGACGGAGCGGACAAGCTGTCCCTGGCCTCGGCGGACTGGATGACACGAAACCTGGAGAGAAGGGTTGAAGTGGCCTTCCCCATTTACGACGACGATGTTCGGGCCGAGCTTCGCGCCGTACTCGACCTCCAACTCGAGGACAACACGAAGGCCCGCATCATCGACGCGGCACAACGAAACGAATTTGTCACGGCGTCGGGGGCTCCGGCCGTGCGCAGCCAGATCGACACGTATCGGTACTTGGAGGGACTCCTCGAGGCGCAGTCATTCAGAGAACAAGGGTGAGAACACATGGACAGTGACCGAGACCTGACGGGAGACACGGCCCCAGACACGGACACGGCCTCAGGACACCACGCTTGGCGGAGACCTGCTTGATTCCTCGGCCACGTTGCCGCTCCTTCCCTAACAGCTTACTTCGGCATCCTCGCAACTCTCACGGAGGCGATATCATGGCCCTAGCACTAAGGATTCTGACGACGCTGGTTCTCTGCTCGTCCGGTGGACAGACCTTGGCCGCGCAGGCCGGTTACGAGACGACGCGCATCGCCGACGGGGTATATCAGTTCCGGTGGCAGGCCCATAACGGATTCTTCGTCGTGACGCCCGCGGGCGTCCTGGCGGTCGACCCCATCTCAATGGAGGCCGCGGCCCAGTACGCCGAGGAGATCAGGAAAGTCGCACCCGACGCTCCGCTCCGGGCCATCGTCTACAGCCACGAGGATGCGGATCACGCTACGGGTGCCCCGGCGCTCATGAGTGCCATGGGTGTGAGTGTGCCGATCATCGCCCAGCGCAACGCCGTTCCGGCCCTGACTCGGGGGGCGAGTCCCGATCTTCCCGTGCCGACGATCACCTACCAGGAGTTCATGAGCCTGACGATAGGCGGCCGCGTGATCGAGCTACACTACCTCGGGCCGAACCACAGTGACAATTCGACGGTGGTGTACGTTCCCGACGTGAAGGTAGCCTTCGCGGTGGATTTCGTGTCGAACGATCGAGTGGGCTTCCAGGATCTTCCCGGCTGGCGGTTCCCTGACGTGTTCGAGTCCGTCGCGGGCCTCCTCGATCTCGACTTCGAGAGATTCGTCTTCGGTCACGGGCCGGCCGGAGATCGTGCATCCATCCATCGCCAGATCCGTTACTACGATGATCTCAGGATCGGAGTCCGCCGGGCCGTAGAAGCGGGTTGGTCGGAGGATCGAGCCGCCGCGGAGGTCAGACTTCCGGAGTACGCGGGTTGGGGCCAGTACGACGCTTGGTTCCCCATGAACGTACGGGGTGTGTACCGGTGGATGACCGGAGAGATGACCGGCGGGTAGCGCCTCGAGTCACCGCGTTTGCTACACCGACCCCACGATCCCCAGAACCTCGGTCAGGAGCCACCAGGTGCCTACCACGAGGATCGCGCCGGGCACGACGAAGCGTATCCACAGGTAGAGGAGGCGTGTCGACGTAGAAGTGGCGGCTTCGGTCGCCGGGTCCTCGGACAGTTGTCGCAACGCTTCGCCGCGACTGAGCGCCCAGCCCACGGTCAGTGCGGCCACGAAGGCTCCGAACGTCTGGAATCCGGTGCCGAACGTCAGGTCCCACGGAATGAAGATTCGAAGATTGATCATGGGTGGGACGGCGAACAGGAGCACCACACCCGCGACGAGCCAGGCAGCCTGGCGTCGCTCCAGATTGGTGTTGTCCATCAGCCCTACCACGAGGACCTCGAAAGCCGCCACCGCACTGAGATAGGCCGCCCCTGCTAGGGCCGTGAAGAAGAGAAGTCCGAAGAAATGACCTGCGGGCATTCGTTCGAAGACCCGTGGGAGTGTCTCGAAGATGAGCCCCGGGCCGCTCCCGGGCTCGAGACCCAGAGCGAAGACGGCTGGAAAGATGGCCAACCCCGCCAGGAGTCCCGCACCGGTATCCCCCAACACGGTCCAAACTGCCCCGGCCCGCAGAGACTCGCCGTCCTCGAGGTATGATCCATACACGACCATGAACGTGCCGCCGAGGGCCAGGGAGAAGACGACCTGGCCGAGGGCGGCCATGACCACCGCCGCGTTCAGGTCACCGGGCTCGAATTTGAGGAAGAACCAACTCACTCCCTCCGCGCCACCCGGCAGTGTGAGTCCTCGAACCACGAGCACCACGAGGATCAGGAACAAGAGCGGAGTGATGACGGTGCTGACCCGTTCGATTCCGGACCTGAGTCCCCTGAGCAGCACGACCAGGCACCCGAGGATCACCAGAGACGTGAACGTCAACTGGAGCGCGAGCGCCGAGCTGCTGAACCCTTCCTCGGGAGGGAGGATCGCGGAGGGATCGAACCCCGACCCGAGGAGGGCGGCCGACTGGGCGAGGGCATGGTATACGACCCATCCGATGGCTGTGCTGTAGTATCCGGTGGCCGCCGTGACGGCCAAGAAGAAGAGCCAGCCGAGCTTGCGGCCCCCCGGGAACCCAGCCGCCTCGAACGCTCCGACGCTCCCTCGGCGGGTGTGGCGGCCGAGAGACCACTCGGCCATGAGAGCCGGAACGCCGATGACGAGGGCCAGCAGCAGGTAGACGAGTACGAACGCGGCGCCCCCGAAACGGCCCACCATATAGGGAAAACGCCAGACGTTACCGAGTCCGACGGCGACTCCGATCATCGTGGCGATGAAGCCGAGGCGAGACGTGAAGGTCTCGCGGGCCATCCTCATTTCCCACCCTTCAGCGAATCGAAGACGCTCGCGAGCGCCGCCAGGGCCGTGTCCACGTCGTCCTCGGTCGAGAAGAAGTGTGGAGCGAGACGGACTACCGGGCCGCGGGCCGAGGCGATCACGCCTCGCTCCCGGAGTCTGTCCTCCGCTTCGTGCGAATCACCCGGGCAGAGGAAGGCGGTACTCGGTGTCTTCTGGGTGGGGTCGTCGGGGCCGATGCGTTCGATCCCGTGAGCCCGTGCTCCCTCGATGAGTCGCTCGGACAAGTGTTCGGTCCAAGACCGGATCGCCGCAGGCCCGATCTCATTGATGATCTGCATCCCGGCCCGTGCCACGTAGGCGTTCATGACCGGAGGTGTCCCTGCGTCGAAGCGGCGAGCGCCCGGGGCGAAGTCCAGGTTGTCCACCTCGAACGAGAAAGGGTCCCTTTGTCCGAACCAGCCCGTGACGGTGGGGCTCAGTTGGTCTGCGACCGCCTTCTTTACGTACAGAAAGGCGATGCCCGGAGCGCCCATGAGATATTTCAGGTTTCCCGACGCGAGAAAGTCGAGATCGAGGGATTGCACGTCGATGGGGTGCGTGCCGAGTGTCTGGTACGCATCCACGAATAACAGGGCGCCGGCGCCGTGGGCGATGTCGACGAGAGCGTCGAGATCCTGCTTGAAGCCTGTCTGATAGTACCCGTGACAGGCCGACACCAGAGCGACGCTCCCGTCCACTGCATCAGTGTACCGATCCGGATCGATCTCGCCGTTCTCGACTTCCACCCAACGAAGTCGTGCGCCCCCCCGGGCTCGAGCCATCCAAACATGGCCCACGGTGGGAAACTCTGCTTTCGAGAGCACGACCGTGTCGCGCGCTCCATCGAGTGACACGGCGCAAGCTACGGCGGCCGTCGCGTGGGAGACGGATGAGCAAACAGCCACGTCTTCGGGAGCGGCGTTGATCAGCCGGGCGAACTCGGATCTCGCTCTGTCGACCTCCGCGATCCACTCGTTCCAGTCCATTCCGTCGGAGCGCCACGAGTCCAGATAACGCTCGGCGGCCTCCCGCACTGTGTCCACTTGGGGAGCCTGTGAGCAGTTGTTCATGGGGATCGCCGTGTCGAGGATAGGAATTCGGCTCCTCCAGGCGTCGATGTCGTAATCCGGTTTGGGTGACACGGCGGTGCTGGCTCCTCGTTGGGCTTGGTGCTGTGACGAGCGCCAAAGATCCACGGAAGAGATCGAACCGGCCAGGGGCCGTCTAAGTCTGGCCGGGTGGGAACCCGGTCACTGCTCTGTATCCGTCCGTGTGGCCCTTCAGTGAGGATGACCTTTGTGAAAGACATTTTCCCTTCATTTGTGATTGATAGATTCAGCAGGATCTGGTTGGAGCTGCTTGTCCCTGCTGCAACGATCATGCTGTTCGTGTCGCCTTTGGTCGCGCAGGGGCGGCGGTCGGGTGCTTTCGACGAGGCCTCGTCGTACACGCTCGCCCTAGGCTCACTCCGCTATGTACCCTCGGCGAACACGGAATTTCGGATGGTGGCCATTCGATTCGATCGGAACACATCGCGGTGGATGCGTTTCGAGACTGCTGCGTCCTTTAGTCGGCCGGACGTACAGACCGACGCGGGCGGTGTGTACGATCTCTCAGCCCCCACCGAAAAAACGAACCTCTCACCGTGACCGTAGGCGCCCAAGTTCAATGGCAATTTGGGCGATTGCAACCCTACGGTGATGTCGCATTTGGCATTTTCGTCCGAGGCGATGGAGACGCTGATGGTCGCCGGTTCTCCCGTACGGCCTTTGCCTTCCCTTTTGGAGTTCGTGTAAAGGTTACAGATCGCTTTGGGCTCCGGGGCGAAGTCCGCTTTCGAGAGGACGGCCACGAAGTCGTGACCCACTCCAATCGAGAGATGACCGTGGGGTTCTCCTGGACCCGTTAGTGGCCTGTCAGGCCACTAGTCCACGCCGCCCGGCGTTGTTATGGCCCCACGATCCCGGTAGAATAGGAGTTCGGAGGATGCGCGAAGTGAGGGTCGCCGTCGGGTCCCTCGGGACATCGATGGAGGAAAGTCCGAGCTCCACAGGGCAGGGTGCCGGGTAACGCCCGGGCGTCGGCTTCGGCCGATGACGGAAAGTGCAGCAGAGAGTAGACCGCCGATGGCCTTTTCGGAGGCACAGGCAAGGGTGAAAGGGTGCGGTAAGAGCGCACCGGGCTGCCGGAGACGGGAGTCGCATGGCAAACCCCACTTGGAGCAAGGCCAAATAGAGGACGAGGAGTTGCCCGCTCCGCCCGAGTCCCGGGTAGGCCGCTCGAGGCCGCCAGCAATGGCGGTCCCAGATAAATGACCCTCCTGCCGCCTCGGCGGCAGACAGAACTCGGCTTATTCCGTGTGTCCGACGTTGCGCCCGTAGCTCAGCTGGATAGAGCGCTGCCCTCCGGAGGCAGAGGTCACAGGTTCGAATCCTGTCGGGCGTATTGGAAACGGCCCCGGGGCTTTTGCCCCGGGGCCGTTTTCGCTAGGGCTGGTGCGGATTCGTGACTCAGGTTCGAGCCGAGGCGGGAAGGTGCGATTCCGCGCAGCGGAGAAGAACTCCGAGGATCCCGAAGAGGCACAGCCGTCGGATACGCTGGGGAAGCGCTGCGCTTGTACTAGGCCCGGTCGAGGCCAAATACACACCAAGCCCCCAGTACAAGAGGCGCCTCGGGAAGCTCGTCTCGACGCCCCCGATGAAGTTCCGCGACGCCTCGGATCCGATCTACTCCAATCCGACCGTGATCACGGTCCTACGCCCCTGATTTTATCGGCGGGGTCCGGTTAGGAGCAAGCGATCCGCACCCGAACCCAGCAGTTCGACGCGGCCTAACACGGCAAGATCACCCGTCCGCTCAGCGGCCCCGTGTCCTCACCTCGATTGCACCGACGGGATATCCCGTGCCCCATCGAGTGCTCGCGTCCGACGCGCTGAGCAATGTCAGTGTCTCAACGTCTCCGGGTCGCATTGTCTGCAGGATCTCGAATTCAAATGCAGCGTCGCATTCTGTACCACTGGGGCAGGTCGAAGTGTAGCGCTGGTTGTCGATGATCAGCCCGGGCAGGTCTCGAGAGAACCCTGTTCTCCTCAGCCAGCCGGGACGGAGGATTTGTATGGCCTCGAAGACCGAGCGATCGAAAACCTCGGTCAACTCGTCTGAGGTAATCAGGTTGGCATCCCGACGGGTGCTGGAGTCAGCTGTCCGTTCGAGTTCCTGCTGGGGCTCGGGGAAGTCATCGAAGAATTGAGGGGACTCGCTCCGAAATTTCCCGCAGTTGTCCGCCCTATTGAACCCCACCGAGGCACTTATGGCGAATACCGCCGCGCCAATGGCTCCGGGCGCTATGAATCTGCCGCGAGTTCCTTCCGTCTCCAGGTTGCCGAGGGTCTCCACGTAACCAGAACTGAGGACGGTCAACGCCGTCAGGATGTCGACGATTCCCCAAATGGCTTTTGGGTTGCAGGAGTTCAGTGCGACGGTTGATGGGCCCTCCAGTGAGTTCCAGCCCGAGGGTGGGCCCTTGGCGAAGGCGAAAGAGCATGACGCCAGAAAGGGAAGAATCGACAGAAGTAACCGAATTCTCATAGCTGTTCGTTCACGGACACATTGAGCCAAGCACCAGAGAAATGAATTATGCGGATAACCCCGGAGAAACACAACCGAGGCGGCTCATCCGTCACTCGGCTCGAAGCGCCTCCACCGGATCGACCGCCGTCGCGCGCCGGGCCGGTATCGTCCCAGCGAGTAGCGCGATCAAGCCCAGCGCCGCAAACGCACCGAGGTAGGTCGTCACGCTCCCCGTTTCAATACCCGGCACGTAACGCCTGCCTCCACCGGTAGTACGTCTGCTCGCTGATCCCCAGCTCCCGGCTCACCATCCCCACCGTTTTGCCGTTCGCCAGACCCACCTCCGCCTCTCTCAATG
>CAUZAE010000052.1:0-17497 GCA_963577685.1 Gemmatimonadales bacterium UBA6960 | reverse complement strand
TTCGCCAGGAGTCGCGGAGATGAAGGTGGCCCGGTGGATGAGGGAATCCCACTCGTCGAACGTCAGCGGACGATTGTCGAGCGCGCTGGGCAGCCGAAATCCGTGCTCCACCAGAGTCTCCTTGCGAGAGCGGTCGCCCTTGTGCATCCCGTGGATCTGCGGAATAGAGGCGTGAGACTCGTCGACGACGAGCAAGAAATCCTCCGGAAAATAGTCGATCAAACAGGCGGGTCGCTCGCCGGTCCGGCGACCACTCGTGTAGAGAGAGTAGTTTTCGATGCCGGGGCAGGTCCCGATCTCGAGCATCATCTCGATGTCGAAGTTGGTTCTGCTTTCGATGCGCTGCGCTTCCAGCAGCTGTCCCGCCTCCTCGAACGCTGCAACCTGCTGCCGCATTTCCTCCCGGATCCTCGGGACCATCTGTTCGATGACTTCCCGCCGCGTGACGTAGTGACTGGCTGGATACACGGAGGTGCGCTCCATGGCCGTCACGGTCTGACCCGTGAGCGGGTCGAATCGCGTGATGCGTTCGATCTCGTCCCCCCAAAGCTCCACTCGAATCGCCTGCTCTTCATACGCGGGAAAGATCTCGACCGTGTCTCCTCGGACCCGAAAGGTGCCTCGTTCGAACTCGTGGTCGTTCCGCCGATACTGCGTGTCCACGAGGGCCTCGAGGATGTCCCGGCGCCCGATCTTCTGCCCCACACTGAGATGGAGCATGAGCGATCGGTAGTCGGCCGGATTACCCAGGCCATAGATACACGACACTGAAGCGACCACGATGACGTCGTCGCGCTCCATCAACGACGACGTCGCCCTCAGGCGTAGGCGCTGGATGTCTTCGTTGATGTTCGCGTCCTTCTCGATATACGTGTCCGTCGACGGGACGTACGCCTCGGGTTGGTAGTAGTCGTAGTAGGAGATGAAGTACTCGACGGCGTTGCCGGGAAAGAGCGACTTGAGCTCGCCGTAGAGCTGAGCGGCCAGTGTCTTGTTGTGAGAGGTGACGAGCGTCGGTCGTCCATAGTTCGCGATCACATGAGCGATGGAGAAGGTCTTCCCGGTCCCGGTCGCCCCGAGGAGGGTCTGGAAACGATCTCCACGCTCCAAGCCGGCGCTCAACTCCGCTATGGCAGTGGGTTGATCCCCTTTGGGGTCGTACGTCGACGACAGCTGGAATCGAGGCATCAGGGATTGGGTGGCGGGTAGCCGTACTAGTCGACGCTACCCTGGTCGGACTCTGCGGAAGATTGCCTCCGATACACCCGAACGACACCGTCCACGCAATCGATGGCGTTCATGACCTTCGTGAGATGGCTCAAGCCTTGGACCTCCACGGAGAATCGTCCGAGCATGCCATGCTCTACGCCCTTCATGTCTGCCTTGACGATGTCCGTGCCCGTGTCGCTGATCGCCTTGGCCACGTCGGACAGAAGGCCGCGCCGGTCTGTCCCCTCCATGTGGAGCCTCACGTAGAATCGGTCCTGCTTGTCCGCCGTCCACTCGATCTCCACGCGGCGATCCTCGGACAGATCGAGAATGTTCGGACAGTCCATCTGGTGGATGGAGACGCCGCGCCCTTTGGTGATGTAGCCGATCACCTTGTCTCCAGGCACCGGCTGGCAACATCGCGAATAGCGAATCATGAGGTTGTCCATCCCCTGAATCCGCACCCCGCGGTTCGAGCGACGGATGCGGTCGGCGATGCGCTCGAGCGTCGTGGGCGAGCGATTGACCACCTCGTGCGGGTCTTCGTCCGGATAGAGAGCTTGGATGAGACCCGTGGGGCTCACATTGCCAGAACTGAGGGCTGACAAGACGTCATCGAACTCCGCGTAGCCGAGACTGTGCGCGGCGGCGTTCATCTGTTCGCTCGAGGGACGGTTCCGTCGTGCCTTCCTGATTTCGCGGGCGAACAGGTCCTTCCCGAGCTTGAGCGCCGACTGACGCTCCTCTCGCCGGATCCACTGTCGAATGCGGCCGCGCGCACGCGACGTCTTGACGAAGGGGAGCCAGTCCCGGTTGGGCCGTTGCCTGGGGTCGGTAATGATCTCGACCGTGTCTCCGTTCTTGAGCTCGCGTGACAGCGGGGCGATGCGCCCGTTTACGCGAGAGCCGGCGCAGTGATTGCCGACCTCCGTGTGCACCGAGTAAGCGAGGTCGATGGGGGTCGCACCCAACGGCAGAGACGTGACCTCCCCCTTCGGGGTGAAGACGAAGATCTCACCCTGGAAGAGGTCCATACGGAGAAACTCCATGAACTCTTCCGGCTCGCTCGTGTCCTTTTGCCAGTCGAGCACCTGACGGAACCACATGAGCGCCTCGTCCGCCTCGTCGGGCTTCTCGACCGACTTGGTGTCGGTCTGCCCTTCCTTGTAGCGCCAGTGCGAAGCGATTCCGTATTCCGCCGTGCGATGCATCTCCTCGTCGCGGATCTGGATCTCGTAACGCCGCCCACCCGGGCCGATGACGGTGGTGTGCAGCGACTGGTACATGTTGGACTTCGGCGTTGCGATAAAGTCGTGGAAGCGGTCCTGAACGGGCGTCCAGTTGTTGTGGATGACGCCGAGGGCCGCATAGCAGTTGGGCACGTCGTCCGTCAGAACCCTCATGGCCATGAGGTCGTAGATCTCCTCGAATGGCAGGCCGCGGTTCACCATCTTCATGTAGATCGACCAGAGGTGCTTCGCGCGCCCCGTGAGCTCTGCAGGGACGCCTGCAGCGGCCAGGGCCTCTTCCAGGGGGCGCTGCATCTCCAGCACCTGCTTTTCCCGCTCCTTGCGGCGCTGGCGCACCTTCTTACGGAGGGTCGCGTACTCGTCCGGCTCCAGGTACTTGAAGGTCAGGTCTTCCAACTCCCACCGAATCGCAGCCATGCCGAGGCGATGTGCCAGCGGTGCGTAGATCTCCCGCGTCTCCAGGGCGATGCGGCGACGTTTCGTCTCCGGAAGAGCGTCCAGAGTCCGCATGTTGTGAAGGCGGTCCGCCAACTTGACCAAGATCACACGCGCGTCGCGAGCCATCGACAGGAGCAGCTTGCGATAGTTCTCGACCTGCTGCTCCGAGTGCGACCGAAACTCCACCCGCCCGATCTTGGTGACCCCGTCGACGATCGTGGCGACTCGCGGACCGAAGCGTTCGTCGATCTCGGAGAGAGAGACCGTCGTGTCCTCCACTACGTCGTGGACCAAGCCGGACACCAACGATTCACTGTCGAGTCCGAGCACGGCCAGAATCGTCGCGACCTCGACCGCATGGCTGACGAATTCGTCCCCCGACGCGCGACGCTGGCCCGCGTGGGCCGCCCTCGCCAGCTCATAGGCGTCCCGCACAGCTTCGACGTCGAGTCGGTCGGAATAGGCCTCCATCGCCCTTGCCAGGGGTCTGGGCAGCCCCCGGATCGTGCTTGTAGAGGTCGCGGTAGCCATATCATCCGTACCCCCGCCCCGGCTCGACTGTTTCCCGGTACGCCGCCGAGCTCGACCGTGCCCGTCCCATGGCCCTCAGACCGGCTGGGTGCCCCCCATGAGCGAGGTGAAGCGGAAGGCCTCCCGGGCATGGATCAGGGAGGCGTCCAGAATGCCGCGCGTGATCAGGACCTGCCGGATCACTCTGTGTTGGCTCGACAGCAGGAGCGCGTGAAACTCCTCCTGACGGAGATCCCGCAGGCGGGGCTCCATGAGGTCGAACACGTCACTCGGACCGCGGATCCGCTCCCCCGGATAACGCTCCTCCGCACTCGCACGCCGCCCGAGCTCGAGGGCCGCCGCAACCCGCGCCGCGTTGGCCGGCCCGATGCCCGGAACCGACGCGATCGCCTGGGCCGGAAGAGACCCGAGCGTACGAAGCGATCCCCTCACCGCGGCCAGCACCCCTCCCGCGGTAGCGAGAGCCGCCCCCTCCCGAGCCCCGCCCACCAGCACCGCAACGAGCTCCTGGCTCGAAAGAGCGCTGGGGCCCCAATGAGGCCAGTCGGGCGCGCGGGCCATCCGGGGGTGGGTTCAGCTGGGGTGTTTCTGTGGATCGGTTCAAGATGGAAGAGAGTTCGAGGGGGCGGGCGGAGGAATGTTGGGAGCAGACCTGTGGAGGCGGGCGAGTGATCACGGGCATCACCGCTGGGCGTCCCCCCACTTCGCAAGGGGGGAGGTGGGCATGACCGTCGAGGCGTTTCTTGCTGGAGCGCTCTGGTGTGACTACGACCTAACCAGCCTCGACCTCGTCTTCAAGCACGAAGTTGTGGCGCGGTGCAGCCCGCCGGTAGACGCTATCAGCCCGCCGGATCGTCTCAATCCGCTTTGGTGTGTCGAGCGTACCGTTGCGCATTTCCTCTAAGATTCGCGTAGCGTCCTTACCCCGCACAACCGGGGTCGCTTTGATTGGATTAGCCATTTTCTTCCCCTCCACAATTTGCTCGAGCGTACTCACTGAAACCCCAGACCCGCCCTCCCCCTACATCGCAGAGGAGGCGGGGCATGCCAGACCCTACCATACTGCAGAGGCGGCCCATGCCGGCGCTCCACCATGGCGTTCAAGGAGAGGAGGGGCGTGCCCCTCCGGAGAGGCAGTCTACGGCGCAGCCGTAGAGCGAAGCGCTGACTCGAAGGAGGGGCACGCCCCTCCTCTCCTCAGCAGCACGCCAAGCGGTAAGCCGCTAAGCCCCCCGCCCGTGGCATTTCTTATATTTCTTCCCGGACCCACAAGGACAAGCCTCATTACGCCCCGGCTCCTTGGTGCCCGTGACCGGCACTCGCACCCGCTCGTCGCCGCGGTTCGTTCTCAGCTCTCGGGGGTCCTGCGGAGACGGCACACCGCCTACCGAGCCGAGGGGGACCGTACGACCTGCACCGTCCGAACGCGCGGTCTGCGCCACACCGAGGTCATCGACTCCGCCCGGCGCGCCGCTCCCCATGGTACCCGAGCCGCGCTGTGCCATGGCGGCTTGGGTGATCGCCCCGCCGCGTCCGTCGACCTCGGCCGGTCCAGAGTACTGCAGCTTCTGCGCCTGGCGGACGGGCTGCGGCGGCGGCCCGATCTGCGCCTTGAAGAGCAGGTTGGCGACCGTCCCCCTCAGGTCATCCATGAGGTCCACAAACATCTCGTAGGCCTCCTTCTTGTACTCGACGAGCGGATCCTTCTGTCCCCATCCCCGGAAGCTGATCGAGGCCTTGAGGTGATCCAGATCGTACAAGTGATCCTTCCACTTTCCGTCGATGACGCTGAGCATGATGTAGCTCGTGACACCCTCGGCGTGATCCCCGAAGCCGTCGAGCTTCCGGTGGAACTGATCGTGAACGGCCTCGACCGCCATCTTCTGGATCTCGTGGGCCTCCAGCTCGTGCTCGGGATCGTTTTGGTCGGGAAGGGCCGGGAGCACGGTGAAGTAGTCCACCGTGAGACGTCTCTTGAGTCCGGCGAGGTCCCAGTCGTCGTCGTGCTCGAAGTCGATATACTCGTCCACCGTCGACTGAACGGTGTGCTCGATCATCTCCCACATCTCGCCCTTGAGGTCCTCTCCCCCCTCGAGCGCGAACAGACGGCGGTCGTAGATGACCTCGCGCTGCTGATTCATCACGTCGTCGTAGTCGAGCAGGCGCTTGCGCGCCTCGAAGTTGTTCCCTTCGACCCTCTTCTGGGCGGTCTCGATGGAGCGCGTCACTAGGGGATGCGTGATGACCTCACCCTCCGAAGCACCCAGCTTGTCCATCGCGTTCGCGAGGCGATCTCCGACGAACAGCCGCATGAGGTCGTCCTCGACCGATATGAAGAACTGGCTCACACCGGGATCACCCTGACGCCCTGAACGGCCCCGTAGTTGGCGGTCGATGCGTCTCGACTCGTGTCGTTCCGATCCCAGAATGTGGAGACCGCCCTCTTCGATGACGTAGTCGTCGGACTCATTTTCGAGGTCGACTTCCCGGGTCGGATCCACGGGAACCAGATCCTGCAGCTCGAGACCGCGCGCCTTCGCCCACCCCACCGTGCGGGGCTCGGTGACGCCTTCGCCCAGTTTGATGTCGGTGCCGCGGCCCGCCATATTCGTGGCGATCGTCACGGTCCCCGGGCGTCCGGCCTCGGCCACGATCTCCGACTCCTTCTTGTGCTGCTTGGCGTTCAGCACGTTGTGGGGGAGGCCCCGGCGCTTGAGCATGCGCGATTGTGTCTCAGAGATCTCCACGTTCGTGGTTCCCACCAGAACGGGGAGCTCCATCTTGTGCAGGCGCTCGATCTCGTCCATGAGCGCCTGGTATTTCTCCCTCTTGGTTCGGAAGATCAGATCGTCGCGATCGTCCCGAACGATGGGTTGGTTCGTAGGAATCACGAACACATCAAGCTTGTAGATCTGATGGAACTCGGTCTCCTCGGTCTCGGCCGTTCCCGTCATACCGGCCAACTTGTCGTACATGCGGAAGTAGTTCTGGATGGTGATCGTGGCGAGCGTCTGCGTCTCGCCCTTGATCTCGACCCCCTCTTTGGCTTCCACGGCCTGGTGGAGTCCGTCGCTCCAGCGTCGACCGGCCATCTGACGACCGGTAAACTCGTCGACGATCACGATCTCCCCACTCTCGCCGATGATGTACTTCTCGTCCTTCTGGAAGAGCGTGTACGCCTTCAGGAGTTGGTGGATGACGTGGATTTTTTCGCTCTTGGCAGCGTACTCCGCTTCGAGCCTCGACATCGTCTCTCTTTTGGCGTCGACCGAGAGCGACTCATCCTCTTCGATCGTGCCGATGGCCTCCGAGAGATCCGGCACCACGAACGCCTCGGAATCGCCGGGCGACAGCGAGTCCAAGCCCGCGTCCGACAGGTGCACGTTGTGCCCCTTCTCGTCCATGGCGAACAGCAGCAGCTCGTCGATCTCGAACAGGCGCTTCTCGCGCATGTAGTCGCCCTCGACCTTGATGACGAGCTTCTGAAGACCCGGATCGTCCGAAAAGAGCTTGAGGAGCCGCTTATTTTTGGGACCTCCACGCTTGGCCGCCAGCAGCTTCTCACCCGCCTCGAACTCGTTGCCGGCCTCGAGTTCCTTCTCGGCCTCGGCGATGAGCTCGCTCACCAGCCGCACCTGTTTCTTGTACAGGCGGCTGACGTCGGTGTTGTACTGCTTGAACGGCGTGGATGTGTCGCGGCCCACCGGACCCGAGATGATGAGGGGCGTGCGCGCTTCGTCGATGAGGATCGAGTCCACCTCGTCGATGATCGCATACCAGTGACGCCGCTGAACCCGCTGCTCCAGGGCGTGCACCATGTTGTCGCGCAGATAGTCGAATCCGAATTCGTTGTTCGTGCCGTAGGTGATGTCGGAGGCGTAGGCCGCGGTGCGCTCGGGTGAGTGGGGCTCGTACTTGTCGATGCAGTCGACCCTGAGACCCAGGTAGTTGTAGATGTAGCCCATCCACTCGGAGTCGCGCTGCGCCAAATAGGTGTTGACGGTCACCAGGTGAGCGCCCTCGCCCACGAGCGCGTTGAGGTAGAGCGGCATGGTGGCCACGAGGGTCTTGCCCTCTCCCGTGGCCATCTCGGCGACCTTGCCCCGGTGGAGAGCGATGGCGCCGATGAGCTGGACGTCGTAGGGGACCATGTCCCAGTCCTGCTTCTGACCCGTGACCGTGACCTCTGAGCCCAGCAGGCGCCGACACGTCTCCTTGACGGTCGCGAAGGCCTCGGGCAGGAGCTCTTCGAGAACTTCACCGGTTCTCTCGACGAGACGCGCGTCGAGGTCGGCCAGCTCCTCCTGTAGGTCTTGCCGCCGAATCGGGTCCTCGGAATGACGCTTCTCTTCCCGGAGCGTCTCGATGTCGGCTTTGATCTCCGCCGTCGCTTCCGCGATACGTCCGCGAAACTCGTCGGTCTTGCCCTTGAACTCTTCCTCGGAGAGGGACTCGTATTGCTGGAACCAGTCGTTGATGTCATCGACCAACGGCTGCAGCTTCTTCGCCTCGCGCGTGTGCCGCGATCCGAGGATCTTCTTCGCAACAGCTTTCAGCATGCTCAATGGATTTTCGTCCGTCCGAGGAATTCGCAGTAAAGTTGCACCAAAAACATTCGCGCAGGTAGTAGAGGCGGTCGTAGGCCGACGGCGTAGGTCAAAGCTTCAGCCGCGGTAAAGATCCTCACGTTCGATGATCTTGGCGACCCCCTCCGGCACGAGACCCCGGTACGAGCGTCCCTGCTTCCTCCGGCTCCTGATGTCCGAGGAGGAAACGTCCACGGGCGCCAGAGGCGACATGCTCCACACGACGTCGAGACCGGGCTCGAGTTTGGCGAGGTCGACCCCATCACGGGCGACCACGCACACGTCCGCCAGGCGAGCCACCTCTGCGGCCTCGCCCCATGTGTGCAGAGTCTCGAACTGATCCGAGCCGAGGATCAACACGGGCCTTTCCCCCGGGCGCTTTATGTGCAGCGCTCGCAGCGTATCGACGCTATGACTGGGACTCTCGCGGCGAAGCTCCATGTCATCGACGTCGTGACCCCCGAGACCTTCGATCGCGGCCGCAACCATCTCTCGGCGAATCTCGGCAGCGGTTGATGCGCCATCGAGTTTGTGGGGAGAGCGTCGGGCCGGGATCCAGAGTACATCGCTGAGGCGTTCGCTCACGAGCACGTCCCGTGCCATGGCGACGTGGCCGACATGCGGAGGGTCGAAGGTGCCCCCGAAGACTCCGAAACGACGGGGTTGGCCTCCGCTAGCTTCCTCCATTCTCCAGTAACTTCGCCGCCTCCGACTCCGGATAGGCTTCGAGGAGCAGCGCACGCGTGGTCTCGATGTCTCTCACGTACTGGATTCTCCCGAACCCCTCGATCATCTGGTAGAGCGCCCACGGAGCCCACTGTGACTCGGGGTACTCCTCGAAGACGTCCTCGAGGTAGAGAAGCGCCGAGTCTATGAGGCCCCGCTTCAGGTAGTGAAGTCCGGTGTCGTAGTCACGTTCGGCCAGCTTCTCCATCATCTCGTCCGAGATCTCCGCAGCGCGCAGGCCGACGAGCGTACCCGCGTGGTCCGCCGCCACCTGCCGACAGGAGAGTCGAGCCTGCCTGGTGAAGCCCTGGTCCCTCTGCGTGATGGGCGACAGGCCGGCGAGAGAGCGGCACACACCGAGGGCCGCCGGCACCGCTATCGTGTCGGCAGGCCAGCGTTCCATGACCCGCTGGTACTCCGACCTCGCCTCGATGAAGTGTTCACTCCCGAAGTGCGACTGGCCCAAGTAATAGCGGGCCTCCGCGGAGCGGGCGAAGTCCGACATGATGAGTACGTGATCGAAGGCCTTGATGGCCTCGTTCCAATTCTCGTCTTGCAGCGCTTGGCGCCCGATGTTGAAGACCTCATCCGCCGTCACGCCGGGGTAGGGTAAGCCTCCACCGCATGCGCCCGAGACCAAACCGGATACCACCAAGGCGTGGGCCCAATACCGATAAGCTTTCATGCGTTGGGATACACCGGCAACCGGGTCAGGTTCGCTATGAATCCAGGGAGGCCAAATAGGCCTGAATACGGCGATCTTCGGGATCCTGCTCAGCGCATCTCTCCCACTCGCTGTGCGCTCCCGCGTCGTCGCCGATCCGTTGCAGGAACGCCCCCAAACGTATGCGCGCTTTCAGAAAGTCGGGGTTCAAGTCGAGGATCGCGGCCACGTGATCCCTGGCGTCTCCGAGGCGGCCCAGGTCCATGTAGGCCTCCACCAGTTTGAAGCGCAGGTCCAGAAAGCGGGGACGGAGGGTGACGGCCGCCGCGTACTCCCTGGCCGCCTCCTCGGGATGGTCGGTCCCCAGGTACAGATCCCCCGTCACCGCGTGGGCGTTCGCCAGCTGATTACCGACATCTGACGGAAAGTCCCCCGAGGCCTCGACATCGAGTGTGGTGGCACGCGAAAAGGCCTCGGCAGCCTCATCGTAGCGCCCGAGGTCGTTGAGGATGACGGCCCGATTCAGGTGTGCTTCGGCGTAGCGCTCGTTGATCTCGAGCGCTCGGTCGAAGTAGTCGAGAGCGCCTTCCACGTCGCCCATCATGGCCAAGCACAGGCCCGCCTTGTTACGCACGTCCGCGAAATGCGGATGATCCTTCAGGACCGCCTCGTAGAGCTCGAGGGCTTCCGCGAAGTTGTCCTGCTCCCAGGCCGCTAAACCTACGGCCAGGGTATGATTCAGGGAGCGATGTTGATCCTCGGAGCCAGGTCCGTGCTCCGGACGCTCATATTCCGCAGCTTTCTTCTTCTTGCGTGGGCTCACCGTTCAGGCGTCAACAGCCCGCGCCAAAGCTATCCCTCGACGGCCCCACGAATCGAAGCTCGTCATAGCGCCACTGCGCGCGCTCGGCCAACGGGCTCGTGCCCGTCTGGTCCGCGATACGAACCTGTAGAAACGCGTCCATCGCCTCTTCGCACCGGCTCAGGTCCGAGAGGATCTCACCCATCTCGAAGTACGCGACAGCCTGGAGACTGCGGGGTTCGCCGAGCAGGGTCGTGCGCTCGATGTGGGCGAGCGCCTCCTCGTCCGCGTCCGCGGAGCGCAGCTCTTGGGCAAGGCGGAGCGAGCAGCTTCCGATCTTCCAGTCGATCTCTCCCCGTTGCCAACGCTGGATCATCTCCCGGTACTGTTCGTAGTGGAGCAGCGCCCGCCGGCAATCGCCCACCTCGTCGTAGGCGGACGCCGCCTCGAACAGCACGTCGGGAACGGTATCGCCCTCCATGCCGGCGATCGAGGACTGGTAGTACGGGAGCGCCGTAGCGTATTCCCCGCTCCGGAAGTAGTGGCGGGCCAGAGGAAGAGCCATGTCCTGCATGGTGATCCCCGGGCGGAACGACATGGCCGTCTCCATCGCGGAAGCGAGTCCGAACAGGTCGGTTCGGTCCCTCGCCGCCCTCGCCAAACGCACCATGTCCGACACCGCCTGGTCCGCAAAAGACGGGTCCTGTTCTACCGCCGAATGGTAGAAGTCTCCGGCCTCGTCGATGCGCCCCATCTCGGCGTAGGTATGGGCGACGCGGGCGAACGTGGAGGCCTCGTCGGAGCCCCTGCGCACGGCCAGCCGATACTCGGCCAGCGCGGCGTCCAAATCGCCCCGGGCCGCGGCTTCGTCTCCGCGCAGGATAGAGGATTCATCCCCGCCCTGTATGGAACAGCCGACGAACAGGAGCATCATCGGCAGGCGGCACAACGAAGCGAAGCGAACGTTCATAGAACAATGTACTGCAAAGAGCGGGCCGGGTGACGGGGATCTGAAGAATCCCAGCGGCGTCAGACCATCGTTGACAAGCCGTGACCACGTCATTAACGAGGAAATTAGTATCACGATGACGTGAAACATGATGCCTCTTGCTTGGATAAGGATTCCTCGATGAAAATATTTCATACAGCTGCGGCACGGTTCGTGTTCGCCCTCGCGGCCGCGCCCTCCGCTCAGGCCCAGACGTCCTGGGAGCTGGGACCGTACGCCGGCTACAACCTCGATAACGAAGAATTTCTCATCGGCGCCGTGTCGCGCATTCATCTGCCGACGGCGCCGGTAACGTTGAATCCGGGCTTCGAGTTCTACCCGTCGATCGGGAGGGCCAGCGCCGATGCGTCCCTCATCGTCGTGAACTTCGACGTTCAGTATCAGCTGGAGGCGGAGTCCGTGGAGCCCTACGTCGGGGGCGGTCTCTTCTGGAGACGCGCCTCGGCCGACGTCACTGTTGGAGGGCTACCGGTCAGTGTGTCGGACTCCGACATGGGGATCAACCTGAAGGGTGGGTTTCTGTTCGGGACGGCCGGTGGCATGCGGCCCTTCGCCGAAGGGGTGATTGCCTTGGGTGGCGGAGAGTCGTTCATGCTCAAGGGGGGATTCCTCTTCCCCATCGGCTGATGTAGGGTTCTAGCTGATCCCAGCGCGGCGGGGTCCCGGCGGTCACGCCGGGGGCTCCGTTGCCTGGGACCCGGCCCCGAGTAAGATTGGTCCGCCCGTCCTGCCCGTATTTCGGCGACGGGAGTGCGGGACTCAATCCACGGGGGCACGGACCCGATGCGATCACACAGAAAGTGGGGGTTCTGGCTCTCGGCGTCGCCGGCCCTGCTCGTTTGGCTCGTGCTCATTCCGCGACCCGGCCATGCTCAGACTCCGCAGGCGGGCGTAACACCTGAGTCAGCCCAGGAAGACAGTCTGGGTCACACCACGATCCAGACGTGGGAAGAGGAGCTCTGGCTCTCGCTGCTGGACCGCAAGGACGGCTTCGGCGGGGCTTTCAGCGAACGAGGGACGCTGAAGCGATTCACCGATCTGATCGACAGCAAGTACCTGCTCGATCTGCTGTCGTTTCGCTTCACGCCGATGGAGAGCTACGACTGGTACCGACAGGGCCAGGGCTTCCGCTGGAGGGGCGGCAGCGCCACCACGCTTGATCTGGCCTCAGCCGGCGAGTTCAAGGCTGAAGTCCCGCTCGGCGGGCCCTGGAACATGGGCGTTCGCATGGATCAGACGTCCGGACCCCGCTTCGATGGGAGTGCCGTGCGCCTTCGCTTCTCACGGGACGTCGGAGAGACCGCCACGGCGTTCGCCGGCCTGCACCTCGATCCGCACAAGAGCGGTGGAGACGTGTCGTTTGGCGGCCAGTGGAATCCGGGGCCCGCGAAGCTCAAGGCCCAGGTCACCGTCATGGACTTTCTCAACAACCTGCTCTTCGTGACGCTCGACGCCGCCGTACATCCTCGGGGCGACACGACCGTCGTGTACGAGCAGCAGCCCGTCGCGTTACGCACGTCCGGAGAGGTGGCGCTCAGCGACCGAGTACGGCTCGAGGCCTACGGGACCGTCGTCCTTCCGTCGAGCGTCGTGGTCCACCAGCGAGACGATCGTGCCATGGGCTTCACAACAGGCGAGTCGGTCTGGTATGCGGGCACGATGCTGGAGTGGACCCCGACCCCCCGACTTCTCGGCGCCGCTTCGCTCACCCATGTGAGGGCTAACTCCACACGGACGGCCAACTCCGTGGCCGCGGGGGTCGAGGGGTATGATCTTGTCGAGCGCACGACCGAGGTCGAGGCGTTCGTCGCCTACCGGGCTTCCGAGCGATGGGGCCTCAGTGGCACCGCCGTACGCATGTGGATGCCCGAGCGCCGCGACGTGACGGGTGACCCCTCGCAGGACGTCGACTATCTGCTAAAGGCCTGGCTCACCAAGCTCGACGCCACGTTCACCGCGAGAGGCGGATTCGTGGGTCGGGCGGGCTTCATGAGCAGCAACACGAGTGTTCCCAGAGGGCTGGGCAGCATGGACGTGACCGGGCTCCTGGACGACGAGTTCTACCGGATGCTCATGAACTTCGGATGGACCTTCGGGAACGCCATTTTTGTGATCGGCGGAGCATACGACTATCACCCTCGTACCACCACGTGGATTTGGGGCACGTCCAGTAGCCGGATCATCGTCAGGTGGTGAGTGTGCCCTCACGTCATGACTCGGCGCCGTAGAACCCTGACCCGGAAAGTGCGACCTCAGGATGGATGATCGTTGAGCCACTCCAGGAAACGCTTCACACCCTTTTCGAATTCCGTGTGGGGGTCGTAGCCGAAAAGGTACCGGGCCTTGGTGATGTCGGCATAGGTTCGGACCACATCGCCGGCCTGCATAGGTAGACGCTCGATCTGGGGTGTTACGCCCAGGGTCCGGGCGAGGGTATCGATCATTTGGGTTAGGGACACCGTGCGGCTTTCGCCGAGGTTGACGATCTCGAACGCGTCGGGGTTCTGGTCCAGGAAGCGTATCGCCCCCTGCAGGCCCTGAAGCGTGTCGTCCACGAAAGTATAGTCGCGCTCCGTCGATCCATCCCCGAACATCGGTATGGGCTCACCGGACTGCATGAGGTGGGCGAACTTGTGGATGGCCAGGTCGGGTCGTTGCCGGGGGCCGTAGACCGTGAAGAGGCGGAGACACAGCATGCCGATGCCATACAGGTGATGGTACGTGTGGCAAAGCAGCTCGCCCGCCTTCTTGCTGGCGGCATAGGGCGAAATGGGGTGATCCACCGAATGGTTCTCGGAGAAGGGCACGACCTTGTTGTTGCCGTAGACCGACGACGAGGACGTGAAGATGAAGCGGCGAAGGCCGCGCTCCCGAGCGAACTCCAGCAGCGACAACGCCCCCCCCACGTTGACGTCGTTGTAGAGCACCGGGTTCTGGATCGAGGGTCGGACGCCCGCCCGCGCCGCCAGATGGACGACCGTCTCCACGTCGGGTAGGGCGGCGAGGATGGAGCCGTCGCGGATGTCGCCGTCGACCTCCTGGAACCTCGCGTGCTCACGGCACTGGGCGAGGTTGTCACGCTTCGTGGCCGGATCGTAGAAGTCGTCGTAGCAGTCGAGCGAAATGACTTCGTGATTCTCGGCGAGCAGCCGCTCGCACAGGTGGGATCCGACGAAGCCTGCGCCGCCGGTGACGAGGGTCGTCACGAGGGACTGCCGGGGCTCCCCAGCCAGTCCACCGTCTTCTTCAGGCCCTCGGCGAGAGGCACCGTCACGTCATAACCCAGGCATTCCCGGGCTCTGTCCAGAGATGCGAGAGAATCGCGGACGTCCCCTTCCCTTGCCGGCCCGTGGATCGCATCCACCGGCGCGTCGGTGGCCTCTTTGACGGCCTCCCATAGGCTGTTGATGGAGATCCGTTCGCCACAGCCCACGTTGAATACGTTGCCCACCGCACCCTCGGCCGCAGCCGTGCAGGCCAGAAGGTTGGCCCGGACCGCGTTCTCGACGTAGGTGAAGTCCCGGGTCTGCTCGCCGTCTCCGTCGATGGTGGGTGCCTCGCCGGCCTTGGCATTCGTGATGAAAAGGGGAATCACGGCTGAGTACTGCGAGGCTGGATCCTGCCTGGGACCGAAGATGTTGAAGTAACGGAGCGCCACGGTCTCGAAGCCGTAGACCAGGGCGAAGGCCTGGCAATAGTGCTCGCCCGTGAGTTTGGCGACGGCGTATGGGGAGCGCGGCAGCGCGGGCATGTCCTCCACCTTGGGCAACGTCGGCGTGTCTCCGTAGGCCGAGCTCGATGCGGCATACACGAAGCGCTTCACTGATGCGTCACGGGCTGCGATGAGCATGTTCAGGGTCCCCGTGGCGCACGCCTCGTGGGATCCCCAGGGATCGGCGACACTCCGTGGCACCGAAGGGAGCGCGCCCTGATGAAGCACGTAGTCGACGCCCTCACAAGCGGCTCGGCAGGTGGCGGGGTCGGTCACGGATCCCTCGACGAGTTCCACGCCCTGTAGTCCGTCCAGATTCTCTCGCTTCCCGGTCGAGAAGTCGTCGAGGACGCGCGTCTTGGCACCCGCCTGCAAGAGCACCTCGACGAGATTGGATCCGATGAACCCGGCGCCTCCCGTAACGAGGTAGCGCGAGCCAGGCAGAACAAGGTCGAGGGTCGAGGTCATAAGAATTTCGGCGTGTGAGTCACGCGCTCAGTCCGACAGCGGGCGGGCCCGAGCGTCCTCCGATTCTACCAGTTTTCGGAAGTATGGAATCGTCTTCTTCAACCCCTCGCGGAGGGACGTCGTTGCTTCCCAACCCAAGACGTCGCGAGCCACCGAGATGTCGGGTTGCCTCACCTTGGGATCATCCTCCGGAAGCGGCTGGGACACGATCACGGACTCGGATCCGATCTCGGCGATGACCAGCTCCGCCAACTCACGGATCGTGAACTCGTCCGGGTTTCCGATGTTGGTGGGTTCGTGCCGGTCCGAGTGGAAGAGTCGGAAGATGCCGTCCACTTCATCCGTCACATAGCAGAACGAACGCGTCTGAGAGCCGTCCCCGTACACCGTGAGAGGCTCGTCGCGGAGCGCCTGAACGATGAAGTTGGAGACCACCCGGCCGTCGGCCGGGCGCATGGACGGACCATAGGTATTGAAGATTCGAACGATTCTGGTATCGACCCCGTGGTAGCGGTGATACGCCATCGTCATCGCCTCAGAGAAGCGCTTGGCTTCGTCATAGACGCCCCGAACCCCGATCGGGTTGACGTTCCCCCAGTACTCCTCGGTCTGGGGATGGACCTCCGGGTCGCCGTAGACCTCCGACGTGGACGCGATCAGGAACCGCGCCGACTTCGCCAGTGACAGACCCAACATGTTGTGGGTTCCGAGGCTTCCGACCTTGAGCGTCTGGATCGGTAGTTCCAGATAGTCGACGGGACTGGCCGGGGACGCGAAGTGGAGCACGCCGTCCAGCTCGTCACGGATATAGAGGGGCGTGGAGATATCGTGGCGCAGGAAAGTGAAGCCCTCCTGCTCTTGAAGACTGGCGATGTTCGCCGGCGAGCCGGTGATGAAGTTGTCGACGCCGACGACCTCATAATCCTCGGAGAGGAACCGGCCGGCGAGGTGCGAGCCGAGGAAGCCGGCGGCGCCGGTGATTAGGACCCGAGGCACGTTAGTGAGCGCCTCGGTGGTCCGTGTGTTCTTCCACTCGGGTCAGGCGGACGTCAAGACCCCGGAAACTGTCGGCGACTTCGGCACGGAAATCTTCGAGCTTTCGGTCCACGGTCGCGACGCCTTCGGCTACGATGCGGACCTGATGACGCGTGTCTTCCCCGAGGATCTCAGCGCGGTGAAGACGTTCGTCCATAGCATTGAGGCGCTCATCGACCCGATCAAATCGGAGAGCGACGAACTCCACCAACTCCTGATATTTACTCTTTGTCATCCACGCTCCGGTCCTGATGGTCTCCGCTCCATGCTAGGTCGGCGCTCGCGCCCCAGGCAAGATAGCGGGGACGGTGCGACATGGAGATGTTCGGACGGGACGGGCGTGGGGGGGGGAGGCGCCTAGTCGAGCCACTGCTCAAGGTCCCCACGCCCCCCCCTAATAGTCGATGAGGACCGAAGCGTCGATCAAGACTCCCACGGATCTCCGTCTGGGAGCGCCGGAAGAGAGTCCCTCGCATCCCGCACATCCCGATCCAACGCCTCCGCATCTTCGATGGAGAGCCGGGGAACCCCCGCCGGGGCCCGGCCCACCGAGTAGTATTCGAAGCCCAGCTCCGCCATCCGCTCGGGGTCATACAGGTTCCGGCCGTCGAAGACGATCGGTTGGGCCATGAAGGCCTTCATGCGATCGAAGTCGGGACGGCGGTACGGGTTCCACTCCGTGTGGATGATCAACGCACCGGCGCCTTCCAAGATTTCATAGTCGTCCTCGAACAGCTCGATACGGTCGCCGAAGCGTCGCCGAGCTTCCGCGGCGGCCGCGGGGTCGTGGGCGACGATGCGGGCGCCCCGCTCCAGCAGGCCTTCGACGGTGAGCAAGCTCGGAGCCTCCCGCATGTCGTCCGTGTTCGGCTTGAACGCGAGTCCCCAGATCGCGACCGTCATGCCCCCCAAGTCGTCTCCGAAGCGGTCCACGACCTGACGCAGGAGCAGACCCTTCTGGGTCTCGTTCAGGTCGTCGACCGCTCGGAGGATGGACGGGTTGGCGCCGAGCTCGGCCATGGTCCAGATCAGCGCCTTCACGTCTTTGGGAAAACACGATCCACCGT
>CAUZAE010000051.1:0-17532 GCA_963577685.1 Gemmatimonadales bacterium UBA6960 | reverse complement strand
CGCCGGCCTCCACTGCCATCTGGGCTAAGCGCACGACTTCTTCAGAAACAGATTCCAGGGGACGATTCCAGGTCCTCCCCAGGTCCGCCGCGGACATGGAGGTCAGAACCGTCACGCCCAGAAGCGTCACGGCATCGCCGGCCGCCTCGGCCGCCGCCGACATCATCGCGAGCCCACCCGTCGTGTGGATCGTGAGAAAGTCGATACCGAGATCCCGCACTGAAGCCACAGCCCCCGCCACGGTGTTCGGAATGTCGTGTAGCTTGAGGTCCAGGAACACGCGCTTTCCTCTTCCGGTGAGCACCTCTACGACAGCCGGTCCCTCACGTGAGAACAACTCGAGACCGACTTTGTACATCTCCCCTTCCTCCCCGAGAGAGTCGACCATGTCGAGGGCCTCCCGGGCGGAGGCAAAATCCAGAACGACGATAACCTGAGCCGCGGTCAAAGACGACCACCGTGTGCACTGACGGCGTCGCCCTCGGCGCGGTAGGCGCCGATCAAGTCCGTCACACTCTCCAGTCCCGTGCGCTCACCATAGCTGGCGATGCCCGCTACGACGCGCTGTGCCGCGCGAGGATCTGCAAAGGTGGCGGTTCCGATTTGAACCAGAGAAGCTCCCGCCAGCAAGTATTGAAGCGCATCGCCGGTACCCGTGACGCCGCCCACTCCCACCAGCGGGACAGTGGTACACGCTCGCGCACGATGCACGGCGTGGACGCCGACGGCCCTCAGGGCGGGTCCAGAAAGGCCTCCGGAACCTGCACCGAGAGCCGCACACTTGGACTCGAGGTTGATGATCAGCCCCGGCATCGTGTTGAGGAGCGTGATACCGTCGGCTCCCGCTTCCTCCGCAGCCTCTGCAACCGGGCCGATGTCCGGAACGTTGGGCGCGAGCTTCACCAAGAGCGGACGTTGGGTGAGCTGCCTCGCTCCCACGACGACCTCACGAAGCGCCTCGCAGTCCAGCGCGAACGGCAATCCTCCGCGACGGGTGTCGTTGGGGCAAGACAAGTTGAGCTCGTACCCGAGGAACCCTCCTGCACGCTCCAAGCCCTCTACGATCCGCCAAAACTCCTCCGGCGTGTGTCCGGCCACGCTGACGAAGATCCGAATGTCGGCGAGGTGCTCCTTCATCCAGGGGAGCTTCTCTTCCAGAACTCGCTCCAAGCCGGGGTTGGCCAGCCCGATGGAGTTCAACATCGCATCGCCGGCCTCCACGACGCGCGGGGCCGCATTGCCCGTCCGCGGCTCGAGGGTCACCGACTTCGTCACGATGCCACCCAACGCTCCGAGATTCAGTACCCCCCCGAGCTCCTCACCGAATCCGCACGTGCCCGCAGCCAACAGGATAGGATTCTGGAACTCCACGCCGAAAAGCGTCTGCTCTAGTCGCATATCGCTGTGGACTGGGTCATCCGCCGGGACGCCCGACGAGAAGACGACGGGCCACCAACTGTGCCTCCGCTCGTTCGAGAAGATCGCTAAGAGCCAACTCGAGACTCCCCTCCAATGCGCCGAGCGCAGCGCCCCCCTCTCCCTCCCGAGTATACCGAACGTATGCATTTTCCCGGAGAGTCCCAAGTCGGTCGTCGAGCGACGACCGGGAAGAGGGTTGGGCCACGAGGCTCTTCGCCGCCAGAAGGGCTTTGCCCGACCAGGGGGAGGCGGAATCGAGGGCAGAGTACACCTCGAAGAAGGCGGATGCGAGGCGCCGCGATCCCAGCACGTCACGCATCATCTCTGCCGCCCCGAAGAAGGCGACCCGCTCACCGTCCAGACCGTAGTCCACCAACAACTCTACACGCCGAATGCCGTTGAGAAGGGTCTGAGCTTCCACAAACGCGACGGCCGGAAGGAGCAACGTGCGTACTTGCGCGAGGTCAGCTAGCTGGTCAGCCTGAGTCAAACGCCACCGCGCCAACGAGACCCTCGCGGTGGCAGCCAGCTCTCCCACGCCCCCTCCGACGCGCTCCAGATCCCCGACGGCCGCCGTAGTGTCTCCGGCCTCGAAGCTGAGCGATGCGCGCGTCAAGAGAAGCCGGTCCCGCTCTGAGCGAGACCAGTGCGCCCGATCCAAATTGACCATGAAGTCGACCGTGACGCCCGGACCCCAGCGCTCGGAGACGCTCAGGAGCAAGGCTAGAATCGAATCTCCGTGTTCTCGGGCCTGGCTCGTGAAGAAGAGCGTCTGGATCCCGTCGAGTATGCGCGCACTGTCGCCGAGAGCGATCCCCCAAACCACACGCTCGAGGCCGGCCGCCACTACGTAGCTCCCGTGCGCCGCTTCCGCCTGATCGAGGTCTCGCCAACCAGGATCGACCAACCCCTGCTGCAGAAGGCCGCGGGCGCGCCACAGGTGTCCTTCAGCCCGCCTGCGGTCGTCTTGAAGGCTCGCGAGCGCTCCGTCGAGCAGGAAAACGCCTCGGCCGGACTCTCCCGACAGGACGGCAGAAGCACCACGGTACAGGATCGCCGCGCTCCTCAACTCGAGGTCCTCGCTCACAGACAGGACACGGGAGAGCGAAGCCTGAGCCTCTTCCAGCTCTCCACGTCGCAGTTGGGACTGTGCGATGAGGAGGAGTGCATCGTCCGCCCAAGAGCCGTCCTGATCCGCCAGATACGCCTTTCTAGCCTTGTCGATGACCTCCCCGTAACGCTCGGCCAGAGCGGAGTCTCGACCGGCCAAACGTTCTTCTTCGGCTTCCCGATAGAGCTCTTTGGCGTTGTAAAAAGTATTGAGGTAGACGCACCCCAGCATCACAGCGGATCCCGCTACGGAGATCTTGGCACTGTGCAGCAGGCGGACCCTCACCGCCTCGGACCTGGGAGGAGCCCCGCCTGCCCCGGAGGATACCGTTGGTAGAACTCTCGGATCGCATTCGCCAGAGCTCGGGCCACATCGCTCTGAAACTCACCTCGGGAAAGCACGCGCTCTTCTTCTCGGTTCGACACGAATCCGAGCTCCACGAGCACCGCCGGCATAAGGGCGTTCGTGATCACGGCAAAGGGGCCCTGCTTCACTCCCCGATTCGGTCCAGGGTGAACAGCCTCCAGCTCGACCTGAATCCCTTCAGCCAGAAGAGAAGACCAGTGCTGGTGATCCAGACTTCGTAGCTCCCGCAAGATGGAGGTCAGGTCCGCATCCTGGCTCGACCCATCACCCGAAGGGTCATCGAGTAACAGGGGCGCATTTTCGTTCGCCGCCACGCGACGCTCGTGCTCGGTCCTCGCCTCCGACAGGAAGTAGGTCTCGAAGCCCCGGATCGAGGCGTCGCGGGGCGAGGAGTTCGCATGGATGGAGATGAAAACGCCCGGCCTTTCTCCTTTCCAAAGCGTCGCTTGTTCGCCCCGCTCCCAAAGCGGCACGAATTCGTCGCGATCCCGTGTCATGTAGACCTCGAACCCCTCATCCGCCCTGAGCTCACGGGCCAACTCACGGGCGACCGCGAGAGCGATGTCTTTTTCGCGCCTGCCACCGGGCCCCGCCGTGCCCCGGTCCTTTCCCCCGTGGCCGGGATCGATCACGACGACACGCCGTTCGGCTTCCGGACCGATGGTGGACATCTCCGCGGCGGCGGCGCCCGGCACTGTACTTCCGACGGGTTCCGACAACGGGGTCGGCTCGACGAGCCCTTCCGCGCCCGAGTCTTCAAACGAAGACCCCCTTCCGGTCGTGCTGGACTCCCTCGTCATGCCGGATTCTCCGGCGATTCGAGACCAAAGCGCCGGGTCCAAGATTTCGAGAACACCGTCGTCGGGAGAATACGCGAACGTCTGCTCCATTCGCGCCGGAAGAAAGTCGAGGATGAACTGCAGGGGCACATGGCTGGTGCCACCAGCCATGAACGGCACATCGACCAACTGAAGAAGATCGGCGTCCCACCAAAACAGCGGACTCCCGAAGACGAACCTCACGACGGGGCTGTCCCCGGTCATCGTGACATTGAGCCCCGACGAACTCGTCTCTACGCTCAATCCGAGTGATGCGAGAGCATCGGCTTGCACCGTCGAATAACCCCGGGGACGAGTCACAACAAGCGATTGCATCTCGTCGTCAGGGCCACGAACGACCAACGATCCGACGGATTGCGCGTGACCGGCTGCCACGGTGACGAGAGTCAGCGCGACGCCACCCAGCGTGACGAGAACAGATCCGAGGCCCCACACCCGATTCCCGATCATCGATGTTTCCCCATTGCCCGGCGGGCCTCCATGTCCTGTGTCTTTTGCTTGAGCTTCTCACGCTTGTCATATAGCCGACGACCTCGAGCGAGTCCTAGCGTCACTTTGGCATTCCCCTTCCGGAAGTAGACTTCCAGGGGGACGAGCGTGAGTCCTTTCTCCTGGGTCTTACTCGAGAGGCGTCCAATCTCTGCGCGGTGAAGCAGGAGCTTGCGAACTCGATCCGGATCCACGTTGGCCCGGTTCGCCTGCTCGTATGGAGAAATGTGAAGACTGTACAACCACATCTCCCCCTGCTCGACTCGCGCGAAGGCGTCATTGAAGGCGAGTTTGCCGGCGCGAAGCGACTTCACCTCGGGACCCTTGAGAACCATGCCCGCCTCATAGGTATCGAGGATTTCGTACTCGTGACGGGCCTTCCGGTTCCTACCCACAACGTGGCGGCCGTCTTCCTCTTTCACGAGACCGCAACCTGCGAGACCTCTACGCTACGCCCTGTTCGCATGGCATGGACCTGAGCAATCTCTCCGCTCAACAGCAACACGAATGACAGCCAACCTTCGCGGACTTCTGGTACATCTGCAGCCAAAAGTCCCGAAGACCCGAAGGCACTACCCGCCAACATCCTCCTCGGCGGGCTCGTCCTCAGTCTCTGAGGCCTCCTTGGCGGCTGCGATCCCTGCCCGCGCCGCAGCCTTTGAACGCTCGAGCTTGGCGCCAAGATCACTTCGCGCCGCCTCGGCGGCCTGCCGTCCCGATTCCACCGCGTCTTTGACGAGTCCGACCTGGGACTGAACACCACCCCGTACGGCGTCCATGCGGTCCTCGAGGTGAAGCTGCGCTTCCTTGACGCGCTGCTCGGCGGCAATGCGGAGCTTCCTGGCGCGTTCCCTGATCTCCTCCTGGGTCTCCTCGCCCGTTTGGGGTGCGAACAGAAGTGCCAGCCCCGCCCCGACCAGCGCGCCCAAGCAGAAGGACCCGAAGCCCCCGCCGCTGTCTCGCTCGACAATGATGTATGGGAGATCGTCTTGATTACGCATCGTATCAACTCCTTTACTCTTCTCTGGCGGCAGGTGATTATGGCCTCCGCCACCTGAAAGATACCGCGCTTGTCATGTCGATCACAGGGACCGGCCGGACGCACCGTGGTCTCTATACCCTCCAACGGGGGTCGGAGTCCGGGAGCGCATGCCCCTCGAATCCCTCTCGACCCAAGAGACCATAGGTGAGGCGCTTGCCGAGCTCGACGCCAGGCTGACCCAGGGGGTCCACACCGTACAGAGCGCCCGCGTACACAGTCGAGATGGACATGAGCATGAGGAGCTCCCCCAACGCCTCCGCGTCGAGGTCGTTGATCTCGAGGGTCATGGTGGGGCGTCCATTCTGGCGTAGCGCCTCGGTCGTTGCTCGCCGCTCCGCCTCCAGCAAGTGGCCGACGGCCTGTCCTCCCAAATACGAGAGCAACGCGGGCTCCGACCGATGTGAACCGATTTTCACGTCGGCGTCCATTCCCGTGACGGCCAGAAACACGACGACCTTGTCTCGGGGCCCCTCCATGAAGAGCTGTACCTGGGAGTGCTGGTCACTGACGCCCACGGCCGGGAGCGGAGTGGGGCCCGTATTCACGAGATTTCCGGCGAGGTCGTGGGCCTTACCGAGCGACTCCGCCCACAGTTGCTGGAACCATCGGGAGAAGGATCGCAGGCGGTCTGAATACGGCATCATGACGTGGATCGACGCTCCCGATTCCGTGTGAGCCGCATGCAGGAGGGTCGCCATGACTCCAGCGGGATTCTCCATCAACACCGCCGAACGGCAACGTTCGTCGGCACACGCCGCACCGGTGAGCAGTGCCGTCGTATCGATACCGGCCACGGCGGCGGGAAAGAGCGCGACCGGAGAGAGTATCGAGAATCTTCCTCCGACGTCCGGCGGAATCGGCAAACTCGCGATCCCCTCACGCTCCGCAATCGAGCGTAACACCCCTTGTTCCGGATCCGTCGTGAACACGAAGTGGTTGGCCGCCGCAGCCACCCCGACACCCTCGATCAAGTAGGCTTCGATCACCAGAAAGAGGGCCATCGTTTCCGCGGTAGCACCGGACTTGCTCACTACGTTGAAGAGCGTTCTCCGGATATCGATGTGGGCCAGAAGATCCCGGACAGAAGTCGGGTCGACGTTGTCCAACACGAAGATGCGAGGGAGGTGTCCGCGGGCTTCGTCATGGAGCTCGTTCCAGAGTGGCCCCAACAAGGCATCGCGTAGGGTGAGAGTTCCCAACGCCGATCCACCGATCCCCAGCACCACCAAGTTGTCGAACTCTCGACGGCACCGATCGGCGAGCGCCCTCGTGTTCTGGTGCATCTCCGTCGCGTGCGGGAGTCGAAAGAATCCCGTTTCACCGGAAGCTCTAGATGCGTCGACCACCTCGAATGCAGAGCGAAAGCGCTCGGCGAGGTCGGTCTGGAGCCGTTCCGGATCTGTGCCGCGCCCATCCAGACTGGGGCTCAGCATATTCCCGTAGTCGAGCGTGACACGCGTCATGGAATCTCGACTGAGAGCCCATCATACGCCGGCAAAACACCATCGGGCAGCCTGTCGATCAGCTCCTGGTGACGCACTCGATGCGTCAGGTGGGTCAGATACGTGCGCTCGGCTCCGACGGTCGCCGCCGCCTCGACCGCCTCCTCTACGTTGAAGTGCGTCGGATGCGGTCGTCCGAACCAGAGTGCATTGAGCACCAATACGCGGACGCCCCGCAACGTCTCGAGCGCGGCAGGGGACAACAACTTGCCATCGGTCACGTACCCCAGGTCCCCCACACGAAAACCGTAGACCGTCACCGGGCCGTGAGGGACCGCCACGGGGGCAAAGGAATGACCGAGAATCGTCACCGGGCCTTCCGGGTCGAAGGGGACCAGTCGGATCTCCGGCTTGGTCGTGCCCTCGGGAGGTCGGAAGTCGCGGTCGAATATGTACTGAAATCGAGACCTGAAGACGTCCTCGTACTCTCGAGGCACGAAGGCCTCGAGATCGTTCCGGTTCCTGGCCGTGAAGACGCGCAGATCATCGATCCCATGAAGGTGATCGGCGTGCGCATGTGTAAACCAAACAGCGTCGACGCCTTTCACTCCGGCGCTGATCAGTTGCAGTCGTAGCTCCGGCGGAGTATCGACGAGCACCGTGACGTCGTCTATCTCGACGAGAGCCCCATGCCGAGTCCGGCGATCGCGGGAATCTTCCGACGTACAGGCTTCACAAGTACACCCCACCACCGGGACGCCGAACGAAGTTCCAGTCCCGAGGAAGGTGAGTTTCATACGCTCTTGTCGAACGGTCGGGACCGACTAGGAGGGCGAGGGGTCTCGGTGCGAAGCATGAAGTCGTTCTTGGCGTTACGAGGGCGGCAACGTACCCGAACGGGCGCGGGAGAATCCCGTTGAAGCTGTCGGGGTATGCGCCAACGGGCAAGGCTCACTGTTACAATGTCCTCGTCGCTTTCACATATCTGGAACGGACCCATGCGGGCATCATTCATGACAATCCCAGTGATCGTATGACCATCCCATTGATCGTGGATCGGAACGGAGTCGGAGAACTCGCCGACGCCCTTCGAGGAGAGCAGCGCATCGCAGTCGATCTCGAAGCCGCCGGATTTCACCGTTACTCGGATCAGGTCTGCTTACTTCAGCTCAGTACCACCAGCGGAACGTTCATCGTGGATACGCTCGCTGTGGACCCGTCCGATGCGCTTCGCGCTCCCTTCGAGAGTCCCGATGTTCGTGTCCTCGTTCACGGGGGAGATTACGATCTGCGCCTTCTGGACCGTGATCTGGATCTGCACCCGGTAAACTTATTCGACACACAGATCGCCGCAGCTCTGACCGGCGAGCCGTCCCTCGGTCTCGCTTCGCTCCTCGACAAGTACTTCGGCGTGCGCCTCTCGAAGAAGTATCAACGCGCGGATTGGGCGCAGCGTCCCATCCCCGAGGAGATGCTGGAGTACGCGGCCGCCGACACCCAACACCTCCACGCTTTGACCGACCTTCTTACGGAGCGTCTGGATGCGCTGGGTAGGACGGCCTGGGCCGAGGAAGAATCCACGCACCTAGCGTCCCGCCGGTGGACCGATGTGGGCGAGGTCGATCCGGTCACCAAGGTCAAAGGCGCCCGATGCCTGGTGCCTCGCGAGGTTGCACTCCTTCGCGAGGCCTGCCTTTGGCGTGACGCCATCGCGCGTCAGCTCGATCGCGCCCTCTTTCGAGTATCCAGTGACACGGCGCTCCTCAATGTCGTCCAGGAACGGCCAACCAATCCATCCGCACTCGCCAAGGTCGATGGGTTTCCGACCCGGCTGGCTGAACGCTCGGGAAGAAAACTGCTCCAGCGTCTCGAAGCGGTCGACCGACTGGGGGACGAGGATCTGGTGGGGTACCCTCGTGGCGAGACGTCGGGGCCCGGTCGTCCGCCACCAGAGCTGGAAGAAGTCGTGAACAAGCTCAAGGCCGTGAGGAACCGTACAGCCACGGATCTAGGGATCGAGCGGGGATCCTTGATGTCGAACACGGTGCTGCTCGAGATCGCGCGCAGTCATCCGCACACTGAAGGAGATCTCCTGGCGATCACGGGCGTCAGGCAATGGCAGGTGGAGGCCCTTGCCGGAGAGCTCCTGGCAGCCCTGTAACCACCGGACAACACCCGGTGCTACACGGCGTCCTCTTCCTTCAGCTTGCAGTCGATGCAGTAGCGAGCGTGGGGGAGCGCGTCCAGACGTTCGAACCCCACCTTGGTGCCACAAGTATGGCAGTTACCGAAATATTCGGGATCACTGTACAGGCGTCGCAGGGCTTCTTCGAGGCGGTAAATGTAGCGGCCCTCTTTCGTAGCGAAGAGCGCAGCCTTCTCTCGCTCCATGGCTTCCGTGCCCTGATCAGCCATGTGGTCCGTATAGGTCGACAGATCAGAGTCCACCGACTCCCGGTCTAATTTGGCCATGCTGTCGAACTTCCCCAGTACTTTGAGCGCGCGGGAACGCTCGTCGAGGAGCCTCGACTCAAGGTGGGCGAGTTGTTTCTTGGTCAGCATCTACAGGTACGTCCTGATTGAGCAACGGAGAAAACCGTCCGACGGCCCGCGAGCGATTAAAATTAACCGCAGAACAAAAACCAGGCTACCGGACGTGACTCCGGGGTCGCTGCCGCCCTTAGATGGGACCCGACTCCGCCGCCGCGGGTAGTCGCATTCCCATTACGATCGGAGCCCCCGATCGGTGCACCGGAAGAGCATAACGCAATCGTGGAAACCTTCGAGTGTAAACGCTGCGGGCCGGACAAGACCCCCTTGTCCAAGGCCCCTTTCCGTAGTGATTTAGGAGATCGTATCCAGCAGCAGATCTGTTCGGTCTGTTGGTCCGAGTGGCTCCAGCATCAGACGCTTCTGATCAACCACTACGGGTTGGATCCCCGTGACGCGAAGGCGCGGGAGTTCCTCTACAGTCAGATCGAGACCGTACTGCTGAGCGGCGGTGATGGTGAGCAGGTGGATACGACCCAACAGGGCGAGATCAAGTGGTGAAGAAGGGAAGGACGCTGGTGCCGTGATCGCCGGCGCAAACCGGGCTGGCATCCCCGGAGCCGCTACGCCCGTACTGGAGCCCTTAGACACATCCCGACTTTCGTTGCTAACCGTGCAGGACGGCCTCGATGTCGACCAAGACCTCCTCTAGGGTGGCCTGGTCAATCGTGAGAGGCGGTGCGAAGCGAATGACCTGGTGGTGCGTCTCCTTGGCGAGGATCCCTCGAGCCTGAAGGGACTCGCAAAAGGGCCTGGCGGTACCCGACGACTCCTTGATGACCACGCCAACCATGAGGCCGCGCCCTCGAACCTCCTCCACGTGTGGGGAGTCGAGTCCTCGCAAGCGATCCATGAACCAGGTGCCCAACTCGTCGGACCGCTGGGACAGCTTTTCGTCGAGAATCACCTTGAGGGCCGCCCGCCCTACAGCGGCACCCAGGGGATTCCCCCCGAAGGTCGAGCCGTGATCACCAGGCTGAAACACGTCCATGAACTCGGTGTCGGCGATGGTAGCGGAGACGGGATAGACGCCCCCCCCCAAAGCCTTGCCCACGATCAAGATGTCGGGCCTCACGTCCTCCCACTCGCAACAGAACAGCCGACCCGTACGTCCGAGGCCCGTTTGGATCTCGTCTCCCAGGAAGGCGACGCCACGGTCGCGGCAAATCTCAGCGGTGCCACTCAGATACCCCTCGGGAGGAACGACCACACCACCCTCCCCCTGTAGAGGCTCGACGAGGAACCCCACCGTATTCTCTGTAACAGCGGCCTCGAACGCATCGATGTCGCCGTAGGGCACCAGGACGAATCCCGGAGTGAACGGCCCGAACCCTTCTCGATACTGCTCCTCCGAGCTGAACCCGACGATGGTCGTGGTACGCCCGTGGAAGTTGTTCTCACAGACGATGATCTCCGCCTTCCCCTCGGGCACGCCCTTCACCTGATAGCCCCACTTGCGGACCGTCTTGATCGCCGTTTCGACGGCCTCCGCGCCCGTATTCATGGGAAGGGCCTTTTCGTACCCTGTGGCCTCGCACAGCTCCCGCAGGAAAGGGCCCATCTGGTCGTTGTGGAAGGCCCGTGAGGTCAGGGTCAGCTTCGACATCTGCTCTTCGGCGGCCCTCACCACGGCCGGATGGCGGTGACCCTGATTGAGCGCCGAGTAGGCCGAGAGCATGTCGAGATACCGGTTTCCGTCGACGTCCCACACCCACACGCCCTCACCTCGTTCCAAAACCACGGGAAGGGGCTCGTAATTGTAGGCGCCGAAGCGGTCGGCCTCGGACAGATACGTGTCGGTCTTCGATGCACTAGCTTGGGTCATGACGCTCTTCTCGCTGTTGTCGGTGTTCGTCAATACGTCACAGGGCGCTTGACGCTCTCGTCGACCTCCAGATGGAATACGTCGGGTCGGGCGTAATGCCCCACCACATCGAAGTCGAATTTTGCACGCGGGATCGCCCCCATGTCGAACTTTGCCGTGAGGATTCCCTCTTCCTCGAAGAGCGGCCCCGCGAGGCACTCTCCCGCTGGATCGTAGATGGCGGTGCCACCCCGGCAGAGCGTGTCTGGCCACCTATCCAACTCGTCGCCGATCTCGAGGTCGGTCGGATACATGTCCCGCGTGACGTACTGGTTGCACCCCACCACGAAGCAGCGCCCCTCGAGTGCGATATGGCGAAGCGTACTCTGCCACCGATCTCTCGCGTCCGCCGTGGGCGCCAGATAGATCTCCACGCCCTTTCCGTACATCGCCATGCGAGCGAGGGGCATGTAATTCTCCCAACAGATCAATCCCCCCACTCGGCCGAAGGGAGCGTCGATGGTCGTGAGCGTGCTGCCGTCTCCCTCTCCCCAGATCAACCGCTCCGCCGCCGTGGGCTTGAGCTTGCGATGTTTACCCAACAGAGATCCATCGGGACCGAAGTAGAGGAGGGTACAATAGAGCGTACCCCCGCCGTAGGTAGAGTCCCGCTCGACGACACCGACGACCGAATACACGCCAGCGTCCGCGGCCGCTTTTCCCAGACGTTCCGTGTCAGGACCGGGCACGTCTACGGCCGTATCCCAGTACTGTTGCCAGACGCGGCGCCCCGCCTCGCTACGGCCCCCAACGGCGGTACCAAAGGCGAGACCCCACGGATAGCCGCCCACGTAAGCCTCTGGAAAGACGACGAGCTCGGCACCCTCTCCAGCGGCTTCCCCGGTCAGGCGGCACACCTTATCCACTGCGCCCTGTCGGTCAAAGAAGGTCGGCGTGACCTGTACGGCGGCCACAGTCACGGTATCTTGTCGGGTCATGGTCATCTTGGATCCATCGGTCAGGGTCCCCCCCCGCTCATCGGTTGCGATACACGACCTCTGCAACCACGTCTCCCACCATCAGGAGAGTTTGGGGACTGGTGTTTTCCGGAGTGTCGCGCGGTGTGTGCCAGAACCGGTTTCCCGGCCCATAGTCGAAGTCGATGAGGTTGATCGTAGGGATTCCGGCGTCGTTCAGTGGTAGGTGATCGTCGACCACCCGAACGGTTTCGTCCATCGGAAAGTAGCGCCGGTATCCGAGGTCGGCCGCGATACTCCACACGCGTTGTACAACTTGGGGCGCGCGCTCGACCGAGTAGGCCTCCGTCGGAAAGTGGGGATCCGCATCACCTACCATGTCAAGGAGAATGGCGAACGCCGGAGAATCCTCCCCGGAGAGTGTCGTGACGTAGTGCCGAGCACCCAGAAACATGTCCGCCGTGCTGGGGCCGTAGTCCTCACCGTCGCTGAACAGAAGGTCCACGCCCCCCGGCGGTGGCTGCACCTTGAACATACGCGCCAACTCGAGGAGGACCGCCGTTCCAGAGGCTCCGTCGTTGGCTCCCGGCACGGGGGTATCACGGTCGGCCTCAACGGGACTTCGGTCGGCCCGGGGCCGCGTGTCCCAGTGCGTCAGTAGAAGAATCCGGCCACCGTCATCGGAGGTGAAGCGGGCGACAACATTGGTGAGACTCAGTTCGTGCCCTTCCTCGGTGACGTGCTCGAACGGCTCGAGAAACACCGTGTCTGCGAGTTCGAGCAAGCGGCTCTCCAGCCATGCCAACTGCAGGGCGTGGCCCTCCGAGCCCGGGATTCTCGGGCCGAACGCCACCTGTGTCTCAAGATCCTCGAAGGCCCTCGTCGCGTCGAAGGCGGGACGGTCCACACGAATCGAAACGGTCCCCCCCCCAGTCCCTCCCTCTCCGCCACAGCCTAGGGACAGGAGGACCAGACTCGCCGCCGCAAAGCATCTCATGATCACGTATTTTCCATCCTCTTCGCGCTCGGTGTCTCCAGGTCAGACCAGCTGACAATCTCACGAAGACCGACTGACGGGGCCACTCTTCTCGCTCATGTCAGAGATCATCCCACACGAGCCTCGACCAAACCCCTACAGACCGCACAGCAAAGGGTTTCGAACTTCAGAGTAACGCAAGTCGCTACGTTCTACGACACCCTGATGACCCCAACAGGACGTCAGATCATGAAGGCACTTCACCTCCTTCACTGCCAGTTGTTGCTCGCGGTCGCCATGCCGGCGCTTCTCTCCGTCATCCTCCAAGACGACGCCCGGGCCGACATCGGACGCCTTACGGAGAACATGACTTGGACCTGCGTGATGATCAGCGCGACGTTCTAGCTCGGCTCCTCGTCTGCAGCGGCCAACGCCCGCGCAGAATGCTCTCGGATCTTTCGGTTCATCGAGTAGAAACCATTGCGGCGATTGACGGAGAGGTGCTGTCCCAGGTCGAGGCCCTCGAAGAGTCCCTCTACATCGGCGGCCAGGATCTCTTGCGGGGTTTTTCCCGAATACATCATGAGTAGAACCGCGATGAGACCCTTCACGATGTGAGCGTCACTGTCAGCCTTCAGCACGATTTGGGAGGGCTCGGATCCCTCTTCGGACACGAGCCAGACCTGGCTCACACACCCCGGGACGAGATGTTCCTCGTCCCGGAACTCCTCAGGGTATGGGTCCAGCTTTCGCCCGAGCTGGATGAGGTATCGGTAGCGGTCTTCCCAACTTAGCAGTCCGTTGAAGCGATTGATGAACTCGTCCGGTGTCACGATCCCTTTCCAATCACCACTTCTAGGCCATCGCCGAGCGACTGGATCCGCCGCTGAGTAAAATCGCTTCCAGCGCACCGAGAAGCTCCTCGGCTAAGAAGGGCTTCTGGAGGAAGGGAATGTCGTAGCGCTGACAAAGAAGCTGTTCCTCCTCGTCGAACTGGGCCCCACTCATCACGACAGCTCGTGCCTGAGGGAACCTCTTCATGAGCTGAACCGCCAGATGCACTCCCTCGCCATCGGGAAGGATATGATCCAGCAGCAGGATGTCGGGCACGGTTTCCTCGATACGATCCATCGCGGCTTCAGCCGAAGACGCCACGAGCACAGTGTGGCCCTCCTCAGGCAACATGTGCTCCAGCGCGTGCGCCTGGCCGACGATCTTGTTGGAGAGAAGGCCGATCAATTCGTCCGTGCGACTAGGCTTGTCCGCTTGCGTCCCCGTATCCAGTGTCTCGTCCACTCAGTCCTCCACGCCAACCTTCTTCAGGCCCCCGCCTCGCAAGGTTGCCTACGACTGGGTTACTCCATACGCCCAACGTGGCGCTGTCGTAACTTCGCATGTCTTCGTCGTCGGCAGTCGTACCCCACGGGCTGCTCGAGGCTCCCGGAAACGCATCCTTCAAGAGTCTCGGCTCTCACAGCGACGATGCAAAGTGGGACGCCTTCAGCCGCACTCGCTGTACCCACAGATGTGGCACTTCACACAGCCCTCCTCGAAGGAAAGCTGTCCCGCACCGCACTCCGGACAGCTACCCAAGAAGTCGGATTGCTGACCCTGGCTCTGGACCATCTGCCCCTGCGCGCCCCCAGCCTCGACCCCTACACCCAGCGAGAGCGTCTCTTGCACGCCTTCCTGATCGGACATGTATCGCTCAATGGCTTGGCCGATCGCGTCTGGAAGAGACAGTACCTTGTTGGGACCGACCCCAACGGCGCGATCGGAGGAGATGCCCCGCAGTTGGTCTCGCACGGCCGAGATGGGTATGCCCGAACGCAGTGCGAGCGACATCAGCCGGCCGACCGCCTCCGCGTCGGCCGTCGCGGCTCCTCCCGCTTTGCCGAGCGTGCAGAACACCTCGAACGGCCTACCCCCCTCGTCCTCGTTGATCGTTACGTACAGATCACCGAGCGGGGAAGTCAACTTGAGCGTGCGACCGCGAAGCATGATCGGCCTTTGACGCTTGTGCCGCGACGCGGCGGCCGTCAGGTCCCGATCTTCGTGTTCGATGTGGATCTGCTCCAGCTCCAACGAGCGGACGTGCAGTAGCTCACGGGCATCCGCGAGCATCTCTTCGAGCTGCGCGACATCAGCGCCGGAGCGCACCGGTTCTTCACCCGACTTCTCGGTGCGTCCGGTGGAAAGCACCTGGCCGGACCTAGACCCGTCGCGATAGACGGTGACTCCCTTACAGTCTAGCTCATACGCCAGCTCATAGATCTTGCGGACGTCCTGTTCCGAGGCTTCCCGCGGGAAGTTTGTCGTCTTGGAGATCGCGGAATCCGTGTGCTCCTGAAACGCTGCCTGCATGCGGACGTGCCATTCAGGTGGGATGTCATGGGCAGTCTTGAAGACCTCTTGAACCTCCGCAGGTACCTCGGGGAAGTGAATGTGGCCATCCTCCGCGATTCGGGTCATCAGGTCCTCGGAATACCATCCCTCCGCCTTGGCCCGTGCAACGAACTGCGGGTTCACGTCCGGCATCAAGGCGCCCGCCTGATTTCTCATGAACGCCACCGCGAAAATTGGCTCTATGCCACCCGAGCAGCCGGCGAAGATCGAAATCGTGCCCGTGGGCGCCACGGTCGTGAGGTTGCAGTTTCTCAGTCGTCGCATCGGGCGGATGCGGTGTCCGGCTGGATGGCGTGCGCAGCTGTCATCCGGCCCCCAGATGGATTCTTCCCAAGCCGGAAACGCATCGCGGGTCTCGGCCAGTCTCTCCGAGGCGTTTCTGGCCTCCTCGTTCAGGAAGCCCATCACCTTGCGGCCCATTTCCACGCCCTCGGGACTATCGTAGGCGATCCCCAGCGCGATGAGCATGTCCGCCCACCCCATCACTCCGAGACCGATGCGGCGGATGGCCTGGGCCAACTCCGTGATCGCGGGGAGCGGGTACTGGTTCACGTCGATGACGTTGTCGAGAAAGTGTGTCGAAAGATGGACCGCCTGAGCGAGTGAGTCCCAATCGACGCCCTGCGCCGGATCGGCACCGGGCACGTAATCCTCCTTGACGAACTTGGCGAGGTTGACGCTCCCTAGGTTGCAGACGTCATAGGGCAGAAGTGGCTGCTCTCCACACGGATTCGTCGCTTCGTACGAGCCGAGCTTGGGCACCGGATTGAAGGCGTTGGCCCGATCGATGAAGAACGTCCCCGGCTCACCGGTCTTCCACGCACCGTGCACGATCATGTCGAACACCTCGCGGGCGTCCTCCTGTCCGACGACCTCCCCACTCTTGGGGCTCACGAGGTCGTAGCTATCGCCCGCCTCGACCGCCTGCATGAACACGCCGGTCAAGGCGACCGAGATGTTGAAGTTCGTGATCTGGGACGTGTCGTCCTTGCAGGTGATGAACGAGCGGATGTCTGGATGATCCACCCTCAGGATACCCATGTTCGCTCCGCGCCGGGTGCCGCCCTGCTTCACCACTTCCGTGCTGGCATCGTAGAGGGTCATGAAGGACACCGGTCCCGACGCCACGCCCGTCGTCGACTTCACTTGAGCGCCCTCGGCACGGATACGCGAGAAGGAGAATCCTGTCCCACCCCCGGACTGGTGCACGAGCGCCATCGCCTTGAGCGTGTCGTAGATGCCACTCTCGCCATTGGACAGCGTATCGTCCACCGGCAGAACGAAGCAGGCCGACAATTGCCCCAAGGGACGTCCCGCATTCATCAACGTCGGCGAGTTCGGCTCGAACTTGCCATTGGTCATGAGATCGTAAAACTGCCGAGCCAACTCCTCTACGGCGACTTCGGAGGCTCCGTACTGCTTGTCGCCGTCGGCGATGACCCTGGCCACCCGCCAAAACATCGTTTCGGGCTCCTCGATGGGATTCCTGTCCGCGTCCTTCTTCAGATACCTCTTCGCCAGTATCAGGCGCGCGTTCTCTGAAAGGACCGCCGGTGGGAGGTCGGCGGGTAGCGAGCCATCCGGGACGACATCTTCAGGGGCGGAGGAATCCTGGTTCATGCCGCTACGGCTCCTTACAAGAGATGTGGAAAAACCGGCCCACCGCTCGTGGAAAACCAACGGCAGGCCGCTTCCCCCGTGGATTCCTTTGTGGAGAAATACGCGGGACCCACAAAATGTTGTGGGGTACCAAATGTAGGGGCACCACATCTAGTGGTCAAGGGGCGGAGGCAGGGAACTCGAGGTGGCCGTGATGTCTCATCCGGAGATGACAGGGGGGACACGCCCGCTGCCCATTTTTTTCCTGTACAATCGACATTCAGCGACTTACGCTTCGATGTGGGGTGGGACCTGGACCATTCCGGCACCGTCACTCGACCGGGGAGCATGGGGTGAAGAGAAGGCTACGCAAGGCGATTGAGTTCGGACTTCCCATCGTCGGCATGCTCATCGTCTTCGGAAGCCTTCTCTTCGTTCCTTCGAGCTTGCTTTAGGTTCAAGTCTTCGTGGTACTCATCGGCGTCCTGATCCTCGAGGCCGGAGTGTGGGGC
>CAUZAE010000050.1:0-17554 GCA_963577685.1 Gemmatimonadales bacterium UBA6960 | reverse complement strand
CCGCGGAAACATCACCCACTCACCGTCACCCTGCTCGCTTTCGCCGCCGGCACTCTGCTCCTCACCTCCCCCTCCGCATCTGGGGCCCAGGAAACGGCTGAGGAGCGCGTTCGCCGGATTCTCGATGAGGTTCCACTGATCGACGGACACAATGACTTGCCGGGCAAGATACGTGAGGTCAAGTCGTCCGAAGGCGATGTGTGGTTGTACGACCTCCGAGGGGAGACGGACGGAGATACGGATCTCCCGCGCCTCAGGCGGGGCATGGTCGGCGCACAGTTCTGGTCGGTGCACGTCGACGTGGATCATCCCCGCCCGGCCATGCAGCAGCTCGAGCAAATCGACATCGCGCACCGGATCATCGAGGCCTACCCGGACGAACTCGAGTTCGCGGGGAGTGTGTCGGACATCGAACGCGTGTTCGGCACGGGAAAGATCGCGTCGCTGCTCGGAATCGAAGGTGGCCATGTGATTGAGAATTCGTTGGGGGCTCTACGAGCTTTCTATCGGGCCGGGGTACGCTACATGGGGCTCACACACTTCTCGAACACGGACTGGGCCGACTCGGGGACCGACTCGGTGGTCGTCGATGGGCTCTCGCCATTCGGCGAGGAGGTGGTGCGGGAGATGAACCGGATGGGCATGCTAGTGGATCTGGCACATGTCTCTCCGGCTACCATGAGCGATGCGTTGAACGTCACCGAGGCGCCGATCATCTTCTCCCACGCAGCCGCTCGCGCGCTCGCAGACCACCCCAGGAACGTGCCGGACTCGATCCTCCTACGTCTGCGGGACAATGGCGGTGTGCTCATGCAGCTCTTCTATCCGCCGTACCTGGACGTGAGTGAAGAACCCAGGGCCACCATCCAGGACGTAGCGGACCATATCGAACACATTCGCGACGTTGCCGGCATCGATCACGTCGGCATCGGGTCCGACTTCGACGGAATACCGACTTATGTCTCCGGTCTCGAGGACGTGTCGACCTACCCGACCCTGTTCGTGGAGCTGGTGCGCCGTGGCTGGTCGGACGATGACCTCCGCAAGCTCGCCGGACGCAATTTGCTCCGGGTCATGCTCGAGGCCGAGTCCGTCGCAAGCCGACTACAACGCCAACGACCTCCGTCGACGAGGACCATCGAAGAGATGGACTCCCCGAGATATCCGTGAGCGGAGAGGGACGGCTGGGATGTACACCCGCCTCACCTTCCCCTGTCACCGTACCTTCGCGATCTTTCCAGCCTCGCTTCGACCCCGAGCACACATGGGACCCAGACTGGCAGGGATCACACGAGCGTGATGATCGAAGACCTCCTCAACCGACCGACCCCTAAACGCCCGAAGACGCTTTCACTCGACGGGCGCATCCTATACCTCGTGGATGATTCCACGCTCATGGCCGCCCAGCTCAAGGGGGGCGAGGATCTGGACTTCACTGCAGATCTGAAGGCTCGCCTTCGCGACCAGATCAGCACGGACGAGATCACCCCCGCCTACATCTGCTTCTTCTACGATGAGACCCTCGGCGACTTCCCCTACCTGGGGCTACGCACCACCAATCCCTCTACGGGGGACAAGGACGCCCCCGTGCTTCGAAACAGTGTGAGGGATGGTGGCTTCGTATGTTCGGTCGCCGGAAAACGTCGTGGGAAGGGAAGTAGCCGAGAGGCGAGTCCGTATGCCGAGCTGAAGGCCGGGATCCGGGTTGTCGTGGCCGAGAGCCTCGAGCGCATCTACAACGAAAACTGCCAGAATCTGGGCCTACTCAGCACGAGCGACTTCGACGTCATTGCGCGCATCCGGGCCGGGGAGGAGATCCCGCTTTCCCACTTCACGGATGGCGTGGACGAGATCACGCGCCAGATCATCGAGTACGGAGGGCTCTTCGAGTTCAATGTGGCGCGCCTCCAAGGGAAGGCGACCGTCCCTTCGCCGAGATGCTCCGAATCCATGGGCCTGTCCTCACGCCCGATGACCCTCGCCGAGAAGATCTTCGCTCGACACTGGGTCGTAGACGCCGCCACCGACCAAATCGGGGTGACCTGCGTGGAGCCCGGTGAGGCCGGGTTCTTCCGCACGGACGTGCGCTTCTCCCACGAGTACGTGACCCCCATGGCGTCGATCTTCTTCGAGGAGAAGGTCGGCAAGGACTGCAGGGTCGTGGATCCGTCGAGCGTTCTGTTCTTCCGGGACCACCTGACCTTCTTGGCGAAAGCCATGAGCCAGGAACGCATCGAAGAAGGGCTCCTGGACGTGGCTAACGAGCTCGAGGTCAAGCAGCGTGAGTTCGCAGAGAATCAGGGAATCCGGCTCTACGGAGAGCAGATGGGGCAGCAGTTGGGGTCGGAAGCGATCTGCCATTCGAAGATCCTCGAGGAGTATGCCGAGCCCGGGATGATGATCATCGGATCGGACTCTCATACGCCGCATGCCGGCGCGATCGGCTGCGTGGCGTTCGGAGTCGGCACGACGGCCATCTTCAACTCGTGGATTACGAAGGACGTGCGGGCTCAGGTGCCGGAGTCGTTCAAGGTGGTGATTTCGGGGACACCGGCGGCAAACGTGACCGCGAAGGACTACATGCTGGAGATCCTCCGAGCCCCCTACGTACGGGACGGTCACGCCATCGGTAAGGTGATCGAATATGCGGGGTCCGCCGTCGAAGATCTCTCGGTCGACGAAAGAGCCACGATGACAAATATGGCCGCGGAGGTGGGGGCGTTTACTGGAATCGTCGGCGCCGACGAGAAGACGGTCGAGTTCCTCACGTACGATCGAGGGATGGATCGAGCCGAGGCCGAGGCGCTGACGCGTGGCATGCGTAGCGATCCCGACGCCGAGTACGTCAAGATCATCGAGATCGACGCTTCGACGATCGAGCCCATGGCGGCGCTGCCGGGCGATCCAGGGAACGGGGTGCCGATCTCTCAGCTCGTGGACGATCCGATCCGTATCGACATCGCCTACGCCGGCTCCTGCACGGCGGGCAAGAAGGACGACATGAACATGTACGCCCGCGTCTTCCGAGAGGCGTTCGACAACCACGGGCTCCGAGTCCACCCGGACGTGGAGTGCTACATCCAGTGTGGCTCCACGGACGTGCGAGAGTTCTGCCGGGAGCGTGGATACCTCGAGCTGTTCGAAAAGGTCGGAGCCTCATTCATCGAGCCGGGCTGCGGCGCATGCATCAACGCGGGCCCGGGAATCACGCGGAGCGACGCGGAGGTTTCCGTGTCTTCCCAAAACCGAAACTTCCCGGGCCGATCCGGTCCCGGACAGCTCTATCTGGTCTCCCCCTACTCGGTCGCGGCGAGTGCGGTGGCCGGCTACGTGACCCAGTGGGAGCCCGGTAGGGCGATCGAGCCCATCGCGTCCCGTCGACTGGCCTTGATCTGACACGTATGTCGTCGGGCGGCGGCGGGATGCTTGGCGTTAGCGCGCCGATGCACGAGACCGAAGAGGCGGTGGTGCGCCCATCTAATGCCTCGGTACCATGCTTGAACTGAGACCCAACTGTGAGTGCTGCGATCGAGATCTGATCGGCCTAGGGGGAGTTGGCGGCTTCCTGAACGAGCACCGTGTCGATCACATTCCTGAAGACGTCGAGGGGAAGAGCACCAGAGAAAGGCCCATACCCGATGAGGAAGAAGGTGGGGGTCGACCTCACCCCCAACTGGCGTGCCATCGTGGTATGGGTCTGAACCCGCCACAGGAACTCGTCACCGCTAAAGCAGCTCCTGTACCGGTCCATGTCCAGGCCCAACTCCTCGGCGAATCCCTCGAGGACGGCCTCCGGTTCGGAGCCCTGCTTCCAGTCCGACTGGCGGCTGAAGAGGAGCTCCGTCATGTCCGCGTACCGTCCCTGATCATTCGCGCACTCCGCACTCAGGGAGGCCGGGACGGAGTTGGCCCAGTTTCCGATGACGAAGGGCACGGACTTCCACAATACCTTGCCCTCGTCGATGTACTCATCCATGAGGGAGGGCAACGTCTCGGCGTGGAATTGGCGACAAAAGCCACATCCGTAGTCGAAAAACTCCATGATCCGAACCGGCGCGTCGGGGTCGCCGAAGTCCGCCCCCATGTCATCGGGGTCGACCTCGTCGGTCCCCGGCGCGTTCGGGGCCGGACGACTCAGGGCCGCGATGCCCGGAGCAAGGGGCGCGACAGGGGGGGCGCTAGAGAGTAGCTCGCCGGCGCCCCGTGTCGTGAGTCTCGCTACAGCACCATCTGCCGTCGAATCCTCAGCGCATCCCGAAGCCGTCACGGCCACGAGGCTGAGGAGAACAATAATTCGAATCATCATAGCTCCAGATCGATCCACTGCCCGAGGTCGGCGAGCGACGCCGAAACGGACGCAAACATGCCGGTAACGAGAAGAATTCCCGCCGCGACCAAAAGGATCCCGGCGACCCTTTGGAGCGGCCGGGCCCAGCGACGCACTCGCTCGAACCTTGTAAGAAACCAGTTGAACCCCAGGGCCGCAATGAGGAAGGGCAGTCCGAGACCCAAGCCGTACGCAGCTAGGAGTGCCGTGCCTCGCACCACCGTGGCTTCCATCGTCGCGTAAAGAAGGATGGTGGCCAGGATCGGACCGATACACGGTGCCCATCCAGCTCCGAACACGATGCCGACCACCACCGATCCGAGCGCGCCCGAGGGCTTCGACCTTAGGTGTACACGGACGTCACGCGCGAGTGCCGGGAGTCGCACCCAGTCGAGTAGGAGCAATCCGAAGAGGATCACGGCCACGCCTCCCACACGGGTGATCAGCGGCAGCATGCGATTGAACGCCTGGCCTGCGGTCGTCGCGGAGGCTCCGAGAGTCATGAAAACCAGCAGGAACCCGAGGACAAAAAGGGATGAATGGATCGCCGCAGTCTTGCGGGCTCCTCGCACGCCACCCTCCGCCAGTTCGTCCAGCGTCAGACCCGAGACGAAAGTGACATACGTCGGCACCATCGGGAGCACACACGGCGAAAGAAACGACACCATGCCGGCGAGGAAAGCGAAGGCGAACGAGATGCTGGTGGCGTCCATACGGATCGAGGCTGATCGGGTGCCAGGGCCCGACTCCTACCCCTCCTTCTTTGTGGCGGCCTCGCCGGCTCCCGCGGATCCGGCCGAAGCGGCCACGGCCACGGTGGATTCCGTGAGAGTCCACGGTCCCGGAATTTTCTCGGCCCCGTCCAGGATCACGACCGTTCCAGCGACCTTGTCGTGGATCCCCTGTCGGTTCGGATCCCAGTAGATCTGGGCGAAACCCAACGTTCCCGTAGCGAGCCCTGCCGCATATCCACCCGCCCGCTCGAAGGCGTGCCACCAGGACACCGGATTTCCGTCGAGGCGAACCACCCGAATCCTCAAGGCACGCTTGCCCGGAGTCTCGTTCAAGGCAGCCATCGCTCGATCGAGTAGGACGTCGCCGTCCACACCCCCCGCGTCCTCCGGGATGAGCTCGGCCAGGACGTCCTCGATCTCGTCGAGTGGCGTACCGGCTTCCATGAGCCGACATCCCAGAAGCGTCGCGAGGAGAACGGCCTCCTCTGGAGAATCGGCCGAGCCGAGCCGGAGGCTCCCTGTGAGACCCCCGACGGCGCCTCTCAACCCCAAATCCCCCAGAGCTTCCACTTCACGCCCATCGATCCCGGCTGTGATGTTCGGGCCGTCAGGGCCCAGTAGGTCGCCCGAGCGGTTCACGAAACGGATCGTCCGGAACACCACGATAGTGAGCGTGAGTGCCGTCACACCCATGCACCCTAGAAAAAAGCGGAAAGCGGGGGAACGGGGATCTTGGGTGAGCGTGGGCATTCGCCGTCAGGATCGGACCCGGATCACCGCCGACGGCCCGCGAAATAAAGTCCTGCCGCGATACCGAGGAACACGGAGCCCCAGAAGAGGCGGCCCGATCCGCCAGAGTGGCGTGCGAGCGTTCGAGGGACGGGGTCCGCCGGTACGCTCGCCGCCTGACTCGGCTCGGGCCGGGCTCCCGAAAAATCACACGCGGGACACGAGGTGAGGTTTTTTTCCATAGCCGTGCGGTTGGCGAAAACCAACTCGGCCTGACATACCGGGCAAGGCCTCTCGGCCGGCAGGGGGCGGACCATGCCGTAGAGGACACTCTTGGAGAGGTCTAGCTCCTCGGCGATCTGGTTCACGCTTTGTCCCGAGCGCCAGTACAACTCGTTCGCCTTCTCGGCGAGCTTGTGATTGTGAACTTTGTGGGAGGGCATCGGACGATTTGCGGTTCAGGAGACCGGTGGCGAGGAAATCCGTGGGCGCCTAGAGTGTTGTCGAGAACATAGCAGAGCCCCATAGCCCGAGCGAGAAGAGCGTGGAGATTCTTTGAACATTCCCGTCGCCCATGGCCACCTTGAGGCAGTGATTAGGGAGCCACGTGGGTCGGCCAGGGCTGCCGCCATAGTGTGTCATCCGCACCCGCTCCAGGGTGGGACCATGCACACGAAGACGGTCTTTCGGGCGGCGCAGGCTCTGGCCGACGTGGACGTCGCCGCCCTGCGCTTCAACTTTCGAGGTGTAGGAACCAGCACGGGGAGCTACGAGGAGGGAGTCGGAGAGCGAGGTGACGTAGACGCTGCCCTGGACTGGCTGGAAGCACGGTACCCGGGCTTGCCCCTGATAGCAGGGGGGTTCTCGTTCGGGTCCATGGTCGCGCTGGGCACCGCGGCTCCACAGGAAAGGGTCGTAGCCCTGTTTGGACTGGGCCTTCCGATTCGCTGGTACGACTACTCCTTTCTCGGGAAAGGGAAAAAGCCCGTGTTGATCGTTCAGGGGGAAGAGGATGAATTCGGGTCCGGGCCGGAAGTGGCGCCGGTGGTGGCCGAGCTCGGCGACCACGTGACCCTGGTCAGAATCCCCAAAGCGGACCATTACTTCAACGGACACATAAATGAGATGAGGGCCGCGATGAGCGCGTATTTCGAGAGCGGCCCGGGGAGTCAGGTCGTATGAGAGAACAGAGGCGTGTCCCATGAGGGACCAGCAGCGCATTCTCGACAACCTCGAGAAGCTCTACCGGACGGAATTGAGCCGGGATGCGGGAGGCGAGGGAGCCGATCCGGGGCGGCTGGATTTCGAGTTTCAACGGGACCAGCTCTATTTGGAGGTCTTGCTGGATCTACGAGGGCTTCTCGGCGAGTCTTCCGAGGACTCTTCCTCTACGTCGTCGCTCCTCGATAAGGCACAGAAGCTCAGGAACCTGACCCGCCTTCGGTGAGGAGCCGCTCCCTCTGATGAAGATTTACACGAAGACCGGCGACGGGGGCGACACCTCCCTCTTCGGCGCCGGCAGGGTTCGGAAGAACGACAGGCGCGTGGACGCCTATGGGACCGTGGACGAGCTGAACTCGTTCGTGGGCCTCGCCCTGGTCGAGGTCTCGGACTCGGGCATCCGGGATGGACTCCTGGGCATCCAACACGATCTGTTCGCACTCGGAGCCGATCTGGCCACGCCCCGAGGTGAGGGAGAGCGACGCACGCCCGATACGCCGGAGCTTCCGACCGCGAGGATCGAGGAGATGGAGCGGTGGATGGACCTCGCCGAGGACGAGCTTCCGCCTCTTCGCGAGTTCATTCTTGCGGGTGGAAGCCGGGGTGCATCAGCCCTTCATGTGTGTAGGGCGGTGTGCCGACGTGCGGAGCGCATCGTCGTGGAGTTGGGAGAAAAGGCGCCGGTCGACGACGGCGTCATTCGGTATCTCAACCGTCTTTCCGATCTCTTCTTCGTGTGGGCTCGTCTCGAGAATCTTCGGACGGGCCGGCGAGACGTGCCCTGGGTGAAGGAATGAATAGTGGACACGTCCATGCGCGGCTCGACGACTCTCTACTACTTGACGCCCCCACGCTTTCTTGCCTAAATGAGGGCTCGACTATCGTTGGTGTGAACTCCAACGAACCCCAAATGTGACTAGGCCATGACATATATCATTGCGGAGCCCTGCATCGGGACCAAGGACGCGAGCTGCGTTGAAGTGTGCCCGGTCGACTGTATCTACGAGGTGGGGGATATGTACCTCATCCATCCGGACGAGTGCATCGACTGCGGTGCTTGTGAGCCGGAGTGTCCGGTCACGGCGATCTTTCCGGACACGGACGTGCCTCCGGAGTGGACCAGCTACATCGAGAAGAACAGCGTCCACTTCGACGAGTGAACCCGCTTTCGGGATACTGCGGCGGCTAGATGCCGAGTTCGCGAACTCGCTCTAGAGTGAGAGTTCCCGGGGAACGCTCACCGGCGGGTACATCGATGGCTTCCCTGGGTTGATCCAGCTTCTGCTGGCGGATCAAGAGTATGCCCGCCAGCGCCGCTACAACTCCCAAGAGGCCTACGGTCACCTTACGAATCTTTCCTCCTCGCTGGGGTTTCATTTTCTGACACCTCCGTATACAGCGCGTTACCCCCGATGATCCCTTCGTGGACCACCGCATATAGTATCGGCGCTAAGGCGTCATAAGTGTAGTACGCCGAAGCGTGGTTGTGGTTTCCGGAAACCGGAGCAACTTCACTAGATGAAATCCATCATGGACCAGGCCCGGAAGGGCGATCCCGTGGCCCTCGCCCAGGCGCTGGTCTCCACTCCCTCGGTCAATCCCATGCTCGAGGAGGGCGGGGCGGGAGAAGCGGAGGTGGCGGAGTTGACCGCGGGATGGCTCACGGAATGGGGTCTCGCGGTGGAGGTGTCGGAAGTGGCTCCGGCGAGGTGGAACGTGCTTGCGCATCTCGGTGATGTCCGGGGTGACGGACCGGTCGCACTCCTCAACGGCCACCTGGACACCGTCGGGGTGGTAGGGATGAGCATCCCACCATTCGGTGGAGAGTTGAGGGATGGCCGTCTCTGGGGGCGAGGCTCCTGTGACATGAAGGGAGGAGTGGCGGCCATACTCGCAGCCACCGCTCGATTGGCGCAGGACGACCATCCAGGGCCCTTGATCGTGGCACTCACGGCAGACGAGGAGCATGCGAGCGTCGGAATGGAGGCCTTGGTGCGCCTCGGCGTGGGGGCAGACGCCGCTGTGGTGTGCGAGCCGACCAATCTCGCCATCATGCCCGCCCACAAGGGCTTCATTTGGGTGGATGCCGTCTTCCGGGGGAATGCGGCGCACGGATCACGACCGGACGTCGGCGTCGATGCCATCGACCACGCCGGACGATATCTCGCCAGCCTCGGGAGCCTCCGGAAGGAACTCGCGGCCGCGGATCCGCATCCGTTGCTGGATCACGGCTCGTTTCACGCGGGCACGATCAGCGGAGGCTCGGCAGCCTCAGTCTATCCTGCCGAATGTAGGCTCGTCCTGGAGCGTCGCACGCTGCCGGGTGAGACTCCGGCCCGGGTCATGGAGGAGTTTCAGACCGTTCTCGACGGCCTGGAACGGGACGTCCCACGCCTGGACGCCGAGTTGGTCCAGGGGCTCACCCGCCCGGCTACCGAGGTGCTCGAGGACTCGCCTCTCGTGCAAGGGCTTTTGTCGGCATGCTCCGCCCAGGATGTGGAGCCCGTAGTCGAGGGCATGACCGCGTGGGTCGATGCGGCGTTCCTGAACGAGGCGGGCACGCCGGCGGTCTGCTTCGGTCCCGGCTCGATCGCCCAGGCGCACTCGGCAGACGAGTGGATCGAGGCGAGTGAGATTACGAAGTGCGCCAACGTGCTGTATCAGTTCGTGGGTGACTTTCAGGATGGAGGCGAAGGATGAGCGAACCGGGGGGCGTCCAACGCCGGGGGTTGGAAGTGGCACGCCAACGAGCGGTGGACACGCTCATGGAGCATTTCGCCAACGACGTCTTGGACATGGCAGAGTTCGAGAAACGCCTCGACGTGGCGAACCAGCTCGCCACCGAGGCGGAGTTGGAGGACCTGCTCGCCGACCTGCCGTCCACGGCTCTGCGCGTTCCCCCCGGGAGTGTCGTTCCAGCTAGGGGCGGGGCCCCGGTGATGGTTTCGGCCGATCGAGTGAAGGAGCGGGCCTTCATGGTGAGTTGCATGGGCGGCAACAGCCGCGTCGGCCGTTGGGTGCCGGCCCGCCGCAACTTCGCGATCGGGGTCATGGGTGGATTCTCGCTCGACTTCCGCGAGGCGATGTTGGGTCCCGGCCCGACCGATGTGAACGTCTTCGTCCTCATGGGTGGAGGCGAGATCATCGTGCCCCCTGAGATGGAAGTCGAGGTGAGCGGCTTCGCCTTCATGGGAGGATTCGAGTACGAGACGGACGTTCCCCTTCAAACGAATCCCGACCGCCCCGTCCTCCGCATCAAGGGCTTCGCCATGATGGGCGGCGTCGGGGTGGAGGTCCGTCTACCGGGGGAGACGGCCAGGGAGGCGAAAAACCGGCGGGCGCCTGGAGCGTAAGGGACTCCAGCTGAGGCTGGCGCCCCCCAGAGGGGACTGACCCGCTCAACAACGACGGACTCCCACGCGTCCTCGACATAATACGATGAAGACGAACCTGGAGGAGAACAATGGAGATGGAAAGTATGCGCTCGGGCGTGGCCTAGTTCACGCACAATGCCCTGCGGATCGTGGTGGGCTTCCTGTTTTGGCTCCACGGCCTCCAGAAGCTTTTCGGGATGTTCGGGTTTGACGAGCCGGTGGAGCTCATGTCGCGCATCGCAGCCGCCGCTGTCATCGAGACCGTCGGCGGCCCCCTAATAATCCTGGGGCTGTTCACGCGACCGGTGGCCTTCATCCTGGCCGGCGAGATGGTGGTGGCGTACTTCACGGCCCACATGCCCAAGGGCCTGTGGCCCATCATGAATGGGGGGGAGCGGGCTGTGTTCTATTGCTGGGTCTACTTGTTCTTCGCAGCGAACGGAGCGGGCTCATTCAGTCTCGACGGACTTTGGGCACGACGGAGATCACGGGAAGCCGGCTAGACGAGGCGACCAGGCCCGGAGGCGTCTAGCAGTGTTCGTCGTATGCGGCCTTGAGGCTCGCGGCGATCTCCGAAGCATGCCGCCCTTCGATCTCGCGGCGTTCCAGCATGTAGACGATCTCCCCGTCCTTCATCAGAGCCACGGACGGTGACGATGGCGGGTAGCCCGTAAAATATTCGCGCGCGCGGTTCGTCGCGTCGAGATCCTGCCCCGCGAAAACGGTCAGCAGAACATCGGGCCGGCTCTCGTTGTCCAACGACATGGCTACGGCCGGTCTCATGGCACCCGCCGCACAGCCGCACACCGAGTTCACCGCTATCATCGTCGTCCGTTGCTCGGATCCAAGGGCTTCATCTACATCCGCAACGGTTCTGAGCTCTGTAAATCCCACGTGCACGAGGTCGTTACGCATCGGCGCGACCATCGCTTCTGGATATGGCATCCTGTACTCCCGAGATGGCGAGAATTTTCTTATCGACTCTGAAATACCCCGACGGGTCTCAAATGTGCATCGACGTCGAGTGGCTTGTAAACGGGTTGCTCGCAAATCACCGTGCGGTCACCTTTAATTTCGGGCTACACTGTCCACACCGATCAGGCGATCGTTCATCGGGGAGCTTGGATCCACCGTGTCCACTAGCACAGAGATCGTGCGGCTCCGGGTCAATGGAGATCTCCGGGAGACGGGCGTTCCGAGCCACTTCACGTTACTGGAGACGCTCCGGTACGGGCTCGGTCTCACGGGCTCCAAGCAGGGGTGCGATAAGGGGGACTGCGGGGCGTGCACCGTCCTCCTGGACGGCTCGCCGACGCTCGCTTGCATCACCCCTGTGTGGGAGGCCGAGGGTAAGGACATCGTCACGGTCGAGGGATTGGGGTCGGCTCAGGGGCCACATCCGCTTCAGGACGAATTCGACCTCAACGGGGCGGCGCAGTGCGGCTTTTGTACGCCTGGTATCCTTTGCTCGGCGGCAGCGCTCCTCGAGCGCCGTCCAGATGCCTCGCGTGCGGAGATCCAGGAGGCGCTCTCGGGTAATCTGTGTCGCTGTACCGGGTACACGAAAATACTCGATGCCGTGGAGGCGGCAAGCGCCCGACTGTGCGCCCTCGATTCCTCACGTGAGGAGATCCCGTGATATCGCGTAACCCACAGTCCGACTTGACATTGATAGGATCTCGCCTCAGGAAGATCGACGGCCTGGAGAAGTCCACGGGGGAGGCCCAATTCACCGACGATTTGGCCTTCGCCGGCATGCTACACGGGAAGATCCTCAGGAGCCCTCATCCCCACGCCCGTATCCTGTCCATCGACACGAGTGAGGCGCTCGCGATGGAGGGGGTCCACGGGGTGATCACCGGGCGGGACATGCCGGTCAAGTACGGCATCATCCCGTGGACGCCGGACGAATCGCCCCTCTGCGTAGAGCGCGTCCGCTACATCGGGGATGGAGTGGCGGCGGTGGCTGCCGTGGATGAAGACACTGCGATTCGTGCCCTAGAGGCGATCCACGTGGAGTACGAGGAGCTCGCGGCTTATCTGGATCCGCACGCGGCCCTCGAGGCGACCACAGGTCCCTTCATCCATGAGCCCAAGAAGGAGGGCTGGAACGGCAACATCACGAAGACGGTGAAGCTCGAGTTCGGGGCCGTGGACGAGCTCATGGACTCCTCGGACGTGGTCGTAGAGGGCGAGTACTTCTTCGAGGGTTCGACACACACACCCATCGAGCCCCACTGCGCCATCGGACACTACCAGGGGAATGGGAAACTGACGGTGTGGTCGGCCACTCAGGTCCCGCATTATCTCCATCGGGAGCTGGCCCGGGTCCTGGACGTTGATGTGGCCGAGGTCCGCGTGATACAGCCTCCCGTGGGGGGTGCGTTCGGTGGCAAGTCCGAGCCCTTCGACCTCGAGTTCTGCGTCGCCAAGCTCGCCATGGTCACCGGCCGACCCGTGAAAATCCTCTACACTCGCGAAGAGGTTTTTTATGCCCATCGGGGCCGCCACCCGTTTCACATGCGCTACCGCATCGGCGCCGATCGGGACGGGATGCTGCGGTCGGTCGATGCCAAGATTCTGTTGGATGGAGGCGCCTACGCATCCTTCGGGCTGGTGACGACCTACTATTCGGGCCAGCTCCTCACGGCGCCCTACACGATGCCCGCCTACCGGTTCGACTCGACCCGCGTCTACACGAATAAGCCCGCGTGCGGCCCGAAACGTGGTCATGGCTCCGTCCAGCCGCGCTTCGCCTTCGAGGTGCAGCTCGACAAGCTCGCCGAGCGCCTCGACATCGATCCAATCGAGCTTCGTCGCAGGAACTTCATTGGGGAGCACACGCGCACGGTCAACGAGCTGCGTATCACGTCCAACGGATTCCTGGAGTGCCTCGACTCGGTGGAGCGGGCGTCGGACTGGAAGGCACGGTTCGGGAAGCTGCCCCACGGGAGGGGGCTCGGGGTCGCAGGCTCGACCTACATCACCGGTACAAACTATCCGATCTATCCCAACGAGATGCCGCAGTCGGCCGTGCAGTTGCAGATTGACCGCTCCGGCAGGGTGGCCGTCTTCAGCGGTGCGAGCGAGATCGGCCAGGGCTGCGACTCGATGGTGGCCTACATCGCCGCCGAGGAGCTCGGCGTACCCCTCGAGCACGTACGCGTCTACCGCGGGGATACGGACTTCACGCCGGTGGATCTCGGTGCCTACTCGTCGCGGGTCACCTTCATGTTGGGGAACGCCACGATCGACGGAGCGCGGAAGCTCAAGAGGAAGGTGCAGGAAGCCGTGGCCGAAGCTTGGGAGTGCAAGTCGGGTCAGGTGCTGTTGGCGGGAGGGTGGGCGTTTCTTGCCGCCGATACGGAACGGAAGATGCCGATCCGTGAGGCATTCAACCTCGCCGAGGCGAAGTTCGGCGCCCTCGGATCGACCGGCTCCTACAACACGCCCAAGGACGTGCACGGGGAATACCGAGGCGGGACCATCGGCGCGTCACCCGCCTATTCATTCACCGCGCACGTGGCGGAGGTCGAGGTGGACGTCGAGACCGGCGTGGTGGATGTGGTCAAGATATGGGTAGCCCACGACTGTGGCCGGGCGCTCAACCCGGTACTGGTCGAGGGGCAGATGGAGGGTTCCGCGTATATGGGCTTTGCGGAAGCGCTCATGGAGGAGCACGTTTTCAAGGATGCGGAGCACGGCAAGGCCGGCCTTCACAATGCTCCGTCGCTCCTGGATTACAAGATTCCGACGAGCCTGGACACGCCCGAGCTGGAATCCCTCATCGTGGAGTCGATCGACCCGGAAGGCCCGTACGGAGCCAAGGAGGCGGGTGAGGGTCCACTGCACCCTTCGATTCCGGCCATCGCCAACGCCATCTACGATGCTGTCGGGATCCGGATGGACTCGCTCCCGTTCACTGCCCCACGTGTGTGGAGGGCTCTGCGGGCGGCCCATGAAGCGAGGGAGCTCGCCATGAGCGAGACATGAGGGCCGGGGATCTTCTAGCGAGAGGCGCGGCCACGTGCGCGTTGGGCGTCCTACTGACGTGTGGCGGAGAGACGGCCCGCTCCACTGCCGGCTCGGACGCTCCCGAGGGCCGGGCCGCCGCCGAAGCACCTGGACCCAGGACCGCTCCGGGGAGCCACGAAGACTGGGGCATCGTGCGGGAGAAGGCTCTTTGGGCCTACGATCAGGGGCTCGCCGAGCTTCCCATGGGGGAGCTCGTGGCCCGCATCGGCGAGACCTTCGTCGGTACGCCCTATGCTCCCCATACGCTCGAGGTTGCGGGAGAGGAGCGGCTGGTCGTCGAGCTTCAGGAGCTGGACTGCGTCACCTTCGTGGAGAACGTTCTGGCACTTGCCCGCTTCGTCCAGATGGCACGCGACGTGATGTTGGACGATCCGGCCGAAAGCTACCGCCCGTTCTATGCGGGGATCTTGGAGCGGATCCGATACCGGGGAGGGACGCTCGACGGTTATTCGAGCCGGTTGCACTACTTCAGCGAGTGGATCAGCGACAACAGCGACAAGGGGATCCTCCGTAACATCTCGCAGGAAATCGGGGGCGTGGTGGACACGGAGCGCATCGACTTCATGACCACACACGCGGACGCCTACAGGCAGTTGGGAGAGGACCCACAGCTTCTTCCCGCACTCGAGGCGGTCGAGTCGCGTTTAAACGAATCGCCCCGATTCTACGTTCCCGAGGAACGGATTGAAGAGGTGGCCGAGCGTATCCGCGACGGCGACGTCATTGCAGTCACCAGTACTGTGGGGGGTTTGGATATCGCCCACACCGGGATCGCCCTGTGGAGGGACGGACGCCTACACCTCCTCCACGCGCCGCTCGTGGGAGGGGTCGTGCAGATCAGCGAAGTACCGTTGGCCGAACGGATTCTCCGGATTAGAGGTCAAGACGGCGTTATGGTGGCCCGGCCGTTGGACGCCCGTTGAGGAGCGAGAAATGCTGAGACTCCCTCCATTCCGGTACCATCGTCCGGAAACGGTGGCCGACGCGGTGTCTCTTCTCGGCTTATATGGCGATGCCGCGATGCCCGTGGCAGGGGGTACGGACCTGATCCCCAACATGAAGCACCGGCTGTTCACACCCGAGCATCTGGTCGCTTTGAAGGGGATCAGGGAGCTTCGGGGAATCCGCGAGGAAGGCGGCCATCTCGTCATCGGCACCGCAGAATCTCTCACGGACATATCGGTCCATCCATCAGTCCGACTTCACTTTACGGCGCTCGCACAAGCTGCGGGTAGCGTGGCGGGGCCGCAGCTTCGCAACTCGGGCACGTTGGGCGGGAACGTCTGCCTCGACACCCGCTGCACGTACTACAACCAATCCCAATTTTGGCGGCAAGCTCTGGGTTTTTGCCTCAAGAAGGACGGTGACGTCTGTCACGTCACCCGGGTCGGCAAGAAGTGTGTGGCCGCTCATTCCGCGGACACTCCCCCCGTCCTGATGACGCTGGGGGCGCTGTTGGAGTTGGTGGGGCCCGAGGGCGCGCGCAGCGTTCCGATCGCGGACTTCTTCTTGGCGGACGGAATTTGGAACACCACCAGGAGGCCGGACGAGATCCTGACGAGCATTCGCATTCCCCTGCCGACGCCCGATCTCAAGACCTCGTACGTGAAGCTGCGTCAGCGGAAGGCGATCGACTTCCCGCTCCTGACCGTTGCCGTAGCAGGCGATGTCGATCCCGAGAACCGGATCCGCCGGCTACGAGGAATGGTGACCGGGCTCGGTGCGCGCCCGCGGGAACTGACGGGTTGGGAGGAGTTGGCCGAGGGTGAAATCCTGACAGAGGAACTCGTGGAGGGGCTTTGCGAGCGGGCCCACAAGCAATGCCATCCCCTGGAGAACATGATCGTCGACGCGGAGTGGCGGCGGGCCATGGTGCCCGTGCACGTGAGGAGAGCGTTGGCAGGGCTTCGCCGGTAGCACGAGCCGGTGGCGGCGCGAGCCCGGGCCCCCGCGCTCTACCCTCCGAACGTCGCCCACTCCGGCATCACACCCGGTTCGATTCCGAAGACCGCCGTCCCCAGAAAGTAGAACACGACGGCGATGACCAGAACGCCGACCAGATTCAGTAGCAAGCCGATCCTGGCCATCTCTGGAATCCTCACCCGATCGCTTCCGAAGACGATGGCGTTGGGCGGAGTGGCCACGGGCATCATGAAGGCACACGATGCCGACAGCGTGGCGGGGATCATCAGCAGCAGCGGATGGATGTTCGCCGCGACAGCCGCCGAGGCCATGATCGGGAGGATCATCTCGGTCGTGGCCGTATTTGACGTCAGCTCCGTCAAGAAGGTCAGCGAGAGACAGACGATCAAGATGAGCACCAGAGGATGGACTCCGGCGAGCCCCGCGAACTGATCGCCGACCAGCTCTGACAGACCCGTCGCCTGAAACCCGTGCGCGAGCGCGAACCCGCCGCCGAAGAGCAGAACGATCCCCCAAGGTAGCCGGGGGATGATGTCCGCCCCCGCCAGCGTGGGGAAGGCGGCGCCTGGGGTTCGGCTCGGGATCAGAAACAACAGGATAGCCATAGTGATCGCGACGGTCCCGTCGTCGATCAACCCCTGGAACGGTAGCAGTTGGGACCAACCGGGGATGGTGACGACCCCGAGCCGTAGCGGGACCCTGAATACCCACAGCAGCGCGGTCGTCAGGAACACGGCGAAAACCGCCCTCTCTTCGAATGTCACGGGGCCGAGGGCCTCGGCCTGTTCCTCCACCACCGAGCGGTCGACCGTGATGTGTCCGGGAACGCGAAAGAAGACTTTCGTGATGAGGAACCAGGTCACGAGGAGCATGATCACGGACATGGGCAGCGCCATGATCATCCACTGCCCGAAGGAAATGGCCGGCGCGTCGGGGAAGGTGATCTGGAAAATGCGCGCGAACGAGAGGTTGGGAGGCGTGCCCACCAACGTCGCGAGCCCTCCTAGCGAGCAAGCGTACGCTATGGAGAGCATCACGCCAACCGAGAACGCATGCGTATCCTCGACGCCGAACTCCTCCTCCATCTGGAGAACGATGGCGAGCCCGATCGGGACCATCATGACCGCCGTGGCCGTGTTGGAGATCCACATGGACAGAAAGCCCGACGCCACCATGAAGCCCAGCACAATCCGTGAGGGACCTCCCCCGAC
>CAUZAE010000049.1:0-17638 GCA_963577685.1 Gemmatimonadales bacterium UBA6960 | reverse complement strand
GCGGTACAGCGGGTGCTGAAGGAGGTCTCCGGACTGAGCCTGCTCGAAGATATGGTGACCGGGCTCGTCGTCGAGCGCGGGACGGTCGTCGGCATCCGGACCCGAGGGGGCTTGGAGGTGCGGGCGGGCGCTGTGGTCGTGACGGCGGGGACCTTCTTGCGTGGCAAGATCCATATCGGTGGCGAGGAGAGCGTTGGCGCGGGGCGTGTGGGGGAGGCTCCTTCCCTGGACCTCGCCCAGGAACTCGAAGCCCGAGGGCTCGAGATCGGCCGGTTCAAGACCGGGACGCCGCCCCGCATCGATGGGCGAACGGTGGACTACGCCCGAATCGAGCGCCAGGACGGGGATTCCGGGGACTTTCGCTTCGCTGCCTACGAGAGGGAGGTGGTCCCCGAACAGCGACCGTGCTGGATCACCTGGACGGGCGAGGCCCTGAAGCAGGTTGTCGAGCGCAATCTCGAGCGGAGCGCTCTGTTCGGCGGTGAGATCTCGGGAAGGGGACCGCGGTACTGTCCTTCGATCGAAGACAAGATCGTGCGTTTCCCCGATGCGCCCCGCCATCAGGTCTTCCTGGAGCCGGAGGGCCTCGGGACGACGGAGCTCTATGTGAACGGCCTGTCCACGTCGCTCCCCGCCGAGGTTCAGGAGGAGTTCCTGAGAACTGTCCCGGGCCTGGAAAGGGTCGAGGTGACGAGGGTCGGATACGCGGTGGAGTACGACTACTTCCCTCCTCATCAACTCCGGTCCACGCTCGAGGTTCGGGATATTCCGGGACTCTATTTTGCGGGTCAGATCAACGGAACGACCGGGTACGAAGAAGCCGCGGGCCAGGGGCTGGTGGCGGGCGCAAACGCCGCGTTGAAGGTGCTCGGTCGCGAGCCGCTGATCTTGGAGCGCGACCAGGCATACATCGGAGTCCTGATCGATGATCTCGTCACGAAGGGCGTTGACGAGCCGTATCGACTGTTCACCTCACGTGCCGAGTTCCGGCTGATGCTGCGCCAGGATAACGCTGCCAGGCGGTTGGGGCCCGTCGCTGAGGAGATCGGTCTGTTGAGTGAATCCCAGAGAGATGCGTTGCACGGGCGACGAATGCGAGAAGATCGCATTCGAATGTGGTTCGTGGAGAGCGTGATTCGGTCGGAGAGCGCGAACCCGATGCTCTTCGAATGTGGCTCGGCGCCCGTCACCCAGTCGGTCCGTGCCGTCGAGTTGCTCAAGAGGCCGGAGGTGTCGGCGAGCGCACTGGCGCGGGCGGGCGGTGCCCCGTTCAACTGTGTCGAACAGGGGGACGCGCTGGCTGCGGTCGAGGTCGATCTGAAGTATGAGGGCTACGTTCGCCGCGAGCGCGAGCGCGCCGGAAGACTGCGGAATCAGGCGGCGTTCCGGTTGGCTCGTGACCTCCCGTTCGAGACCTTCGCGAGCGTGTCGTACGAGGCGCGAGAGAAGCTCAGTCGGATTCGGCCGGAGACCCTCGCACAGGCCGGGAGGATCCCCGGCGTTTCGCCGTCCGACCTTCAGAACCTGATGCTTGAGGTTCTTCGGCTGCGGCACGCCGAACGCTAGGCTGGCGCGAGGACGCCTCGCAATGTTTCACGTGAAACAAGCTCCCGGGGTGCGGCAGCGACGGCCGGGGGTGTTTCACGTGAAACAGGTCGACGGAGAGGTCCCAGCCGAGGGCTAGGGGGGGACGAAGACCGTCCTCAGCATGGCCCCTTCTGGCGTGAGGTCGGAATTGAAGTCGAACTCCGAATCCCCTTCCAAGGTCACGGACGTGCCGTCCCGCTGCCACTGTGCACGCGACACATCAGGCGTCGGCAGGCTCCTCATAAAGATCGCGGTCGGGCCTTCCACCGTTACTGTGCCGGACTCGCTCGAGGATTGGCCGTACCCTTCCACGATGGCCGTATAGCGTCCCGAGGGTTGAACGGAAAGACTAAACCACCGCTCCGGGGGTCGTGAGGTCCACGGAGACTTCGGGATTGGCCTTGCTCGTGAGGAGCATCGAGGTGGCGAGCCAGTCTCCGACCATGAAGTCCGGGTTCGCCGTCGGACCTTCCCCCGGCCCCATAGAGTCGTCACCTCCGCACCCGCAGATGACGAGTAGAAGGAGGAGCGCGAGCCGGCCGCCACGTGGTTGCCGGTGAATCATCGTTTCCATAGTCGGGACCTCAGAGCTTGAGCCAATGTCCCCTCAGGAGCACTATCGGTATGCGAGGCGGGAATGTAGCATCCTGTCGGCGGCAACGAAGCATGTGTTTCCCATGGCGGCTCCAGGCACGGGCTGACGTGCCGTCCGCGAGTGCACTCGTAGCTTTACCTGCCTTCCAGTGCCGCATATATATAGACCATAGACTAAGGCCATCCTGCACTCACGCCCCCAACGGTTCCAACTCTTATGTCTCGCGTCATCGCCGTCGTCAACCAGAAGGGTGGCGTCGGAAAAACTACGACTGCCATCAATCTTGGTGCGGCACTCGCCGTAGCCGAGCGGCGCACGCTGGTGGTCGACATGGATCCTCAGGGTAATCTGACGAGCGGGCTCGGGCTCGCTCCGCAGGAGGGACGCGCCACGATCTACGACGTTCTCATGGGAGGCCATGGCGCCCGCCAAGCGATCGTCGGGTCGGTCCAGTTTCCACTCCTCGATCTCGTGCCGAGTACGAGGGATCTGGTTGGCGCAGAGATCGAGTTGGTGGGAGCGTTGAGCCGAGAGACGGTTCTGCGGCGGGCGCTCGACCCCATCCGAGACGACTATGACTACATTCTCTTGGATTGCCCTCCGTCTCTGGGGTTGCTCACCTTAAACGGACTGGTGACCGCCGACTCTCTCTTGATTCCGATCCAGTGCGAGTTCTATGCTCTCGAGGGTCTCAGCCAACTTCTGAACACGGTGCGCCTCGTTCAGAGGGCTCTGAACCCGGGTCTCGAGATCGAGGGTGTGTTGCTGACCATGTTCGATACCCGTCTGAACCTCGCCCGGCAGGTAGCTGCCGAGGCGCGGGAGCACTTCGGAGATCGCGTGTATCGAACGTCGATACCGCGGAACGTTCGATTGGCCGAAGCGCCTTCGTTCGGCCAATCGATCCTGAGATACGACGTGCTCTCACAAGGAGCACAGAGTTATCTCGCGCTCGCGAAAGAGTTGATAGACGGGCGTGGGCCCGTGGCGGCCTGAAGTCGTAGTAGCTGAGCCCAGGTGTCAGGAGGACGTGGAGCAATGAATCCGCCAGCCCGGAAGGCCCGGCTCGGCAAGGGCCTAGGTGCCCTCCTCGGAGACTACATGGATGTCGCCGAGCCCGGTGGTGAAGCTCAACGGCTCAAGGTGTCGGCCATTCGGCCCAATCCCAAGCAGCCCCGCCGGGCCTTCTCGCCGTCCGAACTGGAGGAGTTGGCGCAGTCCATCGCCCAGAATGGACTTCTCCAGCCCCTGTTGGTTCGTCCCGCCCCGGGGAGAGCGAACCACTACGAGCTGGTTGCGGGTGAGCGGCGACTGCGGGCGGTTCGGAAGCTCGGTTGGAAGGACGTGCCCGCCGTCACGCGCGAAGTCCCTGACGACGTTCTGCTCGTTCTCGCCCTGGTGGAGAACCTGCAGCGAGAGGCGCTGAGCCCGATGGAGGAGGCGGAGGGGTACGAGGTGTTGGTGACTCAACATGGCCTGAGCCATTCGGCCATCGCGCGCTCCGTCGGCAAGGACCGGTCCACCGTGGCCAACATGTTGCGCCTCCTCCAACTGCCGCCGTCCGTGAGGGGGTTGGTCGATTCGGGCGAGTTGTCTGCGGGCCACGCCAGGGCTCTGCTCACGATCGACGACCCGGGCCATCTGATCGAGCTCGCTCGCCGGACCGTGAAGGAGGGGTGGTCTGTCCGGGAGGTGGAGGGAGAGGCGCGCATTCAGCGTCCGAGAACCAAGAAGGGCCGTACGCGCGCGTCGACCGCGAGGCGCGACCCGGTGTTGCGGGTGCTGGAAGAGGAACTGCGAGCCGTCTTGGCTACGAAAGTCGGTGTAAAGTCAGGCAAGAAAGGCGCCGGCGTCATCGAGATCCCCTTCCACAATAGCGAGGACCTCGAGCGCGTTTTCCAGCTCATTACGGGCCGTGAGGTTACGGAGGTGGTGTCGTGAGCCGCCCAGAGTTGCAGATCATCGTCGTGCCGGCGGCGAGCGAGAGCCGAACCTATCGGGTGTCCTATGCACGCCTCTATGCGCTCCGGGGACTCGCGATCGGATTGGGCGTGTTCTTCGCGTTCCTGGTAGCCACCTGGGGATACATGGCGGCGCGAGTCTCACACGTCGTCGAGCTCGAGGCCGAGCTGGGTGTGTTGCAGGCGGAGCAGGCGAGAATGCCGGCTCTGCTACGCCAGCTACAAGACTTGGAGGGTCAGTACGAGAGCATGCGAGCCCTCTTCTTGCCGGATGGGACGGGGGCTCCCTCGGAGCTTTGGCTTCCTCCTCCGGGATCGATGAGCGGTTCGGTCACGGCAGACGAGGGCGGCGCTACCCGGCCGGACAGCTGGCCCCTGACCGAGCGCGGATTCGTGACCCAAGGGCTCCTCGACGATGAGGGGCGGGCGCATCCCGGGCTGGACATCGCCATGCCCACCGGCTCATACATTCGTGCCGCAGGCGCGGGTGAGGTGATCGACGTTGGAGAAGATGCGACCTACGGACGATACGTGCGCATCGATCACGGCAATGGCTACGAGACGCTATATGCGCACGCGTCATTGACGTCGGTGCGACTCGGTGAAGCCATCCGAAAGAACGAAGTAATCGGGCTGACGGGCTCCACGGGACGCTCGACGGCACCACACTTGCATTTCGAAGTCGTGTTCGAGGGAGCCGCGGTCGACCCTCTCGAGTTGGTGGAGCAACCATAGCCCGCCAATAGCCTCGTCATCGACAAAGGAAAAATTCAACTCATGGCCAAAAACCCCCCACCCGCCACGCCACCCGAGGCCGTCATCTCCATTGTCGGGGCGGGCATGTCTTTGGACGGAGATTGTGAAACGAATGGCTCTCTCAGGATCGAGGGCACGATTCGCGGAAATGTCCGTGCGGCCAAGTCCGTCGTCATCGGGAAGAACGGCCTGGTCGACGGTTCCATCTTTACCCAGGACGCGGTGATCTCCGGCCGGGTTCTCGGGTCGGTGACGGCCGAGTCGCGGCTCGAGCTGCATTCGACGAGCCATATTTCCGGCGAGATCTACACGCTTCGGCTGCAGGTCGACGATGGTGCGTCGCTCCAGGGACAAGTCTCGGTGGGGGAGGTCCCGAAAGGGGCGAAGCAACCCTCCGCACCCATCAAGGCGTCGAGTGGCAGAGAGGCCAAACCTTCTCAAGAGAAGAACGATTCTCAGGGCAAGCACGACGCCCAAGGGAAGAACGATTCCCAAGGAGAAGCACGATATGGCGGGTCTCGCTGACGGTGTGCCGGAGCCTCGGGAGTTGTCGGCGCCCCGATCGTGATTCTACCAGATCAATACGTTTTCCACACAGTGTGAACAACACCGTAATCCCATATTGTATAAGTGGTTACGGTAAGATCTGCCGTTCTCCGGCAGGCTTGGCACACACTTTTCCACACTTCGAGTGGGGCCGTCTGTGAAATCGACTTCACTCTTGGAGTATCTCGACGAGTACTTGGACGTAGGGACCTTCCGCGACTATGCGGCTGCCCACAATGGCCTTCAGGTGGAAGGCCCTTCTGAAGTGCAACGCATCGCTGTGGCGGTCGATGCTAGCGAAGCGGTCATCCAGGGAGCGGTTGCCGCGGGCGCCGACCTCCTCATCGTGCACCACGGGATCTTTTGGGATGGCCAGACCCGTGTCTTCGGTCCTCGCTTTCGCAAGCTGAGAGGCCTGATCGAGGGCAAGGTGGCTCTCTACTCGGCGCATCTCCCGCTGGACGCGCACCCGGAGGTCGGTAACTGTGCGGTTCTCTGTCGCGAGCTGGGGTGGGCTCTCGCGGGTCGATTTGGGAGCCATGGGGACCGTGACCTGGGATGGTGGTGTGACGTGGATATGGAGAGAGACGCCCTGGTCGCGCACGTCGGGGACGTGGTGCAGGGCCCTGTACGTCTCATCCCGGGCGGACCCGACCGGATCTACCGGGTCGGGGTCGTGACGGGTGCAGCCTCCGCAATGCTCCGTGACGCCGCGGATGCCGGTCTCGACACCCTCATCACGGGGGAGGGGCCACATCACTCCTACAACGACGCCATTGAATTCCGAGTAAACGCCGTCTACGCCGGCCATTATGCCACCGAGACGTGGGGGGTTCGGGCACTGGGTGCTCACATCGGCGAACGCTTCGGCGTGCCATGGGACTTCATCGACGCGCCTACGGGTCTCTGAGTCGGTTTTCGGAGTGGCTCGGCGGGTGGCTCGGGCGGTTGCTTGCGCTAGGGGTCCCTACGATCATTAACTCCCAAGTTGATCAGATCGAGGAGGAACACACCATGCGTGCTCGGTATCTTTCGGCTCCGGCCCTCTCCACCCTCGCTGCGGGGCTCTTCGCCGCGCAGGGGGTGCTCTCCGCCCAGATCGTGCCGTCGCCCGAGACCCACTTCGGCTTCGAGATTGGAGCCGAACGCAAGTTGGCCGACTGGACGGACCTGACTTCGTACTACGAGACCCTCGCGAATGCGAGTTCACGTGTGAAGGTCGACACGCTCGGCCTCACCACGATGGGCCGCCCCTTCGTGATGCTGACCGTCACGAGTGAGGAGAATCAGGCCCGTCTAACCGAGCTCTACGACGTCCAGATGAAACTCGCGGACCCGCGCCTCGTCTCCGGTGAGGAGGAGCTCGAGCGCCTCCTGGAGCTGGGCAGGACCGTGGTGTTGATCACGCACTCCATCCACTCGACCGAGGTCGGAGGCGCTCAGATGGCGGCGAGGCTGTTGCATCGCCTGGCTTCATCCGACGACGAGCAGGTTCGAGAGATCTTGGATAACGTGATCCTCCTGGACATCCCTTCCCTCAATCCGGATGGGACGGAGTGGGTGGTCGACTGGTACAACGAATGGGTGGGCACCGAGTACGAGGCCAGTCCCATGCCGTGGCTGTACCACTACTACGTCGGCCATGACAACAATCGAGACTGGTACGCGTTCACGCAGAAAGAGACGCAGTACACGGTTCTGGGAGCCCATAATCTTTGGCATCCACACATTGTCCACGACGTCCACCAGATGGGGGGTGGAGGCGCGCGTATCTACTTCCCTCCGTACATCGATCCTATCGAGCACAACGTGGACCCGGGCCTCGTGACCGCCGTCAACATGCTCGGCACTTATATGGCCGCGGAGCTCACGTCGCAGGGTAAAGCCGGTGTGGTGACGAACGCCATCTACGACGGCTTTTCGCCGGCACGCGCGTACCAACACTACCACGCGGGCGCGCGCATTCTTTCCGAAACGGCGTCGGCGAGAATCGCCACATCAGTCGACGTCTCACGCGACCAGATCGGAGGTGGCCGGGGCTACGACGCGGCGGTCGCCTCGGCCAACTACCCGAACCCCTGGACGGGAGGACGGTGGGGGCTGCCGGAGATCGTCGAATACATGGATTCCGGTGCGATGGCGCTGCTCAGGAACGCTGCGAAGAATCGGCGTTTCTGGCTCGAGAATTTCTACCGGGTCAACGAACGGGCCGTAGAGGGCTGGGATACGTGGCCTGCGGCTTGGGTCCTTCCCGCCGACCAGGCGAACGAGGGAGGGTTGGCTTATGTGCTTCGGATTCTTCGCATGGGCGACGTGGAGGTTCACAGAGCCGCCCGTGCCTTCGAGGCCGACGGAGTCGTCTATCCGGAGGGCACCTACGTCGTTCCGATGACTCAGCCCTATGCGTCGTTCGCCCAGACGCTTCTCGAGGTACAGCACTATCCGGATCTCCGAGAATATCCGGGGGGCCCGCCCAGGCGACCCTACGACGTCACGGCGCACACGCTTCCTCTCCTCATGGACGTCGAGGCGGTCGCCGTCGAGAATCTCCAGCCCGGCGTGGCGGTCGTCATTGAAGCAGAGGCGATCACCACACCCGAGTTTGCGTTCGAGCTGCCGGCGGGCCTTAGGGGTGATGATGCTCCGCGCATCGCGCTCTACAAGTCGGCGCAGGAACCGATGACCGCCGGCTGGACGCGGTGGATGTTCGACCAGCACGACTTGGTTTACGACACGCTGAAGGACGCCCGGGCCAGGACGGGGGACCTCCGCCGGGACTACGACGTGATCGTACTTCAGGGTCAGAGCGCATCGTCGATCGCCGAGGGGTATCGGGCAGGGGTCCTTCCCGACCAGTACGTCGGTGGCCTTGGTGCGGAGGGCGTAGACGCCCTACAGGAATTCGTCGAAGCCGGAGGGCGCCTCGTTGCCATCGAAGAGGCGACGGACTTTGCCGTGGACCTCTTCGGTCTCGGAGTCACTAACGCCGTGGATCGGCTGGACAACAGCGAGTTCTATGTGCCCGGCTCCATACTGACGGTTGAGCTGGAGACGGACCATCCGTCCAATCGGGGGCTCGGAGAGTCCGTATCAGCTTGGTTCTGGAGAAGCAGCCGTGCCTTCGAGGTCTCCGGTCCCGAGCTTACAGTGACGGCCCGGTACGGTGCCGGAAACCCCCTCCGCTCCGGGTGGATTCTGGGTCCCGAGTACCTCAGCGGGAAGCCCGCTGTGGTGGAGGCACGGGTCGGTGAGGGTTCCGTCGTGCTGATCGGCTTCCAACCCAACTACAGAAGCCAATCGATGTCGACGTGGCCGTTGCTCTTCAACGCCATGGATCCCCGGCCCAGGGGACGGCCCCGCACCGACATGGACGGGGCTCGATGAAATGTCCGAGTTGCAGCGCTGAGGTTGCGGAGGGGAGTTTCTGCTCCAGTTGCGGTTCCTCCTTGGGAGCGGTGGCGTGTCCGAGCTGCAGTCATGAGGCGCTGGCGGGGGCCCGTTTCTGCAATCAGTGTGGAGGCGCGATGTCCGCAGGGCAGGCCGAAGTTGTGCAGGGCACGGCTGCGCAGGGCAAGGCGGGCTCAGGGGCGAACATAGGGTGGTGGATGTCCGGTGCTCTGATGGTGGGCCTCATCCTTTTGATCGCTTACCCGGTAATCAGCCCCGATCGGCAGGTGCCGACCCCACCCCCGGCCTCATCGGGAGCCACCGGGGCCGCCGCCGTGGACCTGTCTTCGATGACCCCCCGCGAGGCTGCCGATCGGCTCTTCAATCGCGTGATGACGGCCGTGTCTACGAACGACTCGACGGAGGTGGTGAGCTTTCTCCCGATGGCAATCCGTGCCTATGAGCTGGCTGAGCCGTTGGATGCGGATGGGACGTTTCACCTGTCGATGCTCCACCTGACGGCGACCCTCGACGAGGAAGGACTCGCCGATGCAGAGGCGATCCTGGAGGAGCTGCCCGACCATCTCCTGGGACTCGCGGCCGCGGGCGACGCCTCCCTGGCACTGGGCGACACCGCAAGCGCACGAGTCTACTTCACGAGATGGCTCGACGTGTACGACGTAGAGATAGCAAGGGATGTCCCGGAGTACCGGGATCATACCCAGATGATTCCGGGCATGAGGACGAGGGCCGAGGCGCTCGTCGGGAACGACTGAGGTGATTGCAAAGTGAGTGACACAGAAGACCCGATTGAAGGACAGACAACCGTTCCCCCTCCTCCCTATTCGAAGGAGACAGAGGATGAGCGACTCCTACAGTCCACCGTAGACGAGCTGAAGGAGCGAGGCCTTCTGCGCGGAGGAACGGAGTCTTGGCGGGTTTTCCGCATCATGGGCGAGTTCGTGGAGGGGTTCGATGAACTCTCCGGCCTCGGCCCATGTGTGTCGTTCTTCGGGTCCGCTCGGCTCACGAAGGCCGATCCCGCGTATCACAAGTGCGTTGATACGGCTCGCCTCCTGGGTGAGGCGGGATTCGGCATCATCACGGGGGGTGGTCCCGGCATCATGGAGGCGGCGAACCACGGCGCCCGGGAGGCAGGGGTGCCGTCCGTGGGGTGCAACATCGAGCTCCCCTTCGAGCAGGGATTGAACCAGTTCGTCGACGTCGGGTTGGATTTTCGCTACTTCTTCGTGCGGAAAACGATGTTCGTGAAGTATGCGCAGGCCTTCGTGATTTTCCCTGGAGGGTATGGCACGCTCGATGAGTTGTTCGAGGCGCTCACCTTGATACAGACCGGGAAAGTCAGAGATTTTCCCGTGGTTCTCTTCGACACGGACTACTGGGCGGGCCTGATGGATTGGATGCGGGGCACACTCGCCGGAGAGGGGAAGATCTCTCCGGAGGACCTGGACCTGTTGTTCCTGACGGACTCACCGGAGGAGGTTGTGGAGCATGTGCTGGCCTCCCAGCCTGGCTCGGTGCCCCGGGTGCAGCGTTAGAGGAGCGAGGCGGGTTAGGGTTGTGAGGTCAACTAAGAGGCGCTTTCTTTGTAGGCGCTGAAGCGTGACGGTCGTGAGGCCGCGCACATAGAGGTACCCCGAACACACAGGTTGCACTTGACGAAAACGCTCACGCAAGCGTCCGGGGGCTACGCCCCGAGCGGCAAGGACTCTGGGATCGTAAAACCCAAGGGGACGTCGCAGATTCCGGGTCACGCCGGGTTGATCACGATTTCGATCCGATCCCGGAAGCCGGAGTGGCTCAAGGTCCGTTCTCCCGGCGGTGCGGGGTACCTACGGCTGAAACAGCTCATGCGGAGCCAATCTCTCCACACCGTCTGCGAAGAGGCGGGCTGTCCCAACATCGGAGAGTGCTGGGAGGCCGGTACAGCCACTTTCATGATCCTGGGAGACGTGTGCACCCGCGCGTGTAAGTACTGCGGAGTGGCCCACGGATTGCCCACGGAGCTCGACCTGGGTGAGCCCGGCCGTGTCGCGGACTCGGTTCGCATCATGGAGCTGGAGCACGTGGTCATCACGAGCGTGAACCGGGACGAGCTCAAGGACGGTGGCGCCGGAATCTACGCCGAGACCATCCGCCGGATCCATGAAGCGGTTCCGGGCTGCTCGGTCGAAGTGCTGGTGCCCGATTTCAAAGGTGATGGGAGTGCTCTTCGCACGGTTCTCGAGGCGAAGCCGGCCATTTTCGGCCACAACTTGGAGACGGTCTCACGACTTCACCCGGACGTGCGTCCGGGGGGGCGCTATTGGCGCTCGATCTCCTTCTTGGGTGCCGCCAAACGGATCGCCCCGACCATCTTGACCAAGACCGGCATGATTCTGGGGATGGGAGAGAAAGAGGACGAAATCCGCCAGGCCATGACCGACATACGGGATGCGTCGGTTGACATCCTTACGCTCGGCCAATATCTGAGACCGTCCGTGCAGCATATTCCCGTGGCCCGCTGGGTGACCCCCGCGGAGTTCACGGAGTGGAAACGCGTCGGTGAGGAAGAATTGGGCTTCAAACATGTCGAATCGGGGCCTCTCGTTCGTTCCAGCTATCATGCAAAGGAGCAAGCGAGGGAAGTCCATGTCGGGGGACCGGGCAAGATCCAGCAGATTCAGGAGGCCGATATTCCGGCGCCCGCAGAGGTCTTTGGGATTTCGAGCGATGTCTGAGGCCGAGACCGTGCCTGTCGAGGCGACGAGCGGGGAGCCTGGGTTGGCCGCTATGTCCAAGACCAAGCTCGTCGAGCTTCTCAGGGAAATGCTTCTCTACCGGAGGTTCGAAGAGAAGGCGGAAGAGGCCTACGCGATCGGACAGATCGGCGGTTTTTGCCACTTGCACATCGGGCAGGAAGCTGTCGCTGCGGGTGCGGTCCTGCAGCTTAGGCAGGACGACTACGTGATCACGGCCTACCGAGACCACACGCAAGCGCTCGCGAAGGGGCTCTCGCCCGACGCGGTCATGGCGGAGCTCTACGGCAAGGCCAGCGGGTCCTCCGGTGGCATGGGCGGCTCCATGCACATCTTCGGCGTGGAACAGGGCTTCATGGGCGGCCACGGCATCGTCGGCGGCCAAATCGGCTTGGCGCTGGGCATGGCGTGGGCCATCCACTATCGGGGGACCGATCAGGTGTGCGTCTGCTTCTTCGGCGACGCAGCCGTGAATCAAGGGGTCTTCCACGAGTCCATGAACATGGCCGCGATCTGGAATTTGCCGGTCATCTATGCCGTCGAGAACAATTCCTACGGCATGGGGACGAAATTCAGCCGTGTCTCGGATACCGACATGGTGCAGAAGTCGGCTTCCCATGGTGTGCCGGCCACGGTCGTCGATGGGCAGGATGTCCTGGCGACTCATGCACACTTCGAGAATCTGATCGAACAGGTGCGTGGTGGAGCGGGTCCCCAGTTCGTCGACGTCCAGTGCTATCGATTCAAGGGACACTCGATGTCGGACCCGGTTTCGGGTACGTACCGGTCGAGGGAAGAAGTCCACGACCGGACCGACAACTCCGATCCGATCAAGATTCTCCGGGATCGCATGTATGAAGCCGAACTCCTGACGAGTGACGAACTCGAGATACTCGACGCGGAGGTTCGGGGTGTCGTCGCCGCCGCCGCGCAGTCCGCTGAAGATGCCCCGGAGCCGAGTTTGGACCGGCTCTACGAACACGTCTACTCAGAAATCAACGTCCACGGCCGCCTGTTCTTCGACGGTCGGGAGAGGTAAGGGAGCGTCATGGCGGAGCTTACCTACCGGGCCGCCCTCAACGAGGCCCTTGCTGAGGAGATGGAGCGGGACGATTCCGTCTTCCTACTCGGCGAGGAAGTGGCTGAATACGATGGCGCCTATAAGGTGTCCAAGGGGCTGCTCAATCAGTTCGGTGACAAACGGGTCGTGGATACACCGATCAGCGAATTGGGCTTTACGGGACTCGGTGTGGGTGCGGCCATGCTCGGGCTTCGTCCCGTCGTGGAGTTCATGACCTTCAACTTCTCGTTCCTTGCGCTGGATCAGGTCATCAACAGCGCATCCAAGATGCTCGCCATGAGTGCAGGTCAGATCGGCATCCCGATGGTCTTCCGGGGCCCGACGGGAGCCGCGCTCCAGCTCGGCGCCCAGCACTCTCAGGCGTGCGAGACCTGGTATCTGCACGCGCCAGGGGTGAAGGTCGTGACGCCCGCCACGCCGGCCGACGCGAAGGGGTTGCTCAAAGCAGCCATTCGAGACAACGACCCCGTCGCGGTCATGGAAGGCGAGTTGCTTTATAACCTGAAGGGAGAGGTCCCGGACGGCGAGGACTTCATCATTCCCTTGGGCCTCGCTGACCGTAAGCGCGAAGGTGGGGACGTTTCGATCATCACACACGGACCGACGGTTCACGTTGCCCTCCAGGCTGCCGGACAGCTGTCTAAAGAAGGGATCGAGGCCGACGTGCTGGATCTGCGGTCTCTCAGGCCTCTTGATGTCGAGGCGATCCTCGCGACGGTCGCGAAGACGAACAGGGCGGTGTATCTGGAGGGGGGCTGGCCTTACGGAGGTGTCGGGGCTCAGATCGTGTCGATCTTGATGGAAGAAGCGTTCGACGATCTCGACGCGCCTGTGCTCCGGGTCACCCAGGCGGACGTGCCCATGCCGTACAACAAGAAGCTCGAGGCTTGGACCAAGCCGGGCGCCACGCGCGTGGTGGAGGCCTGCAAGAAGGTGCTTTATGTCTGACGCTTCACGAATGCCTGGACGGCTCGGCTGACTATGGCAACGAAAGTTCACATGGAGGCCCTCTCCCCGACGATGGAGGAGGGGCAGGTGGTGAAGTGGCTCAAGTCCGAAGGGGACGGGGTCAAGAACGGCGACATCATCGCCGAGATCGAGACCGACAAGGCCACGATGGAGTTGACCGCCCGGGGCGACGGCATCCTGAGGGTGATCCTCGTGAAGGAGGGCGGTATCGCCCCGGTGGGGAACGTGATCGCGGTGATCGCGAGTGAGGACGAAGACATTTCCGAGTTCGCGGCTGCGGCGCTTGCTCCATCTGACGGAAACGGTGCCGGACCCATGACTTCGGACGATCCACGAGTCGAGGTCGAGGACGTCGGTAGCGAGCCCGTCGGCGCGGTGGGGGCCCCTGCGGTAGGAGCTCCAGTGGTTGCTGCCCCTGTCGGCGACGAGGCCGGTCGCATCAAGGCGTCGCCCCTCGCCCGACGCCTGGCCGTCGAGTCGGGGCTGCAACTCTCGGCGGTGGCCGGATCCGGGCCGTCCGGCCGAATCATCAAACGGGATGTCGAGGCAGCCCTGGCGGCGGGCCCGTCCCCTGCTGTCGCTCCTGTCGGCATCTCCCCGCCGCTCGCAGCTTCCGAGGCGGATTACGAAGATGTTCCGCTCACGCAAATGCGGAAGACGATCGCGCGACGCCTGGCTGAGTCCATCGGTCCCGTACCTCACTTCTTCCTGACCGTCGACGTCGATATGGGGCGTGCGATCGAGGCGCGCCGGACGATCAACGCGATGCTCGAAGCCGAGGGCAAGAAGATCTCTCTCAACGACTTGATCATCCGCGCCACCGCCGCGGCGCTCAGGCGCCACCCGGCATGCAACGCCCACTGGCTCGGTGACGCCATCCGGCGATTCAATCGCGTACATGTCGGTGTTGCCGTTGCGATAGACGACGGTTTGATCACTCCGATCATCAGGGACGCCGACTCGAAGGGTGTGGCTCAGATCGCCACAGAAATCAGAGAGTTGGCCGGCCGGGCTCGCCAGAAGAAACTGCAGCCCGAAGAGTATACGGGCGCCACGTTCTCCATCTCGAACCTGGGGATGTTCGGCATCCATGAGTTCACGGCCGTCATCAACCCTCCGGAGGCCGGTATCCTCGCGGTCGGTGGAGTGGAGGAAACTCCGGTCGTCGAAGACGGCCAGGTGGTGGTTCGGAGTCGCATGAAAATGACCATGAGCTGCGATCATCGCGTGATCGACGGTGCGCTCGGCGCGGCATTCCTCGGGACGCTGAAGAAAATGCTCGAAGAGCCGACGGCCATTCTGCTCTGACGAAAGGTGGTCCGTGACCGACACCGTATCGCGCGTTCTGAACATCGAAAAGGAAGAGTTGCCACTCGCTCTCCTCTCGGTCGCCTACTTTTTCTGTGTCCTGTGCGGATACTTCTTCCTGCGTCCAGTGCGGGAGGCGATGGGCGTCGCCCGGGGGATGGACGAACTCCGCTGGCTCTTCGTGGGCACGTCGCTGGTATCCCTCGTCCTCGTGCTCGCCTTCGGGGGAGTCGTTGCGAGGACGAACCGCCGCCGGTTCATCCCGATCGCCTATCTGTTCGTGATCGCGTGTCTGGTCGTGTTCTCCGGCATGCTGATCGTCGACGGGGCCGCGGGTGGGGGGCTCATCGGCACGGATTCGGAGACGCCAGTGGCGCGCTACGTCGGCTACGTCTTCTTCGTCTGGCTCAGCGCCATCAATCTGTTCGTGACCAGCGTCTTCTGGGCGTTCATGGTGGACATCTTCGACATGCGTCAGGGCAAGAGGATGTTCGCGTTCATCGGTATCGGCGGGACGCTCGGGGCGCTGGTGGGTGGCTGGGCGACTAATGTGATCAGTGGCATGACCGAGTCGGTCTATCTCCCTGCAGGGCTGATGCTGACGGGCGCCGCATTCTTCGGGGTGGCCATCGTCCTCGTGCTCATGCTGGACCGCCTCGCCCTTTCTTCCGAGCATTCACGGCACACCGCCGAGGGGGCGGCCTCTGAATACCCCCAAGGGGTTGGCGAAGAGGCGGCTGGGGATGAAGCTGCGGATGAAGCTGGGGATCCGGCCAACATCGGCGGGACGTTCTGGGACGGCGCGAGGGCCGTCGCCAGCTCGCCGTATCTGCTAGGCATCGGTGCCTACATCGTCCTGATGGCGATCGCGAATACGCTGATCTACTTCACACAAGCCAACATCATCCTCGACAACACGGACACGTTCAGCCAACGAGTGGCGGGATTCGCCCAATTCGACGCCCTGGCACAGGGCGCCACCCTCGTCGTCCAGCTTTTCGTGACCACGCATGTGATCAAACGCATCGGCGTGGGCTGGACACTGGTCATCCTACCCGTCGTCACCATGCTGGGCTTCGCGATTCTGTCGGTCTGGACCGCCTTCGGTGTCATGGCGGTCTTCCAGGCGGTTCATCGCGCTACCCGTTACGCGATGTCGAGGCCGGCGCGGGAGACTCTGTTCAGCGTCGTGTCACCCTCGGAGAAGTACAAAGCCAAGCCGGTCATCGATGTCTTCCTCTATCGCGGCGGAGATGTAGCGGGGGCTGGCGTGGATGGCATGTTCGCCGCCATGGGACTCACGTTGGCCTGGGTTGCAATGGCAACCGTGCCTGTGGCAGGCCTCTGGGCCATGCTATGTCTCGCGCTGGGGCGGGCCCAGCAGGCACGGGATTCCTAGAACCCGCCTCCGCCTCCGCCGCCGAAACCACCCCCGGTAGAACCACCGCCGCCACTGAAGCCGGAGCCGCCACTGCTACGGGGCTGTGACGTCATTGCACTGCCAACTCGCCCCGTCATGCTTCCGAGATCCGTCACGAAGATCGTCGGCCGGAAGCGGTGTCCCGCTGGGCCGGAGTACCAGTCCGGGGGTTCCTTGTACAGGTCGTCAAAGGCTCGAGCCCACTTCTTCTCGACCTGAAGCGCCATGGCGTGGGGCAGGTACCGCTCGAACATCTCCGGCGAGTCGATCATGCGGCGAAAGCGGTCGGATTCGACACGATCGAGAAAGTCCTGGAACCCCAGCACGTGCTCGAGCTTTCGTGCCCCACGTACCGTGCGTGCGGGCATGACGACGCCGAATCCGACGATCGGCACGGCCGTGCCGTGAGGAGGGCCGCCAGCGCACCCAGGCCGAGGGGTAGATAGAGAGCGTCTACGCTATTTCCGAAAAAGCCCAATCCCAGTATGAGAAAGACGGTGGTTGCCAGGCCGGCACCCACGTAGCCCTGCACGATCTTGTCGAGGCGATGATGGTAGTAGCCGAGACGAAGGAGCCGCTGGAAGATTTCGTCTTTGATGGGGCCCAGATGTTTGTAGAACTCGTTCTTAAGGTCGTCGAGCTGCACGACTTTGCGGAAACCACCCTCGAAGAGGGCGCCCATGAGCCGACTCTCGTCTGGCTGTAGCTCCGTCCACTCATCCTGATCCTTCACTAGTTCGAAGGAATAGGTGCTTCCGCTCAGCCAGGCCACGAGGCCAGTCGACTCGCGTTCCTCGATCCTCAGGTAACCGCGCACGGCGAGGTCGACGATCGAGGCCGTGATGTCCCTCAGGTCGGGACTGTTGTCGATTAATGTGCCGATCTCCGCCGGCGTCAGATCCTCGGGGGGCTCGTACTGGGGTGAGATCGCCATGCGAGAGGGGTCGCGACCTCGCGTCCGCCAGAGTTGATACATCACGACGAAGCTCAGGATCGGGATGAGGAAGATCCAGTTAGCCCGAAAAGACAGGTTGATCTTTTCGGCCGCCGTGGGGCGGGCTATGACGCCAGGGGCCCAAGCCAGCGATAGCGTCATCCCCTCCCTACTCCCCAGGGGCTGCGTCGTATCAAAATAGAATAATAATTCTATTTTAGTGGCTGTGGCGTTCCTTGCGGTCGACCCGACAGGGCCGGTGAACACCCTCGCCTCCACGTCGCTAGCTTCGGGCGGCAGTCGGACGCGTGCGCTGGCGACCTGAATGGGAACCT
>CAUZAE010000048.1:0-17726 GCA_963577685.1 Gemmatimonadales bacterium UBA6960 | reverse complement strand
AGAGGTTAGCAGTAGCCATGCGTCGGGAGCAATGGTCCTTTGAGCCACGCCGGCCTATACTACCGAAGGAAAAGCGAAAGTAGGCCACCTCAACCCCGGGGCACATGCCGACATCTGCCCTTCGAGAATATGTACGGGCTCATACCGAAAATCGGCCCGGCATCTATCAGATGCTGGGTGCAGATGAGCAACCCCTATATGTCGGAAAGTCCGTCCGTGTACGCACCCGCCTGCTCTCCTACTTTCGTGCCCCCGCTGGAGAAAAGACCGCCAATCTGATTCGCGAGACAAAAAAGATCCGCTGGGAGTACGTTCCCAACGAGTTTTCGGCCCCGGTCCACGAGATGAAGCTCATCCAGCGCTGGCAACCCCGATTCAACGTCCAACACAAGCGGAAGCGTGCCTACGCGTTCGTAAAACTGACTCGGGAACAGGCGCCCCGCATAGTCCCGGTGACCCGTGTAGTTCCCGCTGACTCGCTCTACTTCGGTCCATTTCCCGCAGTGGGGAGGGTGGGCCACAACGTCCGCGAACTGGCGCACTCACTCGGCCTAAGGGACTGTCCGGGATCCACACCCATCTACTTCGACGACCAACTCGAGCTCTTCAATCGGGGGCGAGCACCGCTTTGTTTGAGGGCAGAGTTGGGTACCTGTTTGGCTCCATGCTGCGGAGGCACGACGGGCGACGCCTATCAGAGCCGTGTGAATGTAACGAGGCGGTTTCTGGAAGGCCGGACCCGGGAGCCCGTCACCACCCTCGAGCGAAACATGGAAGAGGCCGTCGCACGGCTCGACTTCGAATACGCGGGACGACTTCGGGATCGTATCGATCGCCTGCGGGATCTTCAGGAACGCCTCGCCGCCTTCCGGGGTCGAGTGGAGAGCCTCACTTTCCTTTACCGCGTTACGGGATTCGCCGGTAATGATCGGCTCTACCTCATCCGTAGAGGACGCATCAGGCGTGAATTCGCCTATCCCACGTCGAAGCGAGCACGCGCACGCATCGCCAAGGCCGTAGAGCACGTGTACCGGCGCACCGAACGAGGCCCGGCTGCCCGGAAGCCTCGCGAGGCTTCCGAAATCCTACTCGTGGCCCGTTGGTTCGAGCTGCGACCGAAGGAGCTCGAACGGACGGCGACGCCGGAGAAGTGGCGTTCCGAAGAAGCGATCCGACCCTCCCGGCGAAGGGTCGCAGGGAAGAGAGCCGCGGCCCGGAGATCGGTCAGCGCATCGATCACGGCACCGGACGCCAGATGATGGATCACTTCCGCGGGTTACGCGTCCTAGATCTTACGCAGAATTTCGCCGGGCCATACTGTACCCAAATTCTGGCCGATCTCGGTGCGGAGGTCGTGAAGGTCGAACCGCCGAAAGGGGACGCGGCGCGCACCTGGGCCCCTCCTTTTTGGGGCGGGGAGAGCCCTCTGTTCCTCTCCACGAACCGGGGCAAACGCAGCATCCAATTGGATCTCAAGTCAGAGTCGGGCAAGGAGATCCTCTGGAAATTGGTGGAGGGATCCGATGTCTTCGTGCAAGCGTTCCGATCGGGCGTCATCGAGGAACTGGGCTTCGACTATGAGTCGGTACGGGAGCGACGCCCTGGAATCGTCTACGTGTCCGTGACCGCGTACGGCCCCACGGGTCCCCTCAAGGACCTGCCGGGCTACGACCCGCTCATGCAGGCCTACGGCGGGATGATGTCCGTAACCGGGCACGACCCGGCGGAGCCCGCGCGAGTGGGTGGGTCGGTCGTGGACTTCGGGACCGGCATGTGGAGCGCCCTCGGCGTATTGGCCGCCCTCCACGAGCGGACCGAGACGGGTGAGGGCTCCCACGTCACGACGGCTCTGTTGGATACGGCGATCGGGTGGGTGTCCTACCACCTGATGAGTCACCTTGCGACGGGGACCGTGCCCCGGCCGATGGGCTCCGGTTTTGCCATGATCGCACCGTATCAAGCGTTCCCGACATCCGACGGAAAGCTGATGATCGCCGCCGGCAACGATGGATCTTTCCGTCGCTTGTGCGAAGCCCTCGAGCTTCCGGGCCTGGCCGGAGATCCCCGCTACGCGAGCAATCCGTCGAGGGTCGAACACCGGGACGAGCTCTTTGCCCTCATTGCGGAGGCGACGAGCGAGCATACGACCCGGAAGTTGTGGGAACTGCTGGGCAAACACGCCGTCCCGTCCGCCCCGATTCAAGACATGGCCGAGGTGGCCAAGGATGCGCAGGTCGAGGCCTCCGGCATGCTCCCGCACGTGGACCATCCGGAGATTCCGGGCTACCGCGACGTGGCCCTGCCTGTTCGCTGGGACGGGGAACGGCCGGAGACGACGATGCTCCCGCCGAAGGCCGGACAGCATAGTCGGGAGATCCTGTCGGAGCTGGGCTACGGAGATGAGGAGATCGACGAGCTGGTGGCGGCGGGGGATGTGCGGGTGTCCGGCGGCTAGCTACCGGAGCACCATGCGCCCGAGGGGACACTAGGCTCCTTCGCCAGATGGTTACTTCAGAGCCAGGCCCAAACGGAGGCCACGAGGAACACCACGGCGGGATAGGTGGCCAGAAAGGCCCATAGGAAGGTGTTCTGCCCCAGGAACGGACACGGACACATCCATACCCTCGGCTCCGCCCTCGAACCCAGCCGAGCCACTCGTACAGAAAAATCGAGCCCACGGCATCGAACCCGACTTCCGCACGAGCTCCGCTCGCTACAAGCGCGACGATGACGTCCCCGCGGACCTCATCCTGCGGGCGCTCGAGCGGCTGGATGACCTGGGGCCCGCGGCGTAGATAACGCGCCACTGCGGTGGCACGCCGGAGTCATATCCAGCGTCCCACCGGCACTGCGTAGTGTCTAGCCGCCCGGAAGACCGTCCACCAGCTCGAGCATTCGCCGGAGGTGGTCCTGCGTGGGTAGGCGTCCCCGGCCACCGCCGAGGTTGTCCACCATGTGCTCAGGGTCGCCGGTCCCGGGCACAGCGATGGTGACCGCCGGTTGCGCGACCACGAACTTCAGCATGAACTGCGCCCAAGTATGCGCGTCGAACTCCGCTGCCCACCCGGGGAGCGGCCGGTCGCCGATCCGCCGCCACATGCGACTGCGCCCGAACGGCAGATAAATCATGACGGCGATCCCCTCGTCCTGCGCCAGAGGGAAGATCCGCTCCTCCGCCACGCGATTGTCGATGGCGTAGTCGATGCCGATGAAGTCGATGGGGTACTCGCGCATGACCCGGGCGAGCGCTCCATATTGCGACTCGCTGGTGGTCGTGATTCCGATGTGACGGATCCGGCCGGACTCCTTGTACTCCTGCAGAACCCCCAGTTGGGTGGGCGGATCGCCCATGTTGTGAACCTGGTTCAGGTCGAGCACCGGGACACCGATGCGGTCGAACGACCGTTCGATCTGCGCCCGGACGTCGTCGGGATCGACCGAGCCGCCGCCTCGACCGGCCACATTCACTTTTGTGGCCCAAAAAATATCGGCACCGAATCCGTCCTCTTGAGCCCACTGACCCGCGTACGCCTCCGAGCCGCCTCGGCCGTAGCCCGCCGCGCTATCGAAGACTCGCCCCGCACCCTCCGCACCTTCCGCGAGTGCGTGAAGCACCGCCCGGTGGCCGGCGAGCTCTTCGGCACTCGAGTTCGTCGAGATCCATCGGCCGCCCAGCCCGATCACAGGGACCTGCTCTCCGGTCGACGGAATCGTGCGGGTCCGGACCGCTCCTGTCTGAAGCGCCTCCAGGATCCGCGGATTCAGACTAAGACCGGCGCCAACGCCGGCACTGATTCGAAGCCAATCGCGTCGAGAGATCATTGGGTTCCTCTTCATTGTCATTCCACTGCGAACGAGCATGGCATCCAAAAGAATATGTCATCCAAAGGAGTATGTCATTGCTGAGCAACGGTCCTACTCCCGCCACTCAACTAGCTCGATACGGGTTGAGTCGTCAAACCCCTTCAGCGTCTTCGAGCCAAGAGACTTGAAAGTAACGTCCTTTCCGAGACGGGTCTGGCTCGCGACCAAGATGTGGATCACGAGCGAAGCGCGCGAGTCGAAGCAACTCCCGAATTTCGAATCATCGTGATAGCTTGTCGGAGCGCGACGAACCCGGAACCGGCCCGTTCCTTCAACCCGGACCTCGAGAGGGGTGCCCGAGTGGAGTCCCCATGGTGGACCCTGAGCTGCTCGAAATCCTCGTCTGCCCCGAGACGCATCAGCCGGTGCGTCCGGCCGACGCAGACGTCTTGGACCGATTGAACGCGGCGATCCGCTCCGGCGGCATGACGAACCGGCGGGGCGACGCCGTGTCCGAGCCGCTCGACGAGGGACTGATCCGGGAGGACGACAAGGTGCTATATCCGGTCCGCGAGGACATCCCGATCATGCTGATCGACGAGGCGATCAAGCTCGACGCCTTGGCCTGACTCAGACCGGCCCTCACACAACCCCGCAACCCCACGCGCCCCATCGTGTCCGCTCGATGGCGTTCCGCCGCCGCTCTGGGTTCCAGCAACCGGTCGCCGGTTGACGTCCCCGCGAAACTCTCCTACCGTTTGAAACATCATCAAGACCGGCTGAGGGGCAGGCCCTTTGAAGCCGGGGCAACCGTCGAGTGAATACGCAGCTCTCGAAAAGGTGCCAAGTCCTGCGGGAACTACGGTTCACCGAAAGATGAGTTCGCGTCCGAGCCTCGTTATGTGTCGATGCTGTTTGTCGAGCAGAGGTCTTCCGGTCCAGTCGGCTTCGTCCAACTCGTGTTCCACGTTCCTCCTTTACTGCGGAACGGGGGCTGATCATGAGCTGGAACACTGAAGCTGTGGGCGATCACGGCACGCCACATGTACTGGACGCTTTTCACACGACGGGCTCTTCTCCGACCGCCGTCGCGGCGGAGCTTCGGCACGGCAGAGCTTCGGCACGGCACGGTGGAGTCGAAAACCGGCTCCCGGGTCGCTTATGCCTCTTACGGCCGTGATGACGCTCCGGCCGTTCTCGTGCTAGGGGGCATCTCTGCCCACCGCTTCGTTGCCGGTGGGACGGACGGGACCCAGGGCTGGTGGCCCGGAGTCGTCGGCTCGGGGACCGCGCTCGATCCGGAACGCCATCGCCTTGCGAGCATCGACTACCTGGGAGGCGCCGGAGATTCCACGCTGGCCGAGTCCCTGGGCGGCGGCGAGAGCCTGGTCTGTCATCCGGCGACCATGACCCACGCAGCGATGGACGAAGAAGCGCGGGCGGTAGCGGGGATCGGCGAGAGCTTGTTGCGGCTATCTGTGGGGATCGAGTCGGCCAGCGATCTCGTGGCCGATCTCCGTTCTGGGCTCGATCGTGTCGCAGGGTCGGTGCGGGAACCCCGTACGAACGGCGCCGCTCGGACGTATGCCGGCATTCCAGCGGGCGTTATCTTTGGCGCTCAGCAACCTGGACCCAACGGAGACGCGACGTGTCCCTGATATCGTTTCACAAAATCCTCATCGCGATCGCGATCCTGTTCTGTGGGGGATACGGTGGCTACGAGCTCGTGGCCTTCGCCAAAACGGGGGGTACGGGTGCCCTGGCGTTGGGAGGCGTGTTTCTTCTCTTGGCAGCCGGTCTGGGTTACTACCTCTGGCGACTGAACCACTTCCTGGGCTTCGAGGACTAGAGGGGCTCGGACTCGTGGGCTGTGGCTCGAGTCGGGCTCGGAGCCTTCAGTTGGTCTGGTCGAACGGGTTCTCCGCCAGCACCTGTCGCAACCGGGGATGCCTTCTCCACAGGTAAAATCCCATGGCGACAGTGGCCCAGACGTTCCCCACGGCGATGGCCCACCAAGTCACCGGATCGAGGAGAAACTCGGCAACCAACGACATCAAGCCGACGGAGAACGCTTCGTAGCAAAGGAAAAGCAACACAGCGGCCAAGATGAGGGGAGGCGTGTCTTCTGCATAGGCAGCGAGGGCGGCGGCCACGAAACCGGTAGCGACGAAGGCACCGATATGGACGAGACTGTATCCCATGACGGTCGCCGCCGAGACGTTCACCGAAGCTAGATCGGCGGAGCCGAGGAAAAGGGCAGAACCGAGGGCGCCGGGCGTGAAGAAGGGCTGCCCTCGCGCCATATCGAAGATCAGGAACCAGACCGCGATCACTCCCGCGCCGATGAACCCAGACGTCACCCCCTCGCGAACCATCTTGTTCTTGCCGAGGATGGCCCACCACGCCACGGGTGGCGTAGCTCCCGTCATATGGAGAAACCCCATCAGGCTCATGCCCGCGATGAGGTTGCCCGCTAGGACCGCCGGCCACCCGAGTTCCCGGACCACGTCCACGCCCGTGACCGTGAAGCTCGTGTAGAGCACGACGTCGAAGAGCGCGAATCCGAGGGCCAGCCCCAAGAACAGGCTCGGAGCGGTGTAGATTTTCGTGAGGAGCACCGATATGGCCAGGCCGACCAAGATGAACACAGTGTAGTGAATCACCGTGTAGAGAACCAAATGCCACAGAGTCGTGCTGACAGGTTCTAACCCGAGTAGCGCCCCGGCGATAAACGCCGGTGTGCGAAAGGGATCACCTCGAGAACCGTCGACGATCAAGAACCAGAAGGCGAGGGCGGTGGCCCCGACGATCCCGGCCGCAGCGCCCCGGTCGAAGGTCCCACGAAAGCGCGTTCTCATGGCGGGTCTCCCTATTCGGGGGGAGCTTCGCGCAACAACTGCTCTTGCAAGCGCTCTTTCTTAAACTCCCTGAAGAGGAAGACGCCGAATCCTATGCCCACGGCTACCGGTACAGCGGCCATGACCACGCCACCGACGAACATCCCCAGTCGCAAGCCTTCGTTCATGGGCGCCTGTTCCGCTAGAACTCCGTGATGACCGCGAGGACGAGAATCACTGCCAACGGGAGTGGCGAGACCGCCAGAACCCAGAGTCTCTTGGGCTCGTAGATTAGGTGCATGTAATAGAGGGCGACCAATAAAGCCTTCCACACCGCCATGATGATCAGACCGATCGCAAGCCAGATCTTCGGAAGGTCCATAAACGCGTATCCCACCTCGGCAAGTGTCAAGACGAGGAGAACGACCCAGATCAGAATATAGCGCGGGTGCGCGTGCTCTTGTTCTTCCATGATTTCCCTTCGGCGCTATATGAGATACACGATGGTGAAGAGAATAATCCACACCAAGTCTACGAAGTGCCAGTACAGGCCGATAATTTCCACTCCCTCATGGTCCGCCAGCGTGTACTTCCCTCGCACCGCCTGTATGTACACGAAGATCAAGCAGAGAACCCCGATACTGACGTGGGCCCCGTGGAATCCAGTCATGGCATAGAAGGTTGCCCCATACAGTGGCCCCCCCAACGACGGGCCCTCGTGCGGGTTGCCTCGCCCAACCGCGTGATACGCGTCCAACGCCGGCAGGAAGCCCTCGCCGGACAGCGCGACGTACTCCACCATCTGGATGCCCACGAACCCGGCTCCGATCACGATCGTAGCCAGAAGCCAGCGTTTGAGGCCCGTGACGTCTCCCTGCTGAATGGCCGCGAAGGCCTTGACCATCGTCACCGACGAGCAGATGAGGAGGAACGTATTCGTTGCGGTGAGCGGGACGTTCAACACAACACCCGGGTTCGTCCAATGCTCCGGATGGGCGAAGCGCAGGATGATGTAGGACCCGATCAGCGACGTGAAAAACATCACCTCGCTGAGTAAGAACACCCACATGCCGAGCTTCTTGTTGTAGACCTTCATGCCTGGCATGGGCTTGCGCTCCATGGTCGCGACTGCTGCGTTGCTCATGCGTCAGTCTCCAGGCACGGGTTCGGGGTTCGGAACTTCCACGGTGTGACCACCCGACGAGCTCAGGGGCGGCGGCCGGTCCTGCGGATAGTAGTCCTCTTCCACCTCCGGGCTGCTGTACTCGTACGGTCCTCGATACACGATTGGCATCTCCGGGAAGTTGCCGTGGGGGGGAGGGGATGGCGTGGTCCACAACAGTGTGTTGGACTTCCACGGGTTGTTGCCGGCTACCTTACCCTTCTTCAGGCTCCACAAGAAATTGAAGGCGAAGATCGCCTGCACGGCCGCGAACAGGAAAACGTTGATCGAGATGAACGTATTCGTCGGCTGGAGACTCTGGAGATACTCGTACTGATTTGGGTCGTAGATTCGGCGCATCATCCCCTGGACGCCCAGGTTGTGCATGGGGAAGAACGCCAGATTATAGAAGATGAACGACAGCGCCCAGTGCACCTTGCCCAGGCCTTCGTTCATCATGCGCCCGAACATCTTGGGGTACCAGAACGTGATGCCCGCGAAGATTCCGAACAGGCTGCCACCCACTAGCACGTAGTGGAGGTGGGCCACGATGAAGTAGGTATCGTGGATGTAAATATCCACCGGAGCCGACGCCATGAAGATCCCCGACAGCCCGCCGATTATGAAGAGCGCCACGAAGGACACGGCGTGAAGGAGTGGCGTGTCGTAGTGGATGTCGCCGCGCCAAAGGGTTCCCATCCAGTTGAACGTCTTGATGGCCGAAGGCACCGCGATAACCACCGTGGTCACCACGAAAGTCATGCCCAGGAGCGGGTTCATGCCGCTCTGGAACATGTGGTGACCCCACACGACCCAGCCAAGGAACGCGATCGAGACCAGCGCCACCACCATCGAGTGGTACCCGAAGATCGGCTTCCGTGACCGGCACGCGATCACCTCGGAAACGAAGCCCATGGCCGGGAGGATCAGGATGTACACCTCGGGATGACCAAAGAACCAGAAAATGTGCTGCCACAGAAGCGGCTCGCCGCTGCCCTCGGGCCGGAAGAAGGCCGTCCCTATCGTCTGATCGAAGAGAAGGAGGATCAGGCCTCCGGTGAGGATAGGGATCGCGAGCAGTAGCAACCACGCCGTGATGAAGAGCGACCAGGTCGCCAAGGGGATCCGGAACCACGTCATGCCCGGTGCGCGCATGTTGATGACGGTACAGACGTAGTTGATGGCACCTGTAATCGAACTGAAGCCGAGGACGATCAAACTGGCGAGCCAGAGTTGCTGGCCGAGATAGACGCCGGTCCATTCACCCGAGGCGCTCAGCGGTGCATAGGAGGTCCATCCGGCCCCCGCCGCGCCTCCCTCGACAAAGAAGCTCGCCAGCATCATGAATCCCGCCACGGGGGTGATCCAGAACGAGGCCATGTTGAGGCGTGGGAACGCCATGTCGTCGGCGCCGATCTGGAGTGGGATCAGCAAGTTCCCGAACACACCGGCCATGAGCGGCATCAGCGCGAAGAACACCATGAAAGTGGCGTGCATCGTAACGAGCGAATTGTAGAACTCCGGGAGGATGATCCCGCCCGGAGCCATGGTCTCGGGCAGGATGCCCCCGCCGGGTAGCGGCTGGCCCGGGAAGCCGAGTTGCCAGCGGATCAATACAGCGAGTGCCCCACCAAGCAGCAGGAATAGCAGCGCCGTGAAGAGGAACTGCCGCGCGATCATCTTGTGATCGGTCGAGAAGATGTACGTCCTGATGAAGCCGAGCTCGTGATGCTCTTCGGCGTGCGCCGTGTGCGCTTCGGATGTCGTGGTCATGCTCATCAATCAGAATCCTCTTCTGCCTGCTGGCTATCGAGCCAGGATTGGAAATCGGCTTCGGAGTCGACTACGACCCTGCCGTCCATCGTATAGTGTCCGAGGCCACACAGCTCGGCACAGGCGAGTGTAAACTCGCCCGTACGGGTCGCCTGGAACCAAACGGGTATCATCATCCCGGGAACCGCGTCTTGCTTGACCCGGAAGTCGGGAAGAAAGAACGAGTGGATTACGTCTTCAGCCTCCAGATAGACCACGACGGGTCGGTCGACAGGAATGTGGAGCACATTTCTCGACACGAAGTCGTCCGACGTGCCGAATTGACCGTCGGCGCCGGCGTACGTGGCATTCCACTCGAACTGGCTGGCCATGACGTTTATCGGAAAGGAGTCCGGCGGTATACGGTCCGGATCCCGAATCTCATCCCACAGCGCCTTCGAGTAGAAGGCCAGGCCCATGACGATGACGAAGGGTATCACGGTCCAGATCACCTCGGCCTTGTTGCTTCCGTGGATATACTCCGCTTTACGACCCTCGCGGTGGCGGTATTTCACCATAAACACCACGAGAGTAATCTCCGTGGCGAAGAACACGATGCCTGTGATCCACAGAATTACGTAATACAAATCGTCGAGCGCTGGCCCGAACGTGGACACTGTCTCCGGCAGGAGCCAGGAAAAATTCATCCGCTCGTCTCCCGAGCTTGGGTTTGAATCGAACTCAGTTGTGTGAAGGGGAGCGAATTCGGTGACGGCAGGGTTGTCGCCACCGAACCCTCACCCTCGTTTATTGCACGTCGGCGACTTCGCCGTGGCCGTGAGGATCCACTGCCGGGCCAAGCGGAACCACTGCACCCGCCATCGAGGCGCTGAACGTGAAGGTGACCTCCGCGGTCTCCCCCGTAGTCACGGTGACGTTCTGGGTCTGTGTGCCGTAGCGCTCGTGCCAGGCTTCGACGACGTAGTCACCCGGAGGAAGCGTTGAAAGATCGAAGCCACCGTCGCTGCTTGTGACTGAATAGTAGGGGTGGTCCAGGACGCCGACGTAGGCATTCATCCACCCGTGGACGTCACAACGGAGCGGCACCATGATCTCGACGGTGCCGAAGCTCCGGGTGCTCTCCATGTTCGTCGGTTGGCTCGTGTTGAAGCCGCGCTGCTCGTTGGGCGAGGCGTTGATGTTGTGCAACAGGCCATCGCTGTTCCGGATCGTGATATCCTGGCCTGCCATCACACCGAGGACATGAGGGGCGTACACACATCCGTCCTGGTCGAGGAGTACCGACTGATTCGGAGTGGGGAACTGGAGGCCCTCGAGGCCTTCCTTCACGTAGACGAACACGTTGGCGAGCGTGCCGTTGTCGTTGACGACGACCTCAGCAATCATGGGCGTGGAGGCATGCTTGTCCGCGCACACTCGCTCGTCGCTCATGTCGATGACGTCCATGCTCGGCGCCGTCCCTTCGAACGCGATCGAGCCCGTGATATTCCCCGCCGTGGCGGCGTCGACCGGGTTTTCAATCGCCGCACCACCACCTGAATTTCCACCTCCGCCTGATCCCCCATCGCCCCCACAGCCGGCGATGGCCATCACTACCAGCGCGGGCGTAATGACCCCGAGAGATCTAACTCGATATGACATGATATCCTCCAATAGAATTATAAATCAGCAGTTCGTTCGCTAAGTCTGTAGTTCGTTTGCTCATCTTGTAGTCTCGGTCTCCAAGCTCCCATCCTCGCGCTCGCGCTTCTGGGCTCTGCCTACCACCAGGAAACCCAACGCCGCCGTCAGCATCATCGCTAGCGCCGGCGCAATGTACACTGTATTGGGCGTGGCGTCCTGGAGATACAGGAAATACCAAGAGCTGACCGCACCCCGCGTGCCCGATTCTCCGTTGTCTCCGTCCCAAGCAAAAAGGGCCAGCGGAATCGCTGTGCCCGTCACGAAGTCGAGGTCGGCCTCGTCATCGGTGACCAGCGGCCGCGTGAACATGACCTGCCACTGACCATCCTGATGCGACGCACTTACGGTAAGATCCTGTCCCTCCGTCTGGAAGCTTTCGGTTCCAATACCCCGGGCTTCACCCTCCAAAGCCGAATCGGAGTCGCTCCGCCACTGCCAAAGATACACAGGTCGGCGGTTATCTCCAGACATGAAGTAGGGGCGATCCATCCCCTGCGGCATTTCCATCGGAAACTGGAGCACGAGTTGATCGGGCGTGGGCCCTTCAGCCGGGGGATTTCCCTCGTTCGGCGCCATGAGAGAGACCACCTGGGACCTCCAATCCGCCCAATCGGGATCGGGACTCCGGTTGGGGTCACTCCAGCTCACACGGATCGCGACGGACTCCCCATCGTGCAGCGCCTGCACCCAAACGCCGTCCACCCGTGGATCGAACCAACGAGGCTCCACGATGATCTGACCGACCAGTGGGATGTGCACCCGCTCTACGTCATCCCACGTCTCGTCCGTGACCGACGTCGGAAGCGCCGTGTCCTCGAGGAGTACTGCGCCAACCACTTCGGAGATTCCGGGTGCCTCCTCCGGAGCGAGACTGCGAACGTAGTGAGCGACCGCCCAGAGTTGATCATCGGTGATCACGCCGGCGTCGACGACATCACCGAAGTTGGGCATGGGTGTGCCGTCCATACCTGTCCGAAGCCTTTGATAGATGTCCTCTACGTCGCCTCCGCCGTTGAACAGCCAGTTTTCGGTGAGATCGGCTGCACGAACGGGAAAGTCGCCGTTATCGGCCAGAGTCGAAGAGGACTCGCCATCCCCTCGTCCTTGGTCTCCGTGGCACTTCCAGCATTCGATGGCTTGGTACTGTGCCTCGCCTTCGGCCAGAACCTCATCGTTGACCCGGGTGGGCCTCCCGAAATCGAGGGGCTCGGGCACTTCGTCTGGAGAGAAGAAGCGCGAGAAAGTCTTGAGGTATTGGACCAGGGCCTCCTTCTCGTCGCCCGACAAGATCTCCTCCCACCCCGGCATAGTCGTGCCCGGCATACCATTGTCGATCACCGCAAGGAGGTCTCCGTCTGTGGGAAGGCCTCCGCTGGCGGTCGAGCGAAGCTGATAGAGAGCCTGGCTGAAGTCCCGGGGCCGCGGAAGCATATAACCCTCGGCCGGCCCGTTCCCCGTGCCGTCGACGCCGTGGCATCCCGCGCACCAGCGGTCGTAGGTGACCTCGCCGAGGTCCCCTCCGTCCTGGGCGAACGCTTCACCCGCTCCAGCCGAAAGGCCGAGGAGCAGCAGCGTCAATACTATGGCACCCATCAGTGTTCCTCCCCTTCCCCGGCTTCCTCTTCCCAGGTGCGCGGCTCGTGACCGGTCTGCTCATACATGAAAATAATGACCGACCAGATCTCGTCTTCGGTCAAGAAATCCTCCCAGGCCGGCATGGCGGAGTTCCACGGTGCTCCCTCGTTGGGAAGTCCGGGACCACCCTTGGCGATGCGCCAAAAGACGAAGCTCTCCGTGAGCTGGGCGATCGTGCCGACGTCCTGAAAGCTCAAGGGCGCGGGATTGAACCCATGGGCGTAGTGACCCCGCCCCGCGAGACCGTCGCCATGGCAGGCGAGGCAGTTCTCGTAGTAGACGCGTTTGCCTTCCTCATAGTGCTCCTCGAGCGAACCCCTCGAACGGAGTGGGTTTTCCAATCCGGTGAGCTCTATGGTCCGGCCCTGGAAGTCAATCTGTCCCGGAGGCGCCGGGTGAATCGAACGAAGATTCGGGGGCGCGGCCATGGACGGCTTCACCTGATTGAAGGTCACGAACGCCACCATGACCGGCACGATCACGAGGAGTGCCGTCCGCATGGTCTTTCGCTCCGGGGCCACCATCACCTGATGGATGGGAGCCTTGAACTCCGCCCAACGGGTCTCATTGTCGCTCACCCATAGGAGAACCCCTACGCCGACGGTGAGCAGATACTGCAGCAGTACCGAGTTCGGGACCGGTGCGCTCGGAATCCCCAGCAACGGTGGGATGTAGGCGATCCCAAAGTCGATGAGAAAATATGCTGCGACCATGACCAACGCAGCCTGGCCGAACGGGTGCTTGAAGTGCTTACCCATCGCGTTCCACCTCTCCTTCATTGTTGGCTCGCGAGGAACTGCACAATGATTTCGAGTTGAGCCGCTGTCAGCTGACCTCCGAATATCGGAGGCATGAGGCCGGCGAACGCCTCGTATCCCGCGGACGCTTCGGCGGCCGGGTCCAAGATGGACCGCCGGATGTAATCGGCGTCCACACGGGCGCCAATGCCATCGAACGCCGGGCCTATCGGGGCACCCTCGCCACTCAGAACGTGACAGGCGAAACATGTATTCGCCCGCATGATCTCGACCGGGTCCAGGGACGCCGTGGTGGTTGTCGCGGTAGCCGGAGCTGCCGTCGTGGGCGCTGGACTCGCCGGCGCCTGGTCCGCTCCGGCGCCCCCAGCGTTGATGTCGGTGCCCGTGACCGTGACTTCTCCGCCCACCGACTGCAGGTAGGCCACGAGGGCCCAGATCTGCTCGTTGGAGAGGGACCGACGCATGTCGGGCATGATCGGGTTGTAACCTTCGACCACGTAGTCCGCGGGCTCCACCATCGAGGCGTACAGATACTCCTTACAATCCTGTCCGCCCACCCTGTTGCCACAGCGCACTCCGATACTGCCGGTGCCGCCCTCGTCCGTGACAAGGTTCGGCGCCACGGTCCCAAGCCCGTGGCAAGCCGTGCAGCCCCCCGCTCCGCCGTACAGAATTTCGCCGGAGGCCGTGAGCTCGCCTTCGGTCACGTCCGCCCCAAAGCTCAGTTCCTCAGGAACCACGGACTGAACCTGCGGAATCGAATTCGCCACGAGTGTGAATACGGCCAGGGTGCCGATCACTACCGCCAAAATCTTCAGGTTCTCTACCAGCATGGCCCCCACCTACCGTCCCGAGTCAAAGGCCCCTTCATCATCAGTCTCCACCGGCCGGAGCGAGCTCCGGCCCTCCGGTCACGGAGGGGGCACCCGGACTGACCTTCGCGACGACGGGCTTCTCCGCGAGTGCGCCGAGCCAGAAGATGAAGGCAACAAGTGTGAAGAAGATCAGGACGCACACCGATATCACCACTGCGGCGTAGCCCAGGGCGGGAGTGGCGGCGTCCACGCTCGTGTCCCGCATGACCTCCCAAACGTGCCAATGCTGTCGAATCCCGCTCCGGGCAAAACCCATCAGCCCCATCAGCCAAGTAAACGTGACCGCCAGGATGAAGAGCGCATACTGGGAGCGCGGTGGCATATGTCCCCACCGGATGGCGCCTCGAGACTCGGCGCCGCGCATCATGAAGATGTCAATGCCGACCACGGCGAAGATCGTGAAGAGGACCGCGAGAACCTGATAGACCGAAAACCCGATTCGGATGATCGCACTGACGAAGTAACCGTAGACTCCGTAGAAGACGACGATCAGGGCGGAGATCACGAAGAGCGCGGCCTGTACGATGGTGCCGGTCTTGGCCCAGGACACCGTCGGACGCGCGTTGGCTCGTCTATAGAGAAGGAACGACAGGAACGTGGTGAGGATCATGATATTCACCGCCGTATTCTTGGCGCTCATGAGCCCCAACACTCCGAGGAAGGGGTGGAAAGTGCCCCCCATCGCCTCGAGTTCTTCCCGATTTCCGATGATCGTATGGGGAGTGGCCCAGACGATGACCCCCAGGATGAGTACGATCAACATGTACTTGGTGTACGGCGTGAAGCGCTCGGCGCCCGGAATCCGCCCCATGCCCACCCAGAGGTAATAGTTGCCCGTCAGGAAGAGCACCCCGATGAGGAAGGCCTGAATGATCCACAGCCAGCTCATGAAACCACCCATCATGGTGATGCCCATCTGCTGGTTGAACTCGTAAATCTCACGACCGAGGTAGTAGCCCGCGAACGGTAGAACGATGAGGGCGCCGATCGCGATCAGGTTCCCGACGTAGCCCATCCAGTCGTAGTGGGCTCGTTCCTCATCGGTCTTGGCCATGAGGAAACGATACGCGGCATACGCTCCGACGATGGCACCTCCAAAGACGACGTTCGCGATCAGGCGATGGATGTTGATGGGCATCCACGTCGCGTTCGCGAAGGCGCTCCAGAATTGGACCATTGCGGGCGATGTGTCGGGGCCCACGTCGGCGGGGGGGCTCATCATGTACGTGAGCCAGGAGTTCGCGATGAACATCACCAAGGTCCCCCACACGTTGAGCAGTATGCCCAACGTCCAATGCCCGAGCTTCGCCCGCCCCTGGCTCCAACGATCCCACCCGTAGTAGTACAGGTAGAGCGTAAACGACTCGAAAAAGAAGAGGCCCACGTACACCCACATCGAGATCTGGAAGATCTCCGTAAGGTACAGCCAGAGTCCGGGATAGAGGGTCACGAGGAGGAAGGAGAGGATAGCCCCCCAGATGGCCGTGGCCGAGTAGGCCACGAGCAGTAGCCGTGTGAACTCCTTGGCGAGCTTGTCGTATTTTTCGTCGCCTCCGAAGATGCCGATGGCCTCGGCCACGACGGCGAACATCGGCACGCCGAGCACGAAGGCGGCGAAGAGAAGGTGTACCTGAGCGGTGACCCAGATCGCGATCCTGCTTCCCACGAGGGGGAAAGTTCCGTACTGGCGGCTGGCTACTTCCTGAGCCCAGGCCGCCTCCGGAAAGACATGGACGGCTACCGCGAGCAGTCCGAACGCCCCCAGGGCCTTGAAGATCCGTCGATTACGTCGAGCCATCGGCCGGCTCAGGCTCATCTCGCGTCCGTTCTCATCGACACCACGACCTTGCAAGCTCAAGCCGATCCTCCTCTGCCGAGAAAGAACGGAAGCTTCTTGGAAAAATCTACCGGGAGGCTCTTTCGCACCTCCTCCATGACAGCCACGTCCACCTCGGAGTAGCCCTTGTCCAGTGCGAATTTCTCGACTCGACTCGTCACGACTCCACGCACGAAGCTCGGCACACATTCGAGCCGGGCGCGAGCGTCTGCAGACCAAGGGAGAGCCGTGGCCGTGCTTCCGCCGTACGAGACGGGCTTCGCCGACGTGACCAAGGGCACTTCCCCAGAAGGGTCGTACACGCAGGACTCGTCCGGGCCCAGGTAATCACCGCCGTCCGCGTAGGCGCGTGCTCGGCAGCCCCCACAGACCTCACGGAATTCGCATCGGCCACAACGCCCCGATAGCTCGCCTGAACGGAGGTCCTCGAAGACCGGCGACGTCTCCCAGATCTCACGGAAACTGTGTGTGAGAAGATCGCCAGCCGCCACGGGCATATAAGGACACGGCGTGACCTTGCCCTCCGGCGTGATGCGCACGTAATGAACGCCGCATGGGCACCGGGTCTCGTAGTTCAAGAGAGGCGAGTCGGGATCACCTTGGAAGACATGCCGCATCAGCTGAGGCTGGCACTTCGAACGAACCATCATCCGACCGCGGTACTCCTGTTCGAGCCCGACCAGTTCCTTCAGCACGCTGTCGTTCTCCTCCGGACCCATGCCGGGCATCAACTCTGCCCGCCCCGTGGGTACGACGAAGTAGACGTTGAACGAAACGGCTCCGGCTTCGGCTGACCAGCGAGCGAGGTCGGCGATCTCATGGCGATTCCCCTTCGTCACCGTCGTCTGGATGACGAAGTCGAGGCGGCGCGACGAGCAGCGCTCCACGGCGGCCATGGTATCCGTCAGCGCGCCGCCTCCGTGCCGGAAGCGATCGTGGTATTCGGCGTGGAGCGAGTCGATACTCACGGCGACACCCTTGACGCCGGCTTCCATGAGCGAATGGATGCGCTCGTCCGTAAGACGAGTGCCGTTCGTGCCGATCACGACCGTCGCGCCCCCAGACGAGGCACGCTGGGCCAGCTGCTCGAGGTCGTCCCTCAAGAGGGGCTCTCCCCCGGTGAGAATCAACATCGGGGTGGGGTTCACTTCGAGGACTTCGTCCAGGATGCGGAAGCACTCGCTCGTGGAGAGCTCATCCTCCGTGCCGTGCCACGACCCGGCCGAGATATAACAGTGCGCACACGCCAGGTTGCATCTCTTCGTGAGGTTCCACGCCACGATATGGGGCGTGTAGGGTCCGCCACGCCTGGGGCGTGAACCCGTTTCACGCCCTAATGGACTGGGTCGAGTGTCGGTGGCT
>CAUZAE010000047.1:0-17890 GCA_963577685.1 Gemmatimonadales bacterium UBA6960 | reverse complement strand
CCCGAGTCGTTATCCTGAAGCCGTCTTCAGCGGGCACCGTCTCACCGATGGAACGGCACGGAACCCCATGCCGCTTGGCCAGGCGCAGCACGTCGTCCAACGAGCGGGCATTACAGGAAATGATGACCCGGCCCTGTGCCTCGCCAAAGAGCAGAGGTACGGTGGGGAGGGTGTCGTGTAGGGTGACGTCTACGCCCAGCGGTCCATCTTCCCGCCCGAGGGCACTCTCGGCCAGGGCGCAGGCGAGGCCACCGTCCGAGACATCGTGGGCAGAATGGAGCAGGCCGCTCTGGATCATGGCCAATACCGCATGCTGGAGCCGGCGTTCGGCGAGGAGGTCGACCGACGGCGGCTCCCCGGCCACGAGTCCCTCCATGATGTAGAGGTACTCGGATCCTCCGAGCTCGTCCGTATTGTCTCCCAGCAGGAGGATCGTATCTCCGGCATGCTGAAAAGCGTGGCGTGTCAGGTGGTCGATATCCTCAACCACTCCGACCATGCCGATGACCGGCGTCGGATAGATAGCCACGCCGTCCGTCTCATTGTAGAAGGAGACATTCCCTCCGGTCACGGGTGTCTCGAAGAGTTTGCAGGCCTCGGACATGCCTGCGACCGCCTCCCGAAACTGGTAGTAGATATGAGGCTTGAGCGGGTTTCCGAAGTTCAAGTTGTTCGTTACAGCCGTGGGGAGCGCTCCGACGCACACGAGATTCCGGGCGGCTTCGGCGACGGCGCCCAGGGCGCCCATCCTCGGGTTCAGGTACACGTAACGGCCATTGCAGTCAGTCGTCGCAGCCACGGCTCTTCGGGTTCCACGGAGGCGCACAACCCCCGCGTCACCACCGGGCCGGATGACCGTGCCCGTGCGCACGGTCGTGTCGTATTGACCGTACAGCCAACGCTTGGAAGCGATATTCGGAGACGCCATGAGCTTCGTGAACGCTTCGGTTTGGTCGGACTCCGCTTCGGCGAACCGGGTCAGGTCCATGGTGCGGAGCCCACGGACCTCCTCCGACTCGACTCCCTCGCGCTCGTACGTCGGGCAACCGTCCGTCAGTGGGAGCGAAGGGATTTCGGCGACCACCCGGTCTCCCTCGAGAACCCTGAACAAGCCATCATCCGTAACACGACCGATCTTCTCGGCCTCGAGTTCCCACTTGGTGAGGATGTCTCGTACCGCGCCTTCGTGGCCGTTTTTTGCCACGACGAGCATGCGTTCTTGGGATTCTGAGAGGAGGATCTCGTATGGAGTCATGCCCGGTTCGCGAACGGGCACGAGTTTCATGTCGATCTCCACACCGTTCCCGGAACGGCCGGCCATTTCGGAGGCGCTCGACGTGATACCCGCAGCACCCATGTCCTGGATTCCGGTGATATGGCCACTCTTGATCAACTCCAGGCTGGCCTCGAGCAAGAGCTTCTCGGTGAAGGGATCGCCCACTTGGACCTGAGGGCGGCTGGCCTGGGAGTCGTCGCTGAGTTCCTCGGATGCGAAGGTGGCCCCGTGGATCCCGTCCCGTCCCGTGCGGGCGCCCACGGTCATGAGCGGATTTCCCACTCCCTCGGCTTCACCCTTGATGAGGTCCTCAGCCTTGAGCAGCCCGAGGCACATGGCGTTGACGATTGGATTGCTTTCGTACCCCCGGTCGAAAAAGACCTCACCGCCGATGTTGGGGATGCCCACGCAGTTCCCGTAGTCACCGACTCCCTTGACGACGCCGGCGAGGAGGTAGCGGACGCGCCCACTGTCGAGATCACCAAATCGAAGCGAGTCTAGAATTGCGATGGGACGGGCGCCCATCGTAAAGACGTCGCGAAGGATCCCGCCAACGCCCGTCGCCGCCCCTTGATACGGTTCGACCGCAGAGGGATGGTTATGGGATTCGATCTTGAATGCCAGCGCCAGCCCATCGCCGATGTCGATCACGCCCGCGTTCTCACCGGGACCCTGGATCACCCAGGGCGCCTCTGTAGGGAGAAGCCGCAGAAGACGCTTCGAATTCTTATAGCCGCAGTGCTCCGACCACATGGCGCTAAATACGCCCAGCTCCGTGAACGTGGGTTCCCTCCCCAAGATGCCCAGGATCTTTTCGTACTCCGACTCCGAAAGACCGTGCTCTTCGACGAGCTGCGGCGTCATCGGAGGATCACCTTCTCTGGGGGAGGGCTTCGATGGTGCGGGGTTAGATACAGTGGTCGTGCCGGTGTCTTCCCGTCTTGGGATCACTTTTCGATGAATCCGTCGGTTAGAGTCGTCGGGGGTTTCTCACGCGGCTCCTACGGGGGAGCGGTGCGATAGAAGCGCTTCGAATAGTCCGAGTCCGTCCACGGAGCCGAGGATCTCTTCCACGGCCCGCTCGGGGTGAGGCATCATACCCATGACGTTGCCCGCCTCGTTCAAGATTCCGGCAATACCGTGGGCGGAGCCGTTGGGGTTCGCGTCATCGGTGACTTCCCCGACAGCGTCTGTGTAGCGGAAGAGGACCCTGCCGTCGCCTTCAAGCCGACCCAGGGTCTCGTCGTCGGCGTAGTAGCTGCCTTCCGCATGGGCGATGGGCATCCGGAGGATCTGTCTCTCTGCGTAAGCCCCCGTGAACATCGAGGATGTGGTCTCGACCCGGAGGTGTACGTCCTGGCTCGCGAAGAGGAGTTGTCGGTTGCGGAGGAGCGCGCCTTCGAGAAGCCCGGCCTCGCACAGCATCTGGAATCCGTTGCAGATGCCCACTACCGGTCCTCCGCCTTCTGCGAAGCTCTTCACCGAGTCCATGATCGGGCTCATCGTGGCTATGGCTCCGGCCCGGAGGTAGTCCCCGTAAGAAAAGCCGCCGGGCAACATGACCGCGTCCACGTTTCCTAGCTCGCGTTCCCGGTGCCACCGGAATTCCGGCGTCCCCCCCACGAGCTGAATGCACTTGTAGAGATCGTAGTCGCAGTTGGACCCTGGAAATGTGACGATGGAGACCCTCATGCCGGCACCGTCTCCTGCGCATCGTCCTGGACGTCGATCTGGTAATCCTCGGTCACCGGATTCGCCAGGAGCCGCTCGCACATTGCCTCGGCGCGCTCCCGAGCTTCGTCGCTGGAGTTGGCCTCCAAGTCGAGATAGAGCAGTTTGCCCACGCGAACGTCACGTACGCTATCGTAGTCCAGCGAGTGTAGCGCGCTTTGAATGGCCTTGCCTTCCGGGTCCAACAAGCCCGGACGTGGGACCACCCTTACCTCGAGGCGAAAACGGGTCAACTGTCACTCTCCAAGTCGTCAGGATGATTAGGCGCGACGCGGTGTCGATATCGGTCGGGAGCCAGCTCCCCATAATCCAACGGACGTGCTTCGGTTACTACGCCCTCAATGGTGTCTTCGAGTGGGTCGCGGTCCGGCAGGCGTTCCAGGAGTCCGTGGATCACCGACTCCACGAGTCCCCATGCCGTATATCCCAGCAGCATCGGGAAGAAGTAATGGGCGGGGAACATGATGGCCACCAAGACGTTCCCGAAAAGCCACAGGGAGGTAAGCACACCCCGCGTGGACTTGAAGCTGAGCTTCGGGACGAGTGCGTAGGGGATGTTGCTGAGCATCAGGGCGCCGAGGACGATCAATAGGATGCCCATGATGCGAGGCCAGGGCACCGCGGCGAGGTACGTTTGGAAAAAAGGTGTCTGGCTGAACGGATAAAACGTGGCCAGGATCATGCCTGGAGTAGGAGAGGGGAGTCCGTGAAAGTGCCGCTTCGCCTCGCCGCCCTGCTCCACGTTGAATCGTGCGAGCCGCACAACGACCGCCATCACGTACACAAATGGGAGCACCCAATTCCAGCTCCCATCGGAAAAATAGAGCGTGTACATGATGAAGGCCGGCGCGACACCGAAGGAGATCGCGTCGACCAAGGAATCCAACTCACCCCCGAACGCCGACCCCGTGCGGGTGAACCGGGCGATCCGCCCATCGAGCAGGTCCGTGACGGCGGCCCAAACGATGAACCAGCCCGCCCATGCGAAGTCCCCTCGGGTCGCCGCTACAATGGCGTAGAACCCAAAAAACAGGTTTGCCATGGTAAATGCGGAGGGCAGAATGATGATGCCCTTCTGGAGCCTCCTCGGCGGTCGAATCCGATCGATCACGATGCGTCCTCCTGGCCGTTGATACGGGCGAAGACGGTCGACCCTCCGATGGCCTTGTCCCCCACCGAGCAGGTGAGCGGCCAATCGAGTGGGAGGAATAGATCGACCCGTGAGCCGAAGCGGATCAGGCCGATGCGATCTCCCCTCGTGATCTGTTCGCCCTCCTCGGGATACGTGACGATGCGACGCGCGATGAGTCCCGCGATCTGCCTGACCAGCACCTTCTGCCCCTGCGTGATCAACCCTATAGAGGCCTGTTCGTTCTTTTCGCTGGCTTTAGGGTGCCAGGCGACCGCGTACTCGCCTGGCTGGTACGCCCGGTGTGTGACGCTACCCGAAACGGGAGCGCGCTGAACATGAACATTAAAAACGCTCAGAAAGATCGTGATACGCCGGCAAGGACCTTCCACAAAAGAGGCTTCGTTTACCTCTCGGATGTCAATGATCTTTCCGTCTCCCGGGGATAGCACAAAGCCGTCACCCGTCGGCTGCTCTCGCTCGGGATCGCGGAAAAAATAGAAGATGAAGGCGGTCGGAACCGTCAGGAGCGCGGCGGCGACAACGCCCCAGGTGCCCACCCTCGCGACGAAGATCCAGGCCGCTACGGCCAACGCGGACCCTGCCAGCATGAACGGATACCCCTCTCGGGCGAATCTCATTGCGTCAATGCTCGAAGCTGGGGTGCTGAAAGTCGTCGAGCTCCGTCCCGGTCATTCGTCGGAAGATCTCCAAATAGCGGGCGGTCGTTTCCCTTACGACCGCATCGGGGAGGTCGGGCGGAGGAGGCAGCTTGTCCCAGGAGGTGAGCTTGTCCAGAAAATCCCGCACCGGCTGTTTGTCCAACGAGGGTTGGCCTCGTCCTGGTTCGTACTCATCTCGCGGCCAGAATCTCGAGGAGTCCGGGGTCAACACCTCGTCGATGAGCAGCAGTCGCCCGTCCACGTGATGTCCGAACTCGAACTTGGTATCGGCCAGAATGATCCCACGCTCCTTCGCGAGCGTGACGCCGTGTCTATAGATCGTGAATGAAAGCTCTCGCAGGCGATTCGCTTCCTCTTCACCCTGACGCTCGACCACGCCCGAAAACGGAATATTCTCATCGTGCCCCGTCTGAGCCTTGGTCGCGGGAGAAAAGATCGGTGCGGGCAGTTCCTGGCTCTCTATCAGGCCCTCGGGAAGCGGCTCACCCGCCAGCGTGCCCGATGTCCGATACTCCTTCCACGCCGACCCCGATACGTAGCCTCGAACGACGCACTCCACGAGCACCGGTTTCGTGTGGTGGACCAACATGCTTCTTTCGGCCCAGGCAGCACGGGATTCGGCCAGGGAAGGCACGAGGGCTACGATCTCGTCAGGGTCTACGCTCAGAAGGTGATGATCTACGATCCCTCGAAGGGAGTCTAACCACCAAGCCGTGAGTTGCGTCAGAACCTCTCCCTTGCGTGGAATCGCTTGGGGAAGGATCACGTCGAAGGCGCTGATACGGTCACTCGCCACCATCAGGAGGCGGTCCTCACCCGCGTCGTACACGTCCCTGACCTTCCCTTGATGAAGAAGCTTTAGGGACACCAGCTGGTCCTCTGCGATCATGCTGTCAGACTCGGACATCGGGTTCTCCGAGGCGTTGGTTGGCGTCAGACTCGAGGCGCTCCAGGGCCGGCTGTACCCACTCGGCCAGGAAGCGATCCACCTGTTGGGGCGCTCGCCCCACGAATTGGGCGGGATCAATGATCTCCCGCAGTTCGCTCAGCTGCATGCCGAACGCGTCGTCGTCGGCGATGCGCTCCAGAAGGTCCGCCGAACCACCTTCTTCCTTCATCCGGCTCGCGGCCGCCATCGCGTGCTGTCGAATCCGCTCGTGCAGATCCTGTCGGTCTCCCCCGGCCGACACGGCGCGCATCAAGATCGTCTCTGAGGCCATGAACGGGAGATGCTCCTCCAAATTTCTCTGGATCACCCGTGCGTTTACGACCAGCCCAGACGCGACGTTTTCTACTAAGACCAGAATTCCGTCGAGGGCGAGGAACGAATCGGGAATCGACAGTCTTCGGTTGGCCGAGTCATCCAGCGTGCGCTCCAGCCATTGGGTAGCATGTGTGACGAGTGGCTCCTGCGAGAGCGCGATGACGTGGCGAGCGATACCACAGATACGCTCGGATCGCATCGGATTCCGCTTATAGGGCATCGCTGACGAGCCGATCTGTTCTTCCTCGAACGGCTCCTCGACCTCTCTGGCGTTCGCGAGGAGCCGCAAGTCGTTACCCATCTTGGATGCCGACGAAGCGACACCGGCCAGCGTCCCGAGAATCTGCGCGTCGATCTTTCTCGTGTAGGTCTGACCCGTGACCCCATAGCTCTCAGTGAAGCCCATGCGGCGCGCCACCGCGAGGTCGAGTGCATCGACCTTGTCGTGATCACCTTCGAACAGCTCAAGGAACGATGCCTGTGTTCCGGTCGTACCTTTAGCGCCCCGGAAACGCAGTGTCTCGAGCCTGAAATCCATCTCCTGGATGTCGAGGAGGAAGTCCTGTAACCAAAGGGTCGCACGCTTTCCCACGGTCGTTGGCTGCGCGGGTTGGAAGTGCGTGAAGGCGAGTGTGGGCAGGTCGCGATGCTCGGCGGCGAAGTCGCTCAGGCGAGCGATACAGCGGATGAGCCGGTCCCGGATCAGAGTGAGGGCCTCCCGGTGGAGGATCAGATCCGTGTTGTCTCCGATGAAGGCGCTCGTGGCCCCCAGGTGAATGATGCCACGAGCTGCGGGTGCCGTGTCCCCAAAGAGGTGAACGTGCGCCATGACATCATGGCGGAATCTCTTTTCGTACTCGGCGGCCTTGGCGAGGTCGATGTCGTCGAGGCCGCGCCTCATCTCGTCGATGGCATCGTCGCCGATGGGGAGTCCCAACTCCTTCTCCGCCTCGGCCAGGGCCAGCCACAGTCGCCGCCATGTCCCATATCGATTGGATGGGGCGAACACGGCTTGCATCTCCCGGGAGGCGTAGCGTTCTCCGAGGGGATGGCTGTAGCGGTCGTCAGCGTAGTCAGCCACGGCTTCGCCGGAAAACGAGCTGTCTCACGGTGACCTCACCATTCCGCTCGACGTAAACGGCGACGTTCCCTGCGGCTTGGCGGAGGAGTTGGGCGGCCTGCTCCGCCGAGGCGACGGCGGTACGGTTGATCTGTAGAATCACGTCGCCCTCGCGGAGGCCGATCCGTCCCTCCAAATCGCGCTCGATCGCGACGATCAGGGCTCCGGATTCGTAGCGGAGGTTTCGTTCCGTGCGGATCTCGAGCGTGACGGTGACGAGCTCCATTTGCTCGAGGGCGATCACGCGATCAGCCGAAATGGACGGTAGTTCCACCGCTACCAGGGTAACGGCTTCCTCACGTCCATCGATGTCCAGAGAGAGGGATGCGCCGGCCGTGAGGTCGAGCATGAGGGACTCGAAATCCAGCTGAGTGCGGAGCGCTCTGCCATCGGCGGTCATGACGCGATCTCCCCTGGAGATGCCCGCCCGCGTCGCGGGTGACGAGGGCGAAACGTTCGAGACGGCGACCCCCCGGCTTCTGCCCCAGATATCTCCAGCGTCGGCGTCGACCTCAAAGCCGAGCCAGGCCCGCTTGACCTCTCCAAACGCCATCAGGTCGCTGGCCACCCGCCACGCTCGGTCGATGGGGATAGCGAAGCCGAGCCCCTCACTCCCGCCGCTTCGGGAGAAGATCGAGCTATTGACTCCGATGACCTCTCCCAGAGAGTTGACCAGCGGCCCTCCGGAGTTCCCAGGATTGATGGATGCGTCTGTCTGAATCATTCCGAAATACACGACCCTTTCATCATCGGCGGGAATGATGTGCCTCCCAGTCGCGCTGATCACTCCGGCCGTCACGGAGGGTTCCGCATTCGAGAAAAGATTCCCGAAGGGATTGCCGATTGCCAACGACCACTCGCCGATGAGAAGGCCTTCGGACGTGCCCAGATGAGCCACGGGGAGTCCGTCCCCCTGTATTCGCAGAACCGCAACATCGGTGAGTTGATCGGTTCCCACCAGCTCAGCTTCAAAGTCTCGCCCGTCAGGGAGCGTGACCATGATGCGCTCAGCGTCGCGGACCACGTGATCATTCGTGAGGATCACGCCCGCTGCATCTATGATGAAGCCCGACCCGAGACCGCGGCTCCGTCTCGTGCGGGGCATCGGGAAGGGGGCGAAAAAGGAGCGCATCTGCACTTGCTCCGTGCGGATGACGTTGACGCTCACTACAGCCGGCGCCACCCTCGCCGCCGCCTCCACGATCGCGGTGGTCCTCGAACCGGCGAGCGTCTCTGAACGCTCCTGCGCCACCTCCACCACGAGCTCCGCATCGGGGGCGCGTCCCTCGGAACGACAGGCGACAAACATTACCATGAGGATCGCCGAACCCCTGTGGGCGGACCATCTCCTCGGCATGCTCATCCTGCGGTTCGGCATGAGTCGGATCACCCCTCCGGTTAGAGGTCCCGCCCGAGGGCCTTCCAGTCTGCCATGAACCCGTCTAAGCCCTGGTCGGTCAACGGGTGCTTCAGCAACTGATACAACACTTTTGGCGGTAACGTGGCGCAATCTGCCCCGATCATCAGGGCCTGGACCATGTGCTGAGGGTGTCGGATCGACGCGGCAAGAATTTCCGTCGCGATGTCGTAGTTGTCGTAAATCTGCCTGATCTGCTGGATCAGCTCCATGCCATCCCCTGAAATATCGTCTATGCGACCGATGAAGGGGGAGATGAAGGTGGCCCCGGCCTTGGCGGCGAGATGCGCCTGCGTCGGAGAGAAGCACAGTGTGACGTTCACCGGGATGCCCTCACTACTCAGTGCGCGGCATGCTCCGAGTCCCGGCTCGGTCAGGGGGACCTTGATGACGATGTTGTCATGGATTTTCGCAAGGCGCAGACCCTGCTCCAGCATGCCGTCCCGGTCCAGGGCAACGACCTCCGCACTGACCGGGCCGTCCACTGCCTCGCAGATCTCACTAAACAGGTTGGATGGCTCCCGGTCCCCCGCGAACTTTGCCATGAGTGACGGGTTCGTGGTAACTCCGTCGATCAGACCGGCGTTCGCTGCTCGGCGGATCTCTTCTGGGTCGGCGGTATCGAGAAAAATCTTCATGGGCTCATTGGGTCGGTGGGTGGAGTAACCGGTCGGCGAGCGGTTCTTGGGCGTTTTCTGGATACGCGACGTGGTGAAGAAAGAGGCCTTCAGGAGGCGCTGGAGGGGAGGTCTTCAAGTCATCTCCACCAGGCTCCCGCAAGAGAAGCCCGAGGTCTTCCAGCGGCCGCCTTCCACGAGCGACGTCAACCATGGTGCCGACGAGGTATCGCACCATGTGGTGCAAGAAGCGGTCGGCCGTGATCCGAAACTCGAGTCCCAGATCGCGCCAGGGCAACCAGCATGCCTGGGCAATAGTGCAGGAGTCACCTCTTTCGGGTTGGCCCGACTTGGCGAAAGCCTTGAACGCATGGGTACCTGGAAGAAGGCTGGCGGCGTTGTCGAGCAGGGGGGTATCGAGCTCCGCCATGAGCGGCCAACACCACGGGCGCTCGAAGGGGGATCGGGCTGCCTCTGACAGGCCGAGACGATACACGTAAGTTCTCGCCACCGCGTCGAAACGAGGATGGAAGTCGGCTGGGACCCCTTGTATACTCGCGATCCAGATGTCGTTGGGCAATATGGCTGACAACGCCTTCTTGAGCCTTGCGGGTTGCCAGGGTGCCGGCACCGACACGGCCGCTACCTGGCCGGTCGCATGGACCCCCCGGTCCGTTCTTCCCGATCCGACCACGGGACGCCGGGCACTCGTGAGCTGCTTCAGGGCCGCTTCCAGCTCCCCTTGGACGGTGCGCTTGTCGCGCTGGATTTGCCAGCCGTGGAAGGCGGATCCATCATACTGCAGAATCAGCTTGAGACGATTGTCCTCCACGGCGTTCACGCCCGGAAGGTAGGGGGGCCGCAACCGTTGTCAAGCGATGTCAAAGAGGTTGGATCCTACCCGCCTCGGGGGCCCCGTGGTGGGTCCTGAGAACCGTGAATTCTTACCCTCAACCCGGTGCGTAATGAGCCCGACCGCCGTCTCTCCGCTGGAGCACTTCGATCTCGTGAGCGTCATCCATAAGGCCGTTCAGGGTAATGACCTTACGGCTTTCGAAGCAGAATTCGCTTTCGATGTCTTCATGGAAGGAGAGGCCTCCCAAGTTCAGATGGCCGCGCTCCTCACGGCTCTCCGGGCAAAGGGTGAGGCTCCCGTCGAGGTAGCTGGCGGTGTCAGGGCATTGCGTAAGGCCATGATCCCGATTGAAGTCGAGGTCATCGATGACGTGATCGACACGTGTGGGACGGGAGGCGGCACCGTCACCACATTCAATATCTCCACAGCTGCCGCGTTGGTCGCTAGGGGGGCCGGCGCCACCATCGCCAAACACGGAAACCGTTCGTTCACCTCTCGAAGTGGAAGTGCCGATGTACTCGAGGCTCTGGGCGTGCGTATCGACTTGAGCCCCTCAGAGATGGAGCGGATTTTGCGGGAAACCGGCTTGGTGTTCATCTTTGCGCCCTTGCTGCATCCAGCGATGAGACACGTAGGGCCGGTCCGGCGGGAGCTCGGGTTTCCCACCATCATGAACCTCCTCGGTCCCCTGACCAATCCGGCCGGCGTGAAAAGACAGCTCGTCGGAGTCGCGGATCCGCTCTTGGTGCCGCTCGTTGCTGAAGCACTCCTGGAACTGGGCCATATCCGGGCCCTGGTGGTGCATGGAGAGGCCGGTCTGGATGAGTTGAGTCCCCTGGGCCCCACCAGGGTTGCCGAGGTCAACGGTGGCGCCATGAGCGAAAGAACGGTTCGTCCAGAGGACTTCGGACTCGTAGATTGCGCGGCCGAGGAACTAGCCGGCGGTGAGCCCGAGGACAACGCGGAGATCATTCTCCGCGTCTTGCGAGGGAAGGAGAGGAAGGGGGCGCGAAGCGCGGTCGTCTTGAACGCTGGGGCCGCGCTCCATGTTGCGGGCCTCGCGGAGACGCTGGGTGAAGGTGTCGAGCGCGCCGTACAAGCGCTCGAGGCTGGTCACGCGTTAGAAGCTCTCGAGCGTCTACGAGAGGCGACTAATACTTCCTGATCACCCCCACGACGACACCCTGAATCTGCACGTTGTGGGCGTCCTCGATGATCGGCGCCATCGTCGGGTTCGCCGGCTGAAGCCGGATGCGCCCATCGGTCTCCCGGTAGAGCTTCTTCACGGTGGCGGAGTCGCCGCCCACGAGCGCCACGACCATTTGGCCGTCCGATGCCGTTTCCTGAGAGCTGACAACGATGTAATCGCCGCCGCGGATTTGCTCATCGATCATCGACTCGCCCTCGACGCGTAGCACGAAGTTGTCCCGTCCCGTCCTGACCATGTCCTGCGGAACGGATAGAGTCTCGTGATCCGGGATGGCCTCAATGGGTAGGCCCGCCGCGACCGCTCCCAGAAGTGGAAGCTCTATCGCGCCACTGTCGTATGCGGCACCCACCAATTCTATGGAGCGGCTTTCGTTGTAGGCCTTCCGGATGTACCCCTTGCGCTCCAGATTGCTCAGATGCTCGTGTACGGTGGCAAGAGACGAGTAGCCGAACGCGTCGGCGATCTCCTCGAAGCTCGGAGCGTAGCCGTTCTCGTCGATGAAGTGCTCCACATGATCAAGGATCTCTTTTTGTCGCTTCGTCAGAGGCATATCGCCCACCCTCTTATCTCAAGAACCCGAATAAGACCCGAACGGAGAATACCCGAACGTTACCCGAAAAGCAAGGTCGATGCACGCCTTTCGAGGGGACGGGACGAACGGGTGGAGAGGTGAGTGCCCCGGCCGGCATACTCGAACGGATCGTAGCGACGAAACACCAGGAGGTGGAGGTCCTCCGGAAGCGCGTCGGCGAGCTGCGGACCGGGGTCGCGGATGTTCCTCCCGCACGAGATTTTCGTCGGTGCTTGAAGGCGTCGGAGTCGGTGGCGGTGATCGCGGAGATCAAGCGTCGCTCACCGGGTGCCGGTGCAATCCGCCCGGACCTGGATCCGCTTCGGCTCGCCCCGAGCTATGAGGCCCATGGCGCCTCGGCACTGAGCGTCCTCACGGATTCGGAGTATTTCGGTGGATCTCTGGAAGATCTGCAAGTGGCTCGAGGCCTCGTGGATATCCCGATTCTCCGGAAGGACTTCATCGTCGATGAGGCGCAGATCTTCGAGGCTCGCATGGCCGGAGCGGACGCCATCCTCTTGATCGTAAGCATCTTGGATGATGACCGTATCCGCGCCTTCCGCGTGCTGGCCGAGGAATTGGGCATGTCGGCACTCGTCGAGGCTCACAGCAGGGACGAAGTCGAGAGGGCACTCGCGTCAGGGGCTCGTCTACTCGGAGTGAACAATCGTGACCTGAGGACCTTCGAGGCTCGTATCGATGTGACCCTCGGCCTCGCGGCGCACGTCTCCTCCGACGTCGTCCTCGTCTCGGAAAGCGGAATTCACACAGCGCACGATGTCGTCGCCCTGGGCAAGACCGGTGTGGACGCCGTGTTGGTGGGCGAGTCTCTTCTTCGCCAGACGAATCCAGGTAAGGGGCTCTCCAACCTGGTGGGTCACCCGAGGAGGCCCCGGGTCCGTGAGTGACGTTCGGATCAAGATCTGCGGCCTCACCACGCCTGAGGACGCCCGGATCGCGGCCGATCTGGGGGCCGACTACTTCGGGATGATTCTTTCTCAAGGGTTCAAGCGGAGTATTCTCCTCAGTAGGGCCGTGGACATCGAGCTGGCTGTCGACGCACGTTTGGTAGGAGTTTTTGTGGACGAGTCGGTCTCCGAAGTCGAGCGCATCTGCGGGATGATTGGGACCTCCGTGATTCAGCTCCATGGGGAAGAGGAGCGCGACTATGTCGAGGAGTTGCGTCGCCGAGGAGACTGGGCGATCTGGAAGGCGATCCGGGTCAGGGATCGAGCTACGGCGATCCACGCCGTACGGGCATGGGGTCCCTCGGTAGACGGCGTGCTCTTGGACGGGTGGCAAGAGGGAAATCCTGGTGGGCAAGGCGCGTCGTTCTCCTGGGACGAGATGCGCACTACCAGGGAAGAGATCCCCGAGGGAGTCGACCTGATTGCCGCGGGCGGGTTGAGGCCGGCCAACGTCGCGTCTGCAGTAGACACGTTACGGCCCGACGTCGTAGATGTCAGTTCGGGAGTCGAACTCCAAGTGGGGCGAAAGGATCCTGATTTGATTCGGTCATTCATTCGGAATGCCCGCGCGGGCGAGAGTTCCGCACCTGTTGAGGACAGCGTTGAAGATGTGCAATGACTACGCAGACTGAAGAAGGGCGCTTCGGACCGTTTGGTGGCCGTTACGTTCCTGAGACCCTCATCGCTGCTTTGGACGAGCTAGGGGAGGCCTACGAGCGGGCTTCGCAGGACGCGTCGTTCAAGGAGCAACTCGACGGGCTTCTCCGGGACTACGTCGGCCGCCCCTCGCCCCTCTACCGGGCCGAAAGACTGGAGGAGGCTTTCGGCGCGGGTCCGATCTATCTCAAGAGGGAAGATCTCAACCATACCGGCGCCCACAAGATCAACAACACGATGGGTCAGGCGCTGCTTGCGCGTCGCATGGGCAAGAGCCGGATCATCGCGGAGACCGGCGCGGGCCAGCACGGCGTGGCCACCGCCACGGCGTGCGCCCTGTTCGATCTCGAGTGCATCGTGTACATGGGGGAGGTCGACGTAGAGCGCCAGGCCCTCAACGTGTACCGGATGAAACTCTTGGGAGCCGAAGTGCGTCCCGTGTCTTCGGGGACTCGTACGCTCAAGGACGCGACCAACGAGGCCATTAGGGACTGGGTCACGAACGTTCAGAATACCCATTACATCATCGGCTCTGTGGTCGGGCCCGCACCGTTCCCCAAGATTGTCCGGGACTTCCAGACAGTGATCGGCCTCGAGGCGCGCGAACAGATCCTCGCCCGCACCGGAGAGTTGCCGGCGGCCGTGATCGCTTGTGTCGGCGGCGGATCCAATGCGATGGGCATTTTTCAAGCCTTCCGTGCGGATGAAGAAGTAGACCTCATCGGGGTCGAGGCGGCGGGTGAGGGGATCGATTCAGGAAGACATTCTGCGACCCTCGGTGCGGGCATGCCCGGGGTGCTACACGGGGCTATGAGCTACGTCCTCCAGGACGCCGATGGACAGGTGGCGCCCGCCCACTCCGTGTCGGCGGGTCTCGACTATCCCGGCGTCGGTCCGGAGCACTCCTACCTCAAAGACTCGGGTCAGGCTGAGTACGTCTCGGTGACCGACGAGGACGCGCTTGCGTCGTTTCATCGCCTGTCGGAGCTCGAGGGGATCATCCCCGCGTTGGAGAGCGCCCATGCCATCGCCCACACGGAACGGATAGCATCGACGTATAGCGACCGTGGATCGATCCTGGTGTGCCTCAGCGGTCGAGGTGACAAAGACGTTGCACATGTTGCTCGCATGGAGACGGGAGTGAATTATCTTTGAGCAAGGACGCTTGCGATAGCCAAGGACACGTGCGATCGGAGTGAGCGCATTGAGCGAAAACCCTGTGGACAATTCCAATGAGGCCGACGACGTCTTGACGATGCTTTGGGAAGCGGACTTTCAGTGCTTCAAGTGGGTCTATGTCGCTCAATTAGGCGAAGGTGTCGTGCTCCCCGAGGCTCGCCCCGAGGAAGAGCGAGGCGATCTCGATAAGGTGTACGCGGTAGAAACCGAGATCGACTCAGCCGACGAAGAGATGGCCGAGCAGGGCGGACAGCCATCCGCTCCGCCACCACCGAAGGTTGGGTCGGACTTCAACCCCGCCCTATTTTCGCTCGATCTTGCGGAGAAGGAGCAGCTCGAGAGGGAGCTTAGAGCCGAGATGGAGAGGGATCTCCGGCACGATGTGCTCTCCACTCTTTTCGACAGGCTGGAGGAGCCCGAGTACCCCGAGCGGCGGTCGGAGATCGTGGTGATCTTCAGAGAGTTGATCCCCAATTTTCTGAGTCGTGGAGCCGTACCCGCCGCCGTCTCCCCCGTCGTCCCCGCTGTCGTCCCCACCGTCGTCTCCGCCGCGGCGTAGTCGGGCTGTGAGGGTCGGGGAACGGTTTGCGGAAAGAGGGAAGGAGGGGCTCGGCACCCTCGTTCCGTACGTGACCTCCGGTTTTCCCTCCGCCGACGCGAGCGTAGACGTGCTGCACGCGTTGGAGAAAGCCGGGGGAGACGTCCTTGAGCTCGGAATCCCGTTCAGTGATCCCTTGGCCGACGGTCCCACGATTCAGGAATCGACCTTCAGGGCGCTAGAGGCTGGAATGACGGTTGCGGGGACGCTCGAGATCCTTGCTCAGTTCAGGAAGGACTCGGATGCGCCGGTGGTACTCTTCAGCTATCTGAATCCTCTACTTCGATACGGTGTCGAGGCGTTCCTCGCCGATGCGGCGGATGCAGGGGCGCAGGGACTCCTCTTGACGGACGTGCCGATGGGAGGGGACCCCGACCTCGAGGAAGCCGTCCTCGACTCTCGACTCGACCTGATCCGACTGGTTGCACCGACCACCCGGTCCGAGCGCGCTTCGGTGATCGCGGCGAGTGGTCAGGGGTTCGTGTACTACATCTCGAGGACGGGCGTCACGGGAGCTCAGGCGGCGTTGACCGCTGATCTGGAAGACGACGTGAGGGCTCTTCGGGAGCAAGTGGATCTTCCGGTGGCTGTGGGCTTTGGGATCTCGACTCCTGAACAGGCGGCGGCGGTCACGGGGATTGCGGACGGCGTCGTCGTCGGTAGCGCGCTGATCACGGCATTGGACCAGGGGGGGGTAGAGGGGGCGGGGGCCTTCCTTGCCTCGCTCAGGTCAGCCATGGACGAGGCTAAGATTCCTTGAGTCGCTCGAGGAGGGAAGGATCCGGCGCCACGAATACGGTGCTTACGCGATCCGGTTGGACGCGGCCCGGAGGCGCTTTTCTCGGCTTTCTAACATACTTGCGGCGGGTCCAATCAACCGGCACCGTCGCTGACGTTCGAGCCTTGGAGTGAAGGGCAGCAAGGTTGGCTGCCTCCTGGAGATCGCGTGGTGGTGGGGTGCCCTCTCCGGTCCATCGCAGGACTACGTGGGCTCCGGCTGCGTGCCGGGCGTGAAGCCAAATGTCGTTCGGTCTAGCGTGCTTGAACGTCAGTTCATCGTTGAACTTAGAGCCTCGGCCGACCCAGATGTCCCGTCCACCCGTGGTTTGGAAGCGCCGATAGGGGAGAGTCGGGCGAGCTCCTTGCTTTCCCCCGGTCGCCCCCACACGTACATCGGGTAGCACGGCTCGAATTTCGGCGGTCGTGACCTGGCCCGCCTGTGCTCGCTCCGAGAGTTCGCGGAGGCGCTGGACGTTGGCCTCTTCGTGCTCAATCAAGCGGGGAAGACGTTCTCGGGCTCGCTCCCCCCGCCCGGCTCTCTCGTAGCGGAGTCCAGCGTTTTCTTGTGGAGAGAGGGACGGGTCGAGCGATAGGGTCACGGTGCCACCGTACCACCCCGGTAGCTTCACACTGGCAACTCCTCTGGCGACACGGTCGAGGTTGGCAAGAATCAGATCGCCCTCGTTCCGCAATTCCTCCGGGTCAGCAGCCCTGGCTAGCTCCGCGGTGAGCCTCCGGTGTCTCTTCCCAGCCGCCTTGAGGGCATCGGTCAAGGCGTCCAGCCAAAGGGAGGGAACGAGGACGGGTCGCGTCCCGTCACTCCTTCTGGTCTCACGGATGGCGTCTAGGAGGGACTCTGCCGGCTGACATGCATAACCCGGCAAAGGTACCGGGTAGGGTTGTGGTCCCCAGGGACAGTCGAGGAGAGAGACTTCGGGGGCAGAGCGTGTGTCCCGGCCGCCGTGGCAAACGTCCCTCAGGTGCAGCCAAAGCTCGTAGCCAACCTCGAGAGAGGAGGGCCCCCCGCCCTCCGGCCCTCCGGAGTGTCCCCCGACCAGTGCCTTGGCGTTTAGGGGAGAGGTGAAGGCGACGTCTCGTATGAGCCTCTTCTCTCGCCGCTCAAGGTCTTCGGGCTCCAATAGGGCAAGCCACTCGCCGAGGTCGAGGGGAGAGTCCCACCCACTTCGTGTCGGTTCGAGCCTCGTATAAGGGTGGCCGATCCGAGGCTTGCGCGGGCCCCCACGTCCGGTCAGGACGTGCCGAACAGTCCAGTCGTCTCCTTCTACCAGTGCCGCGTTCGCCCAATTTGGCGCGAGCTCCAGGATGATCCGAAGCGCTCCTCCCCGGCCGCGCACCCTCGGAAGCACGAACACGAGCACGCGCTCGTCGGGTAGGGACTCGACGACGGAGAGCTTACAAGGGAAGGATCGAAGGCCCTCCGGTGGCTCGCTCGCCTCCAGGATCTCTACACCGCAACCCGAGGCGTTGAGTTCAGCCAGTACGGTGGCCTCTCGGAAGTACGCGTGAAGGGTCCCTCGGCCATGATCCAAGAAAACGCCCTTGAGCCGAGCGCCCCGTAGGAGATCAGTCAGCTCGGCGGCAACCACGGCCGTAACTACGGGGTCCCATCGCATCGCCATTCCAACAAGATAGCGTCTTAGTGGAGAGGGAACTTCCGCACAGGTGGCGTGTCAGCGTCAGGAGTTTCAAAAGGGGTTCCCAAGGAAGAGCATATGCGGAAAACCGAAAGCCCATGAGTGAAGGCTCGGAACTTCATCCGTTGGTTGCCGAGGCGGCGCAAGGGCGGTTGCCGGACTGGGCCGTGGCCGGGAAG
>CAUZAE010000046.1:0-18139 GCA_963577685.1 Gemmatimonadales bacterium UBA6960 | reverse complement strand
TTCAAGAGGCACTGGAAGGACTAGAGGGCTTGGATGGTTTGGAAGAATTGGAAGGATTAGCCGCGCTTGAGGAGCTGAAGTCGCTCGAGCAGCTCAAGGCCCTGAACGTCCTCGAGGCCCTGGACGGATTTGAGGGTGAGCTCCACCTCCTCGGTCTGGAGGACGCTCAAGCTTTCGAGGTAGAGGTCCGGTCCGGCGAGGGTGACGAGCAGCACAGAAGGAAGCGGCGTCGGCAGCGCAGACCCGGAGGTTGATTCGCCAGCGACTTCTTCTGGTTGCTGAGAGAGCCCCGCCCCATTACTGGGGGTGGGGCTCTCTTTCTTAATTCAACACCTATATTGCTCCCGTGATGATTTCGGACGAGTCTCTAGCCGTCGCCCCCCGGTCGGGATCCGCAAGGAGGCTGAAGTCGCAAATGCTCGCACAGCGGACTGCACCCCGAGCCTCAATGGCCGCGATTCTCATCCGAATGGTTTTCGCCTCCGGGTGTGGCGGCTCGGGGGATGACGTCCCTGACGATCCGAGGCTCGAAAATCCGCTCCTCTATGCGACCCGGTTCAACGAGAGGGCCCCCGAGAGCTACCGGGCTCGATTGGAAACGACCACGGGGGTATTCGTGATCGAGGTCCACCGGCAGTGGGCTCCAATCGGAGCCGACCGATTCTACAACCTGGTGAAGAAAGGATGGTACGACGGGGTTCGCTTCCATCGTGTGCTGAAGGACTTCACGGCCAGCTGGGGCATTCACGACGACCCATACGTGAATTTCGTGTGGCAGAAGGAACTCCTTGCTGACGATCCGACGGGTCGATCAAACGTGAGAGGACGTGTTTCATTCGCGCGTAGCGGACCCAACAGTCGCACCACGCAGGTCTTCGTGAACTACAGGGACAACTCGAGCCTAGATGACCAGTTCACTCCGTTTGGTGAAGTCGTCGAGGGGATGGACGTCGTAGATCGCTTATACGCCGAGTACGGCGATGGACCGCCCCGCGGCGAGGGGGTCTACCAGGCCATGGCGCTCGCGCGTGGCGCGGACTACTTCGAAGAAGAATTCCCGGAGCTGGATAGGATCGAGCGGGCGTCTCTCGTCCCGACGGGCTCGTGAGATGCCCGGGCTCGTGCCGCCGGAGAATCTCCTGACGCTCGTCGGTGAGAATGTGTATCGTGTGGTGGATTGACCGGCCGATTCGTCGGCAGTTCAAGCTGATTCTCGTGGCGTTGTCCGAGGGAAAGAAAGAAGGGGAGGATTGGCGGCTGGTCAACAATGAGGCCGGGGAGCCTCAGGGCATCCGTATCATGTATGGCGCGTCCGCGCCCTCCGATGATCCCAGGAGTACGTGAGGGTTTCCCCCCGCGGCCCCGACCTCGCTATGATCACGGCAGTCGGTCGCATACCCAAGGAGGCAAAGTGGATCTCACGCGTCGCAAGTTCATCGGTAGCGTATCCGCGGCTGCGGCGGTCGGTGGGCTGAAGCCCGGCGCCGTCGCCGCTCTACAGCAGGACCCCCTCGACGTTCGCAAGGATTTCCCCGTGGTGGAGCAGGGGATCTACCTGAACTCGGCCTACATCACGCCGTCTCCACTGCAGGCGGTGCGAACGGCACAGGACTTTGCGGAGCGGAAGGCTCGCGATCCAGTGAGCCTCGGGAGCATGCTCGGAGAGACGAATGCCATGCGTGGGAAGTTCGCGCGCCTGGTCGGGGCGACCGAGGAAGAGATCGGCGTTCTCTTCGCTACGAGCGACGGGGAGAACATCGTCACTCGCGCCCTCGACTTCCGTCCCGGCGACAACGTTGTCGTCGATGATCTCCACTACGACACGACCTACATTTTGTATCAGCACCTCCGGGAGACGCGCGGTATCGAAGTGCGGACGGTGCGGAATCAGGGCGGTGCCGCTTCTGCGGAAGCGTTCGCTGAACAGGTGGACGACCGAACCAAGCTTGTCTCGGTGTCGTGGATCTCGCACGTGAACGGGTATCGGCACGACCTCGCCGCCCTCGCCCGTTTGGCCCACGATCACGGCGCGTACCTCTATGCCGACGCCATCCAAGGGGTCGGCATGCTCGATTTGGACGTTCGGGACACGGGCATCGACTTCTTCACGGCCGGCACCTACAAATGGCTCCTCGGCGGGTTCGGCGTAGCACCCTTCTATGTGAAGGCGGAGCTTCTGGATACAGTGAGCGTGGACCGCTTCGGATCGCTCCAGTCGGCCGAGGACTTGGGCGGACACCGCTTTCGGCTCCACGAAGACGCGAAGAAATACGGGTACGCCACCATGTCGTTCGGGGCCGTCTTCCAGTTAAGCGCCGCCCTCGATTACTTGCTCCGGGTCGGAGTACAGAATGTCGAACGGCATACGGTGGCGCTGGCGAACCGTCTCAACGAAGGACTCCGAGCCCAGGGGCACGATGTCCTGACACCCCGGGGTAATCGATCAGCCATCGTCACGTTCGAGCACGGACATGACCTCGACATGGTTCACCAATCCTTGGATGAGGCTTCCATCACCTTGACTGTGAGAGATGGGGGCGCCCAGCTTCGTGCCGGCATTGCTCTCTTCAACACCGACGAGGAGATCGATCGCTTGCTTGAAGTGACCGCGAGCTGGACTTAGGGGCATGGCATGATCGCGCGAATCTAGCGTTAGAACTGAAGCTCAAGCCCTATACTGACCAGAATGGCGTTCGCACTGGTATCAGGTTTGGTGCCACACGTGCAGGCGGACAAAAACTCTTGTACGAGGGTCCTCGTGAGGGTCAGTGTCTCATGGGGCCACGGGCGCTGCCCTCCCAATCGGGGTCGGCAACCCCGTACCAGGTCCTGGTCTCCGGATCGTACTGGATGGCATGCACCCGAGAAAATGCTCCGGCTCCAGAGTTTTCCGTGACGTTGATGCCTAGTGCCCTCATGTTTCCCAGCTCTTCGGGCTGCCACCCAATGACGGGGGATGTTTCGGCGTCCAGGCTGCCGTCGCGGTTCATGTGGACGCGCGGAGCCTCCAGCGCCTCGGCCAGTGTCAGGCCGTCGTCGATAATGCGGGAGATTACCTGGGCCACGCCCGACACGATGCGGTTACCGCCAGCTGCTCCGAGGGCCAGGATGGTCACGCCGTCCTTCATCACGATCACGGGCGAGATAAAGCTACGGGCCCGTTCACCTGGCTCCATGCGCCCTAAGTATCCACCCAAAGTCGAGGCGTAAAGGAAGCCCAGTCCGGGTGTCACCACGGACGAGCCCATGTTGGGCCCCAGGGTTTGTGTGAGGGCCACAAACATGCCGTTTTCGTCGGCTACCGTAAGGTGTGTCGTGTGTCCCTGTTCGTCGCTCCGGGAGTCGAGTTCCGGCAGGTATGAACCGTCTTCTAATCCGGTACTGGCCGGTGTCCGGACCTGCATCGCCATCTTGGCGGCCCATTCCTTAGAGATTGCCCGGGCTGATGCGGTGTCGGTCCCCGACCCCCTCCAGTCGTCGCTGGCGATGCCCAGTGCCTGGCCCGTTATAGCTGCCCACTCCTCGTTGTCCATGGAGTTCGGGTCGAAATTCTCCATGATGTGAAGTGCTTGGATGACCACGGCACCTGCGGCGGGTACGTCTAGCCCGACGACGTCGTAGCCCCGGTAACTCCCCCGTAGAATCTTCGAGTCGAGAGCTTCGTAGTCGTGGAACGCCCGAAGCTTTACTGTACTGCCGTGCTCGGCCAAATCCGCGGTCATCCGTTCAGCGATCTCACCCTTGTAGAAGGCATCGTGCCCACCGTCGCGTACAGCACGCAGGGTGGCTGCGTAGTCTTTGTTGACAAGTAAGTCGCCGCCCAATCGTGGTGTTCCGTCTTCCTTGAGATATATAGCAGCGGTTCCGGGGAATTCGGCTGACCGTCTAGCGTTACTAATCTGCCGCGACGCTTCGTTAGGTAGGAGTCGGAAGCCGTTCTCCGCATAGTCGATGGCTGGAGCCATCACTGTCTCTAAAGGAAGCGAGCCGTGCTCAGTGTGGAGTCGCATGAGGCCGGCCACCGCTCCGGGTAGACCGATGACAGGGTACCCATATGCTGCCTGCGGGGCTGTGTCGTAGTCGTAGTCCCAGGGCGCCTGCGTCGTCCCGTCGATCCCCAGAACGCTTCCGTCCGGTAGGACGACGAGAATCTGATTGCGCCCTCCAATGCTGTTCATGGTGGATTCTACGATGGCAGTGGCGAACGCTGCAGCCACGGCGGCGTCGGCGGCGTTGCCACCCATCTCCAGCATGCGTACGCCTGCTTCTGTAGCCAACGGCTGTGCGGCGGCCACCATTCCATTCTGTGACGAAGCGGACTGGCGGGCGTTTTGGGCGAGGAGCGTGCCGGGCAGGAACAGAGCCGCCAGCACTAGGGCGGTGAATGCATTGCTTAGACGCATGGGATCCTCGTGGGTTCTGTCGTTGTTCAGGGAATGGGACAATAACCAGAGGGTGGGGGAGCGGCTACGATTCTCATCCGTCCAGCCCGTACGCCACTCCCAACCACTCGCGCACGTCCCCGTCGATGTCGTCTACCGACGACAGGGCGAAGCGGTGCGTGATGCGATCCTTTTTGGCGAGACCTCCCGTGTCGATGAGGTTTTCGGGGAGCGGGCCGTCGACTCCCCTGAGGGCCAGCCCGAGGTCGACTCGGGTCTTCGTAGTCGGTTTGATCTCTCCGAACACGTGGGTGCGATAAAGAGGGACGATGGTCGTACAGGGGCAGATCCTGATGTCCGCTCCCAGAGAGCGAGCCATTTTGACCAACGCGTCGAAGAGCGGTCGCAAGGACCCCTTGCCTTCGTACATGGTCTCGACGTAGCCGGCGGCGGCCGCCAGATAGGCGTCGGAGGCCCATCCCTCCGAGCCTTGACCGACAAGAGGCCTGGGCGATCATCCGAGCTGTCGTGCCTCCGATCCCACGCGTCGCCTTCAGCCAATCGCGCCGCGCCTCGGCGTCGCCGGCCGTGTCCCGGTTCAGGAGCGCTGTCCATTCGGCGAGAGAGTGGCCGGTCTTGGCCGGAAGATTAGCGATGATCGCCTGGGCGTACGGAATGGACGGATGCACACTGTACGCAGTGTTTGCGGTAGGTCGAGGCACGGTGTCCTCCATTACCAGCTTACGTACTTGTACATGAGCCGAATCAGCATGTAGGCCTCGGTCATGTCGGTGGCGTCGTACTCGACACTCGTTCCATCCACTCTCCGCATCCCGGGGACGGCTTGCAGGATGTCGACGCGGGTCGTGGTGGCGAATCGCACCCCGATATTGACGGGTTCACGGACGGAAATCGGGCGGGCGTGATCCAAATCCTCGACTGCTGCCCGCGTCGCCTCCCGGAGGCGTTGCCGGACCACCTCAGGATGAACGAGGCGGGCGACTGAGGACCCGATGGCCTCCTTGGTCGTCACGGTGCGTGCGTTTACGAGCTTCTTGAACTGGACGGTGAAGACCAAGTCTCCACTGGCCAGGATCACCGGGACCCCGTGCGACGCCGCGTAATGCGCGTTGAGACCCCCCTCACCGACCTCCACTCCGTTCAGCCAAAGGCCTTTGACCGACCCCGACCCGGTGTGGGCCAAGAAGCCGCCCTCTGTCCCTGCTCGTGCATGATACCCGAGGAAAATCGCACCGTCGAAGGACTCGTCCAGGCCCTGAACCATCCCGAGGGGCTTGTTATTGCCCTGGATGTACTGCACCCGCTCGTCCAGACGCGTGTGCAGGAGGTTCTGCATGTCACCGTGCGAATCGTTCACCAGAATCTCTGCGGGGCCGAGCTGGAAGATCGCCTCGACGACGGCGTTCACCTCCGCCGTCATCAGCGCACGCCCCGTCGCGTAGTCCTTTCCCGAGGCACTAGTCATCCTCGAGGTTCCGATGCCCCCGATCCCCTCCATGTCGACCGAGATGAAGATCTTGGGGGGCTGAGTCTGGCCCGCTAGTTCAGCGTCGAGCCAACTGCCGGGGAAGCAGGGGAGGACTGCCAAGACGGCCGTGAGGGTGGCGAAGCGATGCGCGATCATTAACAGTCCTCTGAGCTGTGACATGGAGTTTCTCCAGGGGAGTCCTCATCTTGAATATGGGGCTGCCCTAGGCAACCTGGGTCTCCGGGACCATAGGGCACAAGTTCATCCACCTAACGTTCCGGACGACTTCGCAGTCAAACCTCGTTGGAGGGGATGAGTAAGCCACACAGTCCGGCGAGAAGTCTCACATAGGAGAACGGAAATGAAGTATCGCATCACCCAAGCTTGCGTGGTTCTCGGCGTGTCTGTAGCGGGGGCTTGTAGCGACGCCTCTGGACCCGAGGACTCACTGGCCGAGGCGCTACTGACCCGCGACGTCGCGATGGTGGCAGCCGATGCCGCACTGGAGAATCTGGCCGATATGGGTCAGCTGATGGTGGGAGGCGTCCTTCCTGCACCGCCAGAGGATGGAACCGGCTCGTATACGCGCACCGTGACGTTCTACGATACAGCGGGGATTGAGCAGCTGTCTCACGATCCCGTGACTACGGCCAGCATTCATATGCTGATGGACGGGACTCGCGAGTTTTCCCGAGACTCCTGAACCGCGAGCGGAACGCGCGAGAGAGATTTGACGATCACCGATGGCCCCGAGGAGGACGTAACCAGAAGTCGGACTGTGGTGATCACTTTCGATGGCACGAACTGGGCCCAAATGGCCGTAGTAGGTGGTGATTCCTTCGAAGTCGACCTGTTGACCCGGAGTGGGCGCCATCCCTTCCGAAAACGCGGTCAGTAAACGGTCTGGTCGAGTGCCGGGCGAGCGGGGGAGGGGAGACTCTTCCCCGTTCGTCGTTTTCGGGTGTCGGCCCGCGGCCTTTTCGCGGACCGAGCCTCCGCATAGCATCCACTGTCCCCGGACCAGTGGGCCGATAGGCTGCCTCGAACGCACTCCATAGGTAAGCGCTTGCGAAAACGACGCCGGAAAGCCGCCAAGATGGGCGGAGTCCTTCTCGCGGTGGCCGTCATCTATGCGATATGGGCCACACGTCTTCCGGTGGCCACTCGCTCGAACGTAAGCCCGCAGGAATGGGTCGGCGCCATCCATGTCCACACCGTGGCGTCCGACGGAGGGGATACGCTCGACGAGGTCGCCGTCGCCGCTCGGGACTCAGGCTTGGACTTCCTCACGATTACGGATCACAACGTTTGGGCTATGCCCACCGCCGAATACCGCGCCGAGACGTTGCTGGTGCTCGGGGAAGAGGCGCGGGTGCCGGCGGGCCACGTGCTGGTTCTCGGGGGCGAAGATCCCGCCCTGAGAATCACCCGAAGGAGGGAGGCCGAAGAAGCCGGGTCTCCGCTGGGGCCGTCGGTTTCGTCGGGCCCCGGGCTTCGAGTGGTCGCGCATCCCGAGGGCCCGGCCCAACCGTGGCTGGAGTGGGATCCCGCCGCGTTCGATGCGATCGAAATCTGGAACTGGGATACGGACCTGCGCGACGATGGATGGCGGGACTGGTCGAAGGCGCTGCTCCTCCTGCCGACGAGGGCGGTATCCGCAATGCTCGAGCTGCTGGATCGGCCCGCAGCGACGTTGTCCCGATGGGACGACCTGCTCGCCGAGGGGCACCGGATCATGGGACTGTGCTCGGTTGATGCCCACTCCCACATGCCCATTAGCGACCGTGTCGCGCTTCCGTTTCCGGCCTATCGGGACTTATTCCGACTCGCTCGGCAACACGCCTTGCTGTCGGGTGATCCTACGGGTGACGCCGCTCACGATGCCGACCTCGTGACGGAAGCGCTTCGGCAGGGTCGGAGCTTCTGTTCGTTCGACGGCATCGCGGATGGCTCGGGTCTGGTGGTGCGTGCCAGGAACACCGTAGGGTCTGCCACTCTGGGGGGTCGTCTGGCGTGGGAGGTCGGGTCCGTTCGCATCGCTGCCACGACGCCGGAAGTGTCGGTCCCCGTACTGGTCAGGCTCTTCTTGGACGGCGTGCTCGTCGATGAGGGTGCGGGTCCAGGTTACCGATCGAGGCCTCTCCCCGGGCCCGGCGCGTACCGTCTCGAGATTTCTCTCGTTCTGGCTCGAGGCGTCGTTCCTTGGATTTTCACGAACCCGATCTGGGTGGTTGAATGAGCGCGTCGTCCTCTTCCTGACCGACCGCTCCCCGTCCACCCCCGTGGTCGAAATAACGCTGTCTCTGGGCTTCGACACCTGGATCCCTGTATCGGATCAACCCCGCAGGTAGTCGCTGTGTGGGCTGTCCCAGCACGCGGGCGAGGCGGGTCGCCGACGACTCCAGGATTTCGGCCACCATTCGGACCGACACAGCCGATTCTCCATCTCGGAGTGAACCGAAGCTCTGGAGATCTTGAAGGGCCTCCTCGAGTCGGAAAGTCCACGTTCATTGGGGATCTTCTTGATTTGGTCTCGGAGGGGCTCTGACTCGAAGTGTTCTTTTCACCATAAAGGAAAGGACCGCTCCGACGAATCGGAGCGGTCCCCAGCCTGTAGCGTCTCAGGCTTCCGGACTGATCAAAGTCGCACAACGTTCTCCGCGGCCGGACCTTTCTGGCCCTCAACCACCTCGAACTCCACAGCGTCGCCCTCGTTCAGAGTCTTGAAGCCCTCCGCTTGAATGGCGCTATGGTGAACGAAGCAATCCTTGCTGTTGTCCTCCGGCGTGATGAAGCCGAAGCCTTTCTGATCGTTGAACCACTTTACTGTCCCTCTGGTACGCATCATCCCTACTCCTTGAATGGTCACTGTCGGAGTCCGGATGCATCCGGACCTACCGACTACATGACGTGCGCGGAAACTCCCCCGCGCTAGGCGCCGCGACGACAGGACTCGCGGGATCTCCCACCGTACTATTCAGATGGGTCACCAAGGGTGGCGGACGTAATCGCTTTGGTCAAGGGTTTCGGCTCCCCTAATTTTGGGAAAAAACGTGCGCATTATTCAAGGCCAAGGGCCAATAATCACCCTAATTAGCTGTTTCTTGCACAACATCCAGCAATCTATGACGAGAATATCGGTCACGGAAATGCGGTTCGCCTCGGTAATTAAGCGGCATGAGTTCGCCAACGCGTTCTCCAAGGGGATCGTGACCCGCCGTGCGACGACCTGCCCTCACGTTTGTGCGCGACGGACCGCATGGATCATCTGGTCCAGCGTCTGGAGAAACTTCGAGCGGTCACGTTTCTCGAAGGGTGGGGGGCCTCCGGTCATCTCGCCCATTTCGCGGAGCTGGGACATGAGTTCCCGTGTCGCGAGGGCGTCTCCTATCGACTGCTCTGTAAACGGTCGGCCTCTCGGGCCGGTGACCCGAGCACCCTTTTCGAGACAGGCAGCAGCGAGAGGGATGTCCGCTGAGACTACGATGTCGTTCTCGGTGACGTGCTCGATTATCCAGGCGTCGGCGGCGTCCAGTTCTCCGCCCACCAACACGAACTCGACCCGTCCTTCACGGGGGGTCCGGAGCCACGCATTGGACACGAGGACGACCTCGATATCGTAGCGCTGGCCGACGCGGTAAACCTCCTCCTTCACGGGGCAGGCGTCTGCGTCGACAAAGATCCGGGTCACGGTCGCTCAGGCCGTGAGCAGACGGTCGCGCATCTGAGAGATGTCGTCAGGGCTCACCCGGCAACAGCCCCCGATGACGGCGGCCCCGAGGCCGCGCCACTGGGTTGCGAGGTCGGGCCACTCAAGGTGCGAGACGTCGCCCGTCCACGTCCTGTGGATCGCGTCCCACGTGCCTCCGGCGTTGGGATAGACGATGATCGGCTTTTGGGTCGCCTGCCGCACCGTCGTGATCAGGCCAGGGACGTCTGACGGCTCCGTACAGTTGACACCGATCGCGGCTATTCGCGGTTCGACGTCACAGAGCTCGACCGCGTGACCCAGGGGCGTCCCGTCGCACAGATGTGCTTCGTCGCGGCAGCTGAAGCTCATCCAGGCCCATTGATCGGGTGTTCGCTTCAATAGCTCCAGCAACACGATCGCCTCTTCTAGACAAGGAATCGTCTCGCAAGCGAGTAGATCTGCGGGGCTGCCGGCGAGAATGCTCCAGCGCCTCTCGTGGAATGTGTGGAGGTCGCGGGATCCCACGTCGTACGCCCCCGTATATTCCGAGCCGTCTGCGCGGTAAGCGCCATAGGGTCCGATGCCGGCAGCCACCAATGGGCGCAGCCGAGGATCACGCTTCCGGGTATCGCTCCAAAAGGCGTCGCGCGTTTCGGTCGCGAGCTTTACCGCATGACCCATCATCCCCACCGCCTCGTCTTCGCTGAGTCCCCGCGCGACGAACCCCGGGATGGACGCTTGGTAGGTGCATGTAGTGATGCAATCCGCCCCGGCGTGCAGAAAGTCCGAGTGCACCCGGCGGACGGCGTCCGGATTTTCCAACAGGATTTTTGCCGACCAAAGGTCGTCGTCCAGATCGCACCCGAGGGTCTCGAGCGTCGTCGCGATTCCTCCGTCGAGGACGACCACCCCTTGGTGACGGGTGAAGGCGGTGAACGGATTATCCGGATCGTGGGTCTTCACCAAGCCCTCCAAAGAAAATGGGCCGCCCCGAGTCGGAGCGGCCCATCGGACCATTGAGGTCGAGGCCTTCTCGCGTGAAGACGGTTACAGCTTCTGGACGTTCTCGGCGGCCGGCCCCTTCTGCCCTTCGACCACTTCGAACTCCACGCTCTCTCCCTCGGCGAGCGACTTGAAGCCTTCGGCAACGATCGCCGAATGATGGACGAACACGTCCTTACTTCCGTCCTCCGGGGTGATGAACCCGAAGCCCTTCTGATCATTGAACCACTTCACCGTGCCTCTGACACTCATCTTTTGCTCCTCGAATTGGTGACGGACGAACCTGGCGGCGCTGACATCGTCCACCCATGTGCTTCCTTCCGCCTGGGGGTAAGGTCGCTTGCCCCTCTTTCTTGGTCAAGCTGTTTTGCCTCGGGAAGACGTGAGGCTCCGTTGCGTCGGCGTACCCGGACGCCGACCTTCTGCCGATCGTAATCCTTCAGAATGAAGAGGGACGGGATGAACCCCGTAGCCATCCAGGGCGAGGCCGGCTCGTTCAGCCACGCCGCTGTACAGCAATTGCTGTACTCCGAGTTCGATCTCGTGCCGTGTCGAACGTTCGTGGAGGCGTTCGAAGCCGTTGTGAGCGGCGAGGCGGAACGTGCGGTGCTACCGGTGGAAAATGCCCTGGCCGGCCCGGTTGTCGAGAGTCTCGAGCTTCTCTGGTCCACGGGGCTCCGAGTCGTGGGGGAGACCCGGGTCCGGATCCATCTTTGTCTCTCCGCTCGGCCCGACATGTTTTTCGAGGACGTGCGATCCGTGGCCTCGCACCCCGTGGCGCTGAAACAGTGCCGTACACTATTCGAAGACAATCCGTCTCTCGAGTCGATCGTCACCTACGATACGGCCGGTAGTGTGAAAGACATGATGCTCGGCGCCGTCACCTATGACTCGGCTATCGCTTCCCCCCTCGCGGCCGAGCTGTACGGTGCGAGCGTCCTCCGCACCGGGGTCGAAGACGATCACCGAAACTACACGCGCTTCTTCGAGCTGGTGGCTCCGGACACCCCCGCTGCTGCGGAGGGCGTCCGTGCCGCTGCTGCGGTGGTCATCCGAAACGAGCCGGGCTCGCTTCATCGTGTCCTCGCCGTCATAGGCGATCACGGTGTCGATATGACGCAGATCGTGGCCCGTCCGATCAGGGGATCGCCCTGGCAGTACCGCTTCTTCATGGAGTTCAAGGCCCCCGAGGCGGATGCGCTGGCGGATTGTCTGGAGGCACTCGAAAAGGTGGCCGAGGAGACCCGAGTGTTCGGTACGTATGAGGGCTACGGCGATGATGACGTCAGTGCGAATGATCCGCGTGAGTGACCCGCACAGGGGATCGAGCCCCCCCCTTTAGCGAGACCACGACGACGGCGGACAGAATGATGATCATGGCCAGCGCGGCTTGCCCATCGAGGTGCTCCTCCGCCAGGAGCCAGCCGAGGAGAACGGCGACCGCGGGATTGACGTAGGCATAGGTCGAGATCCGGGCGGGGGTGGTCACACCGAGGAGCCAGATGTACGCCGTGAACGCGATCAGAGCGCCGAAGACGATCAGGTAGACGAGCGCAAGAATCGACTTGAACGAGAAGTCCGACGGATGAAAGCGCGCCCCCTCGCCCGCCACCATGGCCAGGATGCCGAGTACGACCCCTCCCGCCAACATCTGCATGCCGGTGGCGAGCCACGGGGAATCAGGGAGCCGAGCCCCTTTGGAGTAGATCGAGCCGGCCGCCCAGGACAAGGACGCGAAACACAACGCCAGTCCCCCTAGAAGGCCGTCCCGGCTCTGGGCCCCCACCTGGTTCGAGCTCACGAGGAGTCCGACACCGACTAACCCCCACACGAGTCCGATCAGAAGGGCGCTCGACGGCCGACGGCCGCTTCCGAAGAGCCAGTCGAGTAGAACCATCCACAGCGGAACCGTGGCTACGATCAAAGCTGCGTGTCCAGACGGAACCCATTGCTCGGCCCAGACGACCCCTCCGTTTCCTCCGCCGAGAAGGAGGGTCCCAGCGATCACCGCTGAGAGCCAGTGCCTGGCTGTCGGTCGGGGGGCCCTCGTGCGTGCCGCCGCGTAGACGAGTCCGCCTGCCACCAGGAATCGGAGCGCGCCCATAGAGAACGGAGGGATGGTCTCGATGGCGAACCGGATCGCCAAGTATGTCGAGCCCCAGATCAGGTAGATGGCGGCGAATGCGACCGCCACCTGCCACAGTGGTGGGGACTGAGAGGAAGACCTGGTGCTCATGGCACTGCATACACCAGGAGGTTCCCACCGAGAAATCGGAGATGAATCTCACTCGTATGTCAGGGCCGAGACAGGGTCGGTCCTTGCCATGCTCACGCCCTCGCCCCACCGTCTCCTTCGGGTCTTGGCGCCCCCCCCGCCGGGTTTGGCTAAGACGATCAGGAGCTAAGGCGATCAGGAGATCAAGATGAATAACCACACCGCCCTTCACGTGTTGACGACCGCAGCCATGCTCATGTCCGCGTGCGGCCCGTCGGACGACGCGCCCTATAACGATTCCATTACCGCCGAAGAGTTGAGCACGGACCTTCACTATCTGGCGGGAGACGGCATGCGCGGGCGGTTGGTCGGGACGCCGGACATCGAGCGCGCCGCCGACTTCATTGCGTCACGATTCGACAGTCTCGGGCTGGAGCCGGCCGGCGCGGATGGATCATTCTTCGAGCCGTTCGACCTCGCGTGGTTCTCCGTCGCCGAGGACAATACGCTCACAGTCACGGGTGACGGGTTCAGTGGGCGCTCCCGGGGGCTCGGTGAAGACTTCTATCCGCTCAACTTCAGCGCGACGGCGAGCGGACAGGGAGAGCTCGTATTCGTGGGTTTCGGCATCGTGGAGCCGGCTTTCTTCTACGACGACTACACCGGCCAGGACGTCTCCGGAAAGGTTGTCCTGGTTCTGGACAGGGAACCGGGAGTGGATGACCCCCAAAGCGCCTTCGACGGAATCGTGACGGCGAACGCGTCGACCGGGTGGCGCAAGGCGCTTGCCGCCCAGGCCAGGGGAGCCGCGGGGATATTGTTCGTGCGGGACGTTCATAACCGCCCGGCGGTGGCGGACTTCGCCCAAGCGGCGAGTAACTACTGGCCGTCCTCACCCCGCCGTATCGAGCGATTCACGCTCGGGATTTGGGTGGACCAGATCCGGATTCCGGTCCTCCAAGTTTCCGCGGCGTTGGCTGAGCGACTCGTGGCCGGCACTGGCCGAACCCTCCAGGAGCTGGCAGCCGCCTCGGAGAGTGTATCCGGCCTGGGCCCGATCGACCTACCGGGTCCTGTGGTCTCGATCCGTGCATCCGTGGAGCGTCACACCGCGCCGGCACGTAATGTGGTCGGCCTGATCGAAGGCGCCGATCCGGTTCTCCGTGACGAAGTCATCATCATCACGGCGCACCATGACCACAACGGAGTCGATGGTGCAGACGTGTTCAATGGCGCGGACGACGACGGATCGGGCATCGTAGGCCTGCTGGAAATCGCCGAGGCGTACGCGGAGGCGGCCCGGGACGGACGGCGACCGAGCAGGACGGTGATGTTCGCCGCATGGGACGCCGAGGAGCGGGGGTTGCTTGGAGCTTGGTACCACGCGGAGCGACCCCGCTTCGCTTTGAAGAACATCGCGGCGGTGCTCAATATGGACATGATAGGGAGGAACGAGGAAGTCCTCGAAGACGGGGGAGGCCGGTTCCGAGGGCTGGACGTCCAGACCGCGGAATCGAACGCGAACGCCATCAACATCCTCGGCCAGACCTACAGCGCCGACATGAGGGCCACCGTCGAGGGAGCCAATGAGATGTATGGGCTGGAGCTCAAGTTCCGCTACGACAACAACCGGTCCAACCTGCTCCGGCGGAGCGATCACTGGCCGTTCCTGCAAAAGGGCGTTCCGGCGCTTTGGTTTCATACGGGCTTGCATCCCGACTACCACACTCCCGACGACACACCCGACCGCATCGAATACCAGAAGATGGAGCGGATCGCGAGGCTCGTGCACCGGACGAGCTGGACCATCGCGCAAGCGGACGCTCGGCCGGTCTACAGTCTGGAGCTGCGGCCTGTCACTGCTGCGGGAGACGGACGATGAGCCAAGGGGAGAGGCAGGTGAGTAACCCCACCGTTACCCCGCTGACGCCAGTGATCGGGGCGGAAATCGGCAACGTAGATCTCAGCCAGCCGTTGGACGAGGCTGCGTTCGTCGCCATCCGGGAGGCTTTCGAGGCCCATCAGGTCATTTTCTTCCGGGATCAAGACATATCGATAGAGCGCCACAAGGAGTTGGGCGAACGATTCGGAGAGCTGGTGGCCCATCCAAACGATCCGGGTCTCGAGGGCCATCCGGAAGTGATGATCATCCACGCGGACGCATCTTCCAAGCGAGTGGCGGGGGAGACGTGGCACTCTGACGTGTCGTGCGACGAGGAGCCCCCAATGGGCTCTATCCTCAGACTTTTCACCATACCGGAAACGGGCGGCGACACCCTCTTCGCCAGTATGTATGCGGCGTACGAGGCCCTGTCGGAACCGATGAAGGACTTCTTGCAGGGGCTCACGGCGATCCACGACGGGGCTCCGTACTACCGGAGAGTCAATGCGCTCCTGGGGCGACAAGACGGTGGCCGCGACTACCCCAGGGCCGAACATCCGTTGGTTCGGACCCATCCCGTCACAGGCAGAAAAGCGATCTTCGTCAACGAGTTATTTGCCACCGGCCTTGTAGGTCTCTCGCAAGCAGAGGCTGACGCGATTCTGGGCTTCCTCTTTCGCCATGTTCAGCGAGGCGACTTCCAGTGCCGCTTCCGCTGGCGGAAGAACTCGATGGCGTTCTGGGACAACCGGTGCACGCAGCATCTCGCGATATGGGACTACTTTCCCGAGACGCGGTCGGGCTACCGAGTCACGATCAAGGGGGACCGGCCCTCCTGAGGGTCGGACGGGGCTCGCTCAGCTCGGGTCTATTCCGGCCAGGAACTCGCTGACCGCGCCGTTGAGCTGTGCCGTCCCGTCGATGTGAACCATATGGCCCGCGTCGTCGATGATCTCCACGATGGATCCCGGCACTAGGTCGCGAAACTCCAAGACGGTTTCGACCGGGATCTCGTCGTACTCGCCCACGACGAAGAGTGTCGGGAGATCGAGCTCCGCGAGCTGATCGATCCGATCGAAGTCGGAGAGCGTGCCGGTCGCCGTGAATTCCGTAGGCCCCCACATATACTCGTAGACTTCCATGTTGGGGCCGGTGTCTTCCTCGCACCCCGGTAGCTCGGGGGGAGGCCACCCACTCCGGATAAAAAAACGAGCGTAGAAAGAGTCCGTGGCCGCAAGGTACTCGGCACTCGTGAACTGGCCCGACTCCTCACCCGCCTGGAGGGCTTCCTGAAGACTCGTTGGAAGCTGTGCCCGAAGTAGCCTTGCATCCTCGACCCAACGCTGGGTCCCCATCAGAGGCCCAACGAAAACGACCGAGCGGACGCCCTCGGGTCGGGTGAGCAGGTACTCGATGGCCAGGGTGCCGCCCCACGAATGACCCAGGATGTGGACCTCGTCGAGGCCGAGGGCCAGGCGGATCGCGGTGATCTCCTCGAGGAAACGAGGGATACGCCAGAGCGCAGTATCGGCAGGTCGGTCCGAACGACCCGCGCCGAGTTGGTCATAGATAATGACGGGACGGTCCTCGGCGATTCCCGTCAACGTAGAGACGTACGAGCAACTCCCGAAGCCCGGCCCTCCGTGTATGACCAAGAGAGGCACACCATCTTGCGATCCTGAACCCAGCGTCTGGTACCAGACCCGGCCGCCGGGGACGTCAACGTACCCTTCTCTCGGCTCGGTATCGGCGGCGGTGCATGAGGCGAACGCGACAACGCCCACGAGCATCGAGAAAAGCCTGTCGCGTAATTGGCCCAGGGAGGATATTCGATCGGTCACACTCCGCTCCTCGCTTGCTTCCATTCGAGCCCCATCCCCCACCCGCAGCTCCCTCACCGTCATCCTGCGCGAGCGTGGAGTTTGCCGCAAGCAGTGTTGTGTGTCGGGAACGCTGGGAGCTTCCCAGCGGTTCCTGGCATTAGTGAGCACCGGCAGACAACCTCGATGGGAGGGGCCCCATGAGAAGGATATTTCTACGGACGGCGGCGGGGATGTGGATGGCCTCGGTGATAGGGATGGGCACCAGTTCAGCGCATGCCCAACAAGCGAGCTAGCACGGTTCGGTGGCTCAGACCGTGAACCGAACGGTGATCACGCTCGAATACGATCGCCCGGTGGCCAGGGGCCGAGAGCTCTTCGGGGGTATCGTCGATTGGGACGCCATCTGGACCCCCGGAGCCAACGTCGCGACCTAGATCGAGTTCTCGGAGTCCGTCACGTTCGAGGGTCATGATCTCGAGGCGAGGCGCTACGCAATCTGGATGGTTCCCCACAGCCATGAGCCCTGGGAGGTCGTGGTTGTCAGCGAATGGGACACCCACCACGGCATGTTCCCCTTCGACGCCGAGGTCTTCCGAATCACGGTTAGGCCGGAACAGGGAGCGCATATGGAAACGCTCGGCTTCTACTTTCCTGTTGTGGGGCCGTACGAGGCGACGCTCCGCCTCCATTGGGGCACGACGATCGTACCCTTGCGGATCGAGGTGCCGAGATAGGAGGGTGATCGGAAGGGGCTCAGGCCGGTTTCTTCTCCCGATTCTTGTTGTGCGGCCCTAGTCTAGGCTGTACCATTGGCCAGCTTGCCCAAGACGGGAGCCAGACCAAATGACCGAGAGGAAACCTGCCGACGTCGGTCTTGCGGGACCGACTGTGTGCATCCCCCCCAAGCCACCGTTCGCGCCTCTCGCTTGGCTGGAAGGCCGTGCCGACTGGTCGCGTCGCGACTTCATCAAGGGGGTCATCGCTTCCGGAGCCGCTGTCTCGGGAGTGCCGTATCTCGCGCATGCGAGCACCAGGCCGGCGCTGCAGGCGGGAGCGGTGGAGCGCCTGATCTCGTTGAACGTGAATGGGCAAGTCCGCCGGGTGGACGTGCTCCCCAACGAGACACTCGCGATGACGCTCCGGTACAAACTGGGGCTCACGGGCACCAAGCTGGCGTGTGATCGTGCCGAGTGCGGAGCGTGTACGATCCTGATCGACGGTGAGGCCCACTATTCGTGTTCGACTCTGACGCAGCGCGTACGGGGTCGAGAGCTCACGACCGTGGAGGGTGTAGAGAGCCCGTCGGGCGAGCTGCACCCGGTTCAGCAAGCGTTCATCGACGAGCTGGCCCCGCAGTGTGGCTTCTGCACGCCAGGCCAGGTGATGACCGCGGTGGCTCTTTTGAACGTGAACCCCAGTCCCACCAGGGAAGAGGCGAGAGCGGCGATGGCGGGCACGGTCTGCCGGTGCGGCGCCTACGATCACTATCTAAACGGCGTCATGCGCGCGGCGAGGGAGGTCTGACATGGCCCTTATAGGCGAGAATTTCACGCCCCCCGATCTCCACGCCAAGGTAACGGGCAGGGCGAAGTACGCGGAGGATATCCGCGCGGACGGAATGCTCTTCTGCAGGCTGCTCACGAGTCCCATGCCCC